>JBIIZY010000156.1:0-6825 GCA_044346035.1 Rhodoferax sp. | reverse complement strand
GTCAAACTAGATGAACGCACCTAGTTCCGGCGCGGCAGCCTGCAGCGCTTGGGATTACGTGCGGGCTATGAATGGCGCCTGCTTGGCGCGCGACTGGGGCCTGGGCTTGGCTGGCAGAATCGGGCGCTTTCAGCCTTTGCGGCGATGCTTGCTGCGCCGCCCACCCATTCTCTGGAGACATTTTTATGCATGCTTCGCCGGTTGACGCCGCCATTGAGTCCCGCATGTCCACCCGCGCCTTCACCGCCGAGCCGGTAGAGCGCGCGGTGTTGGAGCAAATTTTGGCTGTCGCCAGCCGCGCACCTTCGGGTACGAACTGCCAGCCATGGCGGGTTTATGTGCTCACAGGTGCTAGTCGCGACAGCTTGGTGGAGCGGGTTTGTGCGGCGCATGACGCAATGCGGGACGATCCGGCCGTCGCAGCCCAGTACGTCGAGGAGTACGACTATTACCCACAAAAGTGGGTCAGTCCGTATATTGACCGCAGGCGCGAGAACGGTTGGGGCTTGTACGGTCTTTTGGGGATTGGCAAGACGGACAAGGACAAGATGCACGCCCAGCAGCAGAGAAACTTCCGCTTTTTTGATGCGCCGGTTGGACTCATGTTTACCGTAGACCGGGTGATGGGACGGGGTTCCTTGGTGGACTATGGTGCGTTCTTGCAGAGCATCATGGTCGCCGCCCGCGGTCGCGGTTTGCACACCTGTCCGCAAGCCGCTTGGAATGGCTTCTCCAAAATCATCTTGCCGCACATTGGGGCCCAGCCCAATGAAATGTTGGTCTGCGGCATGTCGCTCGGCTACGCCGATACCAGCGCCTTGGTCAACACCTTTCGCACGCCGCGGGTGGCGGTGCAAGACTTTACGACCTGGCTTGAATGAGAGCGAATTCACGCGATCCTGTCGGTACACTGATCGTCGGACCGACCGCCCAAACTACACCACCATGATCATCACCAGTCTGCTGGACACAGACCTGTACAAGTTCACCATGATGCAGGTGGTGCTCCACCAGTTCCCTGGTGCGCAGGTGGAGTACCGGTTCAAGTGCCGCAATGTCGGAGTCAACCTGGCGGCGCATGTGGACGAAATTCGAGAGGAAGTGCGTTCGCTGTGCAACCTGCACTTCCAGGAAAGCGAGCTTGCCTACCTGCGCTCCCTGCGGTTCATCAAAAGTGACTTTGTGGATTTTTTGGGGCTGTTCAAGCTCAACGAAAAGTACATCCGCATTACGGCGTTGCCCCATGGTGAGATCGACGTCACCATCGTGGGCCCGTGGTTGCACACGATCTTGTTTGAGATCCCGGTGCTCGCCATTGTCAATGAGGTGTATTTTCGTAATACGCAGTCTGTGCCGGACTTTGTCGAAGGGCGAAAACGCCTAGATACCAAGATTGGGCAACTGCGCTCGGACGGGTTGGGCGAGCTGAAGATAGCAGACTACGGTACCCGCCGGCGCTTTTCGCGGGCTTGGCATGAAGAGGTGGTTCGCGTGCTGTCGGCGCGGCTGGGAACTTCGCACAGCCCTGGTGCAGGCCAGGCCGCGCCGGGTCAGTTGGCTGGCACCAGCAACGTGTGGCTGGCGATGAAGTTGGGCCTGACGCCATTGGGCACGATGGCGCATGAGTACTTGCAGGCCAGCCAGGCGCTAGGGCCCCGGTTGCGCGACAGCCAAACCTTTGCCTTTGAGTCCTGGGCGCGGGAGTACCGCGGCGACTTGGGTATCGCGCTAAGCGACGTGTACGGCATGAGCGCTTTCCTGCGTGACTTCGATATGTATTTCTGCAAGCTCTTCGATGGAGCGCGCCACGACAGTGGCGACCCCTTCGAATGGGGCGAACGCATGCTGGAACACTACCTGCACAACCGGGTCGACCCGCTGACCAAGACCTTGATCTTCAGCGACGGGCTGACGGTGCCGCGCACGGTGGAGCTCTACCAGCGTTTCAAAGACCGGTGCCGACTGGCCTTTGGTATCGGTACCAACCTGACCAACGACCTGGGGTACGAGCCCTTGCAAATTGTGATCAAGATGGTGCGTTGCAACGGCCAGCCTGTGGCCAAGCTATCGGACACCCCATCCAAGAACATGTGCGAGGATGAAAAGTACCTGGCCTATCTGCGCCAGGTGTTTGATATTGCCCAACCCAGTTGAGCAGCGCGCTGCGCCAGCTGGCGGGCGCCAACGAAACACTTTCACCATGACCCATCCCACATCAATCAACCATCAGCCTGCACGGCCATCCGTGCTGGTGACCCGCGCCATTTTTCCTGAGGTGATCTCGCAACTGCAAATGCACTTCGAGGTGGAGGCCAACCAGGACGATGTTCTGTGGTCGCCGCAGGAGTTGGGGCAACGCCTGCAGGGCAAAGCGGGCGCGTTCATGACCGGTACCGAAAAAGTGCACGCAGAGTTACTCGCGCATTGTCCCGACCTCAAAATTTGCGCCAACATGACCGTGGGCTACAACAACTTCGACCTGCCCGCCATGACAGCCGCAGGCGTGTTGGGCACCAACGCACCCGACGTGCTGACCGAAACCACAGCCGACTTCGGCTTCGCATTGCTCTTGGCCACGGCCCGCCGGGTGACGGAAAGCGAGCATTTTTTGCGCGCGGGCCAGTGGAACCGCTGGCGCTACGACATGTTCGCGGGTGCCGAGGTCCATGGCAGCAGGCTGGGGATCATCGGTATGGGGCGCATTGGCCAGGCCATTGCCAAGCGCGCAGCCTTCGGGTTTGGCATGCAGGTGGTCTACCACAACCGTTCGCGATTGGACCCCGCCACCGAGGCGCAATGCCAGGCCCGTTACTTGGACAAAGACACACTCTTGCGTACTGCTGACCACGTGATGTTGGTGCTGCCTTACTCGGCGCAAGCGCACCACACGATCGGTGCGCCTGAGTTGGCGCGCATGAAGCCCACGGCCACCCTGGTCAATATCGCGCGGGGAGGCATCGTGGACGATGCGGCGCTGGCTGACGCGTTGCACAAGCGCCAAATTGCGGCAGCCGGGCTCGACGTTTTTGAGGGTGAGCCCACGGTCCATCCCAATTTGCTCAAAGTTCCCAACGTGGTGCTGACTCCACACATTGCCAGTGCGACCGACGGCACCCGACGCGCGATGGCCGCATTGGCGGTGGACAACCTCATCGGCTACTTGGTTCATGGGCAAGCCCGCACGCCCTTGAACACGCCGGTGCGGCAGGTATGAGCGATCTGCTCGCGTGGGCCTTGCTGGCCTTGGTGGTGGTTAACACTGCTGCAGCACTCGCGCTGCTGTTGCGCGTGCGCACGGGTGGCGCTACGGCAGAAGCGCTGCAAGCCCAAGAGGCAGCCCGGCAGGTCGAGCGTGAGGCGCAGCAGCAGCTTGTTCTGGGTCAAATCAAGCTCAGCGCCGAGCACACCGAGCGGGTGCTACGCCAGGACATTGGTGATTCCTCACGCAACCTGCGCCAGGAGCTGACGCAGTACCTCGCCACCTTCCAGCAAACGTTGGTCCAACAAAGCGCCGAGGCCACCCGCACGCAAAACGCGCAGATAGACGCATTTGGCCAGCAATTGGCGCTGCTGCAGAAATCGGTGTCCGACACCTTGAGCGTGCAACTGGGCCAGGTTTCTGAGTCCAACGCGCGGCGGATGGCCGAGATTCGGCAGACCTTGGAAGCGCAGCTCACCCAGCTGCAAAGCACCAATGCCGCAAAGCTTGACGAAATGCGCGCCACCGTCGACGAGAAGCTGCAGTCCACCTTGCAAGCGCGACTGGGCGAAAGCTTCAAACAAGTGGCTGAGCGGCTGGAGCAAGTCCACAAAGGCTTGGGCGAGATGCAAACCCTGGCACAGGGCGTTGGCGACCTCAAGCACCTGCTGACCAACGTCAAGACACGGGGCATGTTTGGCGAGGCGCAGTTGGCTTCATTGTTGGAGCAGGTGTTCGTGCCAGACCAGTACGCAGCGCAAGTGGCCACCCGGCCAGGCAGCAAAAATGTGGTCGATTTCGCCATCAAGCTGCCGGGCCGTTCTGAAAGCGGTGCGCCGCTGTGGTTGCCCATCGATGCCAAGTTTCCCAATGAGGACTACGAACGCCTGCTAGACGCGCAGGGCAGGGCGGACGGGCCGGCTTCCGAAGCAGCCGCCAAGGCGCTTGAAATGCGCATCAGGCTGGAGGCGAAATCCATCGCCGAAAAATATGTGGAACCACCGCACACCACCGACTTCGCCATTTTGTTTTTGCCAACCGAGGGCCTGTACGCTGAAGTGCTGCGCCGTCCCGGATTGATGGAACACTTGCAGCGCGACCACCGCGTCACCCTTGCGGGCCCCACCACCCTGCTGGCCATGCTGAGTTCCTTGCAAATGGGTTTTCGGACGCTTGCGCTTGAGAAGCGCAGCAGCGAGGTGTGGCAGGTGCTGGGGGCGGTGAAGACGGAGTTTGGCAAGTTCGGCGACGTGCTGGCCAAAGTGAAGTCGCAAACCGAGTCGGTGCTCAAAACGCTGGACAACGCCGAAGTGCGCAGTAGAGCTATGGGCCGCGCTTTGAAAAATGTGGAGGCACTGCCCGATGGCCCGGCGCAGCAGCTGATTGCCGTGGACCGGGACCTCGACAGCGACGGCAGCACGGGCGCATGACAGAGGCGCACCCTGACGCGGGCCCCGGCGCCTGGCCGCTGGTGCGCTTGGTACTAGGGCAGGTGTGCGTGCATGCCGCCATGACCGGCATGCGCATGGCAGCGCCCCTGCTGGCGCTCAGCCAGGGGCACAGTGCGCTGTCGGTCGGCCTGTTGCTCGCTTTGTTTTCATTGACCCAGGTGTTTCTGGCCATACCCGCAGGGCGGTTCGCCGACCGCCATGGACTCAAGCGCCCGGTGGGCTGGTCCGTCGTGGCCGCGGTGTTGGGCGCTGTCCTGGCGGCGCTGTGGCCGCATTTTGAGGTGCTATGTGTCAGCGCCTTGCTCATGGGTGGCGCCACCGGCGCGGCCTCGATTGCGCTGCAACGCCAGGTCGGACGCGCGGCCCGGGATCCGCTCGAACTCAAGCGGGTGTTCAGTTGGCTGGCCATTGGCCCGGCGGTGTCGAACTTCATTGGCCCCGTGTTAGCCGGGCTGGTGATTGACCACGTGGGCGTGTGGATGGGAGGCGCAGCCGGGGACACCAATGGCTACCGCGCGGCGTTTGCTCTACTGGCCCTGTTTCCCTTGATGACTTGGTTTTGGATTCGCCATGCGCAGGAACTTCCACCCGCGCCCGTGCAGCCAGGCACTGCCCTGCGTCAGGTGCTCGATTTGCTCAAGCAGCGGCAGATGCGGCGCTTGCTGGTGGTCAACTGGTTGCTTGCCTCGTGTTGGGATGTGCACACCTTTGTGGTTCCGGTGCTGGGCCACGAGCGGGCGTACAGCGCTTCGGTCATTGGTACGGTGCTGGGCAGCTTCGCCATGGCCGCTGCCGGCGTGCGCCTGGTGATGCCAATGGTTGCGGCCCATTTGCGCGAGTGGGTGGTGCTGTCGGTGGCTATGGCCGTTACCGCTGCCGTGTTTTCGGTGTACCCGCTGATGCCTTCGGCCTGGACCATGGGGCTGTGCTCGGTGGTGTTGGGCTTGGCGCTGGGCTCGGTGCAGCCCATGGTGATGAGTACTTTGCACCAGATCACGCCGCATGCGCAGCACGGGCAGGCGCTGGGCCTGCGGTTGATGAGTATCAACCTCTCCAGCGTCGTGATGCCGGTGCTCTTCGGCACGGCAGGCACGGTGGTGGGTGTGACCGTGGTCTTCTGGACGGTGGGTGCCGCAGTCGGTTTGGGTGCGCGCCTGGCTTGGAAAATCAGGCCTTGAGGTAGTGCTCTGCGCTTTGGCCTTTGAATGCCACGCGGCATACACCGCGTGGCCGCCTCAGTCTTCGGGCAGTTGGTAGAAGTTCTGAATGAAGCGCCACGCATCTTGTGGACTGTCGGTGTAGTGCAGCAAGTCCAGGTCCTGGGGTGAAATGGCGCCTTCTTCGACCAGCACTTCAAAGTGGATCAATCGCTTCCAGTATGCGGTCCCAAAGAGAATGATAGGTACCGGTTTGGCCTTTTGGGTTTGCACCAGGGTGATGACTTCAAACAGCTCGTCGAGTGTGCCGAAACCTCCGGGAAACGCTACCAATGCCTTGGCCCGCATCATGAAGTGCATTTTGCGGATCGCAAAATAGTGGAACTTGAAGCTCAGTGACGGCGTGACATACGGGTTGGCACGCTGTTCGTGGGGCAAGGTGATATTGAGTCCTGGCGTGGGCGCGCCCAACTCGAAGGCACCCCGGTTGGCCGCCTCCATGATGCCCGGGCCCCCGCCAGTGCAAATGAACAGACGTTCCTTCGGCGGCCGTCGGGCACTGTAGCCAGCTACCAGCCGCGCAAACAAGCGGGCATTTTCGTAATGCACCGCATTGCGCACGTGGCGCTGGGCTAGCGCAAGTTCCTGCACATCGCCCGACGCGTGGGCGCTTGCCAAAGCGTCTTGCGCCTGCTCGGGTGATAGAAAGCGGGCGCTGCCAAACACCACTACGGTGTGTTCTATGCCTTGCTCTGCTTGGTCCAAGTCGGGCTTGAGCATTTCGAGCTGGATGCGAATTCCGCGGGTTTCGCGGCGCAGCAAAAACTCGGGGTCGGCAAAGGCCAGGCGGTAGGCATCCGATTCCAGCGCATGACCACGGTCGGCGTGTGCGTGCAGATCGGCCCAGGCGTTGGCGAGTCGGGCTTCAGAGAGGTTTTGTGTGTTTTCCATGGGCGGATTGTGCGGTGGAGAATGTGCTGACCGTAAAGGCACTTGCTCAGGATTGGTGCACCACGGC
>JBIIZY010000020.1:0-24190 GCA_044346035.1 Rhodoferax sp. | reverse complement strand
AACTACTGGCAGACCGAAACTGGCTGGCCCATTCTCAGCATCGCCAACGGCGTGGAGAAGGCCCCCAGCAAGTTTGGCAGCCCCGGCGTCGCCATGTACGGCTACGACGTGAAACTGTTGGACGAAAACACCGGAGACGAGTTGACCGGCGCCAACCAGAAGGGTGTGGTCGCCATCGAAGGTCCGCTGCCACCAGGCTGCATGCAAACGGTTTGGCGTGACGACGATCGCTTCGTCAAAACTTACTGGAAAAGCATCCCCGGCAAGCTCATCTACAGCACCTTTGACTGGGGCGTGCGCGATGCCGACGGCTACTTCTTCATTTTGGGGCGCACCGACGATGTGATCAATGTTGCTGGTCACCGCCTGGGCACCCGCGAGATTGAGGAAAGCATCTCCAGCCACCCTAACATTTCGGAGGTTGCAGTGGTTGGCGTGGCCGACCAACTCAAGGGCCAGGTGGCCATGGCGTTTGCCGTGGTCAAGGACGCCAGCGGTTTGGTCGATGACGCAGCCCGCTTCAAGCTCGAGGGCGAAATAATGAAGGTGGTGGACCATTCCATCGGCGCCGTGGGCCGCCCGGCCCGTGTGCGTTTTGTGACCGTGCTGCCCAAAACCCGCAGCGGTAAGCTGCTGCGGCGTGCCATCCAGGCGGTGTGCGAGGGGCGCGATCCGGGCGACCTGACCACCATGGAAGACCCCGCAGCTTTGCAACAAATCCGGGATTTGGTGTCCCTGTAGTGTCGGGGGCTGCGCCACGGTCAACAGTACAGCCTGCACTGCGTGGTGTTTGCCCACGTTTCAGTGGCACAATCCGATCCGCAATGAAGGCCCTTCCCATGCCACAGTCGCATCCGCCAATCGGTTCAGCCGTGTCGCGGAAGGTTAATTAACCAAGCTTTAACCAGCTAATGTTCCCTCAAGGGGAACGGAGGTCAGCGCAATATGAGTGATTCAGCGTCGTCTGTGTACCAGGCGTACCAAAACAACACCTACCTGTTTGGTGGCAATGCCCCGTACGTCGAAGAGATGTACGAGAACTACCTGGCCAACCCCGGTAGCGTCCCCGATTCCTGGCGCGAGTACTTTGATGCCCTGCAGCACGTGCCTGCGCTCGATGGCTCCAACGCCAAAGACGTGCCCCACATGCCGGTCATCAATGCGTTTGCGGAACGCGCCAAGGCGGGCGGCACCAAGGTCGTCATGGCCAGCGCGGACGCCGAAATGGGCCGCAAGCGCACGGCGGTGCAGCAGCTGATTGCAGCGTACCGTAACGTGGGCCAGCGCTGGGCCGACCTGGACCCCTTGAAGCGCACCGAGCGCCCGGCAATTCCCGACCTCGATCCCGCGTTTTATGGTTTCACCGACGCCGACCAAGAAACCGTGTTTGACACCAGCAACACGTTCTTCGGCAAAAACAGCATGTCGCTGCGTGAGCTGCTCAACATGCTGCGCGAAACCTACTGCGGCACCTTGGGCGCCGAGTACATGTACACCAGCGAGCAGGCCGAAAAGCGCTGGTGGCAGCAAAAGCTGGAGTCGATTCGCAGCAAGCCCAATTTCACAGCCGAACGCAAGAAGGCCATTTTGGAGCGCCTGACTGCAGCCGAAGGCCTGGAGCGCTTTTTGCACACCAAGTACGTGGGCCAAAAGCGCTTCTCCTTGGAAGGCGGCGAGAGCTTCATTGCGGCCATGGAAGAACTCATCCAAAGCGCAGGCA
This sequence comes from Rhodoferax sp., assembly GCA_044346035.1. Taxonomy (GTDB): domain Bacteria; phylum Pseudomonadota; class Gammaproteobacteria; order Burkholderiales; family Burkholderiaceae_C; genus Allorhodoferax. The sequence continues at coordinate 22,470 of JBIIZY010000020.1, read as the reverse complement.
GCAAGGGCGTCCAGGAGATCGTTATCGGCATGGCCCACCGTGGCCGCCTCAACGTGCTGGTAAACACCATGCGCAAGATGCCGGCCGATTTGTTCGCCGAGTTTGAGCACACCGCACCCGAAGACCTGCCCGCAGGCGACGTGAAGTACCACCAAGGTTTCAGCTCGGACGTGTCCACCCCCGGTGGCCCGGTGCACCTGTCGCTGGCGTTCAATCCGTCGCACTTGGAGATCGTCAACCCGGTGGTGGAAGGCTCGGTGCGCGCCCGCATGGACCGCCGTGGCGACCAAAAGGGTCGCCAGGTGCTGCCCGTGCTGGTGCACGGTGACTCCGCCTTTGGCGGCCAAGGCGTCAACCAAGAAACCCTGGCGCTGGCCCAGACGCGTGGCTACACCACGGGCGGCACGGTGCACATCATCATCAACAACCAGATCGGCTTTACCACCTCCGACCCACGCGACATGCGCTCGTCGGTGTACTGCACCGACATCGTCAAGATGGTGGAAGCACCGGTTTTGCACGTCAACGGCGACGACCCCGAGGCGGTGGTGCTGGCGACCCAGTTGGCGCTGGAGTACCGCATGACGTTTAGCAAAGATGTGGTGATCGACATCATTTGTTTCCGCAAGCTAGGCCACAACGAGCAAGACACGCCGGGACTGACCCAGCCGCTGATGTACAAGAAAATTGCACAGCATCCCGGCACCCGCAAGCTGTATGCCGACAAGCTCAGTCACCAAGGTTTGGGCGAGACGGTCGGTGACGACATGGTCAAGGCCTACCGCGCGGCGCTAGATGCGGGCAAGCACACGGTAGACCCGGTGCTGACCAACTTCAAGAGCAAGTTTGCGGTGGATTGGGCGCCGTTTTTGGGCAAGAAGTGGACGGACGCGGGCGACACCGCCATTCCGATGTCCGAGTGGAAGCGCTTGGCCGAAAAGATCACCACCATCCCGACCAATGTCACTGCACACCCGTTGGTAAAAAAGGTGCTCGACGACCGCGCCGCCATGGGCCGCGGTGACATGCCCGTGGACTGGGGCATGGGCGAACACATGGCGTTTGCATCCTTGGTTGCCAGCGGCTACCCGGTGCGCTTGTCGGGCGAGGACAGCGGGCGCGGTACCTTCACCCACCGCCATGCCGTGATCCACGACCAAAACCGCGAGAAGTGGGACACCGGCACCTACGTGCCCCTGCAAAACGTAGCGGACAACCAGGCGCCGTTCGTGGTCATCGACTCCATCTTGTCTGAAGAGGCGGTGCTGGCATTTGAGTACGGCTACGCATCCAACGACCCCAACACCTTGGTGGTTTGGGAGGCGCAATTTGGCGACTTTGCCAACGGTGCCCAGGTGGTGATCGACCAGTTCATTGCCTCGGGCGAGGTGAAGTGGGGCCGCGTCAACGGCATCACCCTGATGCTGCCGCACGGCTACGAGGGCCAGGGCCCCGAGCACAGCTCAGCGCGTCTGGAGCGTTTCATGCAGCTCGCGGCAGACACCAACATGCAAATCGTGCAGCCCACCACGGCCAGCCAGATCTTCCACGTGCTGCGCCGCCAGATGGTGCGCAACCTGCGCAAGCCGCTGGTCATCATGTCGCCCAAGTCTTTGCTGCGCAACAAGGACGCAACCTCGCCGCTTTCGGAGTTCACCAAAGGCGGCTTCCAGACCATCATCCCCGAGCAGCGCGAGATCAAGGCGGACAAGGTCAAGCGCGTGATTGCCTGCTCTGGCAAGGTGTACTACGACCTGGTCAAGAAGCGCGAAGAGAAAGGCCATGACGACGTGGCTATCGTGCGCGTTGAGCAGCTGTACCCGTTTCCGCACAAAGCGTTTTCGAGCGAGCTCAAGAAGTACCCCAACGCCACCGAGGTGGTGTGGTGCCAAGACGAGCCGCAGAACCAAGGTGCGTGGTTCTTCGTGCAGCACTACTTGCACGAAAACATGGCCGAAGGCCAGCGCCTGGGTTACGCCGGCCGTGCCGCATCGGCATCGCCGGCCGTCGGTTACTCGCACCTGCACCAAGAGCAGCAAAAAGCGCTCGTGGAAGGTGCCTTCGGAAAGCTCAAGGGCTTTGTGCTCACTAAGTAAGAACGGAAAGAATTGATATGGCCATCGTAGAAGTCAAAGTCCCGCAGCTCTCAGAGTCGGTTGCCGAGGCGACCATGTTGCAGTGGAAGAAAAAGGTCGGCGATCTGGTGACCGCCGACGAAACCCTGATTGAAATCGAAACCGACAAGGTGGTGCTCGAAGTGCCTGCGCCTGCGTCGGGCGTGTTGTCCGAAATCTTGGTCGCCGACGGCGGCACCGTGCTGGCTGAGCAGCTAATTGCCCGCATCGACACCGACGGTAAATCGGCGGCTGCACCGTCGGCCGCGGTTGCTCCTGCGGCGGCAGCCGTGGCTGCAGCGCCTGCTGCGGCGGCCACTGTTTCGGCCGCGCCAGTTTCGCAAAGCAAGGCCGGAGTTGCCATGCCTGCCGCTGCCAAACTCATGGCCGACAACCAACTGGCCGCCGGCTCGGTCGCTGGCACCGGCAAGGATGGCCGCGTGACCAAGGGCGACGTGCTGGGCGCAGTGGCTGCCGGTGCCACCCAGGCTGCACCGGCCGCAGTGATTCCTAACGGCGTGCCGACCAAGGCCTTGCCACAAGTTGCAGCGCCCAGCGTGAACTTGGGCGACCGCCCCGAGCAGCGCGTGCCCATGACCCGCCTGCGGGCGCGGGTGGCCGAGCGTCTGCTGCAGTCCCAGTCCACCAACGCCATCTTGACGACCTTTAACGAGATCAACATGGCCCCGGTCATGGAGATGCGCAAACGCATGCAAGAGCGGTTTGAGAAGGAGCACGGCGTCAAGCTCGGTTTCATGAGCTTCTTTGTCAAGGCGGCGGTGCACGCGCTCAAGAAGTTCCCGGTCTTGAACGCCTCGGTGGACGCCAACGACATCGTCTACCACGGCTACTTCGATATCGGCATTGCGGTGGGTTCACCGCGCGGCCTGGTGGTGCCCATTTTGCGCAACGCCGACCAGATGAGCTTTGCCGAAATCGAAAAGAAGATCGCCGAGTTTGGTCAAAAGGCCAAGGACGGAAAACTGGGTATCGAAGAGATGACGGGCGGCACCTTCTCCATCTCGAATGGCGGCACCTTCGGCTCCATGATGTCCACCCCCATCATCAACCCGCCGCAGTCGGCCATCCTGGGCGTGCACGCCACCAAGGACCGCGCGATGGTGGAGAACGGCCAGGTGGTGGTGCGCCCCATGAACTATTTCGCCATGTCCTACGACCACCGCATCATCGACGGCCGCGAGGCCGTGCTGGGCTTGGTGGCGATGAAAGAGGCGCTGGAAGATCCGGCGCGCTTGCTGTTCGACATTTGAGCAGTAGCCACTGCGCGACTGTGTGGCCGTTGTTGCGGATGCTGCTTTGCCTATCCATACCTAGCGCTGCTACGGTGGGGTGGGGTAATGCCCGCAACGGGCGGCCACGCAGCGTTTCGCTGTGGCCTACGTGCACATTCACCTAACAAGGATTCCCATGACCAAACAATTCGACGTCATCGTTATCGGCGGCGGTCCCGGTGGCTACATCGCTGCCATCCGGGCGGCGCAGCTCGGTTTCAACACCGCGTGCATTGACGCGTGGAAGAACGAGAAGGGCGGTCCGGCACCCGGTGGGACCTGCACCAACGTCGGCTGCATTCCTAGCAAGGCCCTGCTGCAGTCCAGCGAGCACTTTGACCAAGCCAACCACCACTTCGCCGAGCACGGCATTGAGGTGAAAGGCGTAGCGATTGACGTGGCCAAAATGCTTGCCCGCAAAAACACCGTGGTGAAGCAAAACAACGACGGCATCTTGTACCTGTTCAAGAAAAACAAGATCGCGTTTTTCCACGGGTTGGGCTCGTTTGCCAAGGCGACGGACGCTGGTTACGAGATTGTGGTCAGCGGCGCGACAGAAGAGACCCTCACCGGTAAGCACATCATCATCGCCACCGGCTCAAACGCCCGTGCCTTGCCCGGTGCACCGTTTGACGAGGTGAACATCCTGTCCAACGATGGTGCGCTCAACATCGCCGCTGTGCCCCAGAAGCTCGGCCTGATCGGCTCGGGCGTGATCGGCCTGGAAATGGGCTCCGTCTGGCGCCGCCTCGGTGCGGATGTCACCATCTTGGAGGGCCTGCCAACCTTCCTGGGCGCAGTGGATGAGCAGGTCGCCAAAGAAGCGCACAAGGCTTTCACCAAGCAGGGCCTGAAGATCGAGCTGGGCGTGAAAGTCGGTGACATCAAGTCCAGCAAAAAAGGCGTGTCGGTGGCCTACACCAACGCCAAGGGCGAGGCGCAGTCGCTGGACGTGGACAAGTTGATCGTCTCCATCGGGCGCGTGCCCAACACCACGGGGCTGAACGCGCAGGTGGTGGGCCTCAAGCTTGACGAGCGCGGTGCCATCGAAGTCGATGCCGATTGCAAAACCAACCTGCCCAACGTCTGGGCGGTGGGCGATGTGGTGCGCGGGCCCATGCTGGCGCACAAGGCCGAGGAAGAAGGCGTTGCGGTGGCCGAGCGCATTGCCGGCCAGCACGGGCATGTCAATTTCAACACCGTGCCTTGGGTGATTTACACCAGCCCTGAAATTGCCTGGGTGGGCCAGACCGAGCAGCAACTCAAGGCCAGCGGCCGTGCCTACAAGGCGGGCTCGTTCCCCTTCTTGGCCAATGGCCGGGCACGCGCGTTGGGCGACACGACGGGGTTCGTTAAGTTTCTGGCCGATGCCAGCACCGATGAGATTTTGGGTGTGCACATCGTGGGTCCGCAGGCCAGCGAGCTGATCTCGGAAGCCGTAGTCGCCATGGAATTCAAGGCCAGCGCCGAAGACATTGCCCGCATTTGTCATGCGCACCCGTCCTTGAGCGAGGCCACCAAGGAAGCGGCGTTGGCGGTGGACAAGCGCACGTTGAATTTCTGATGGCCCCCACGCTTGCCACTGCGTGTGCTGCGCTGCCCCCCGAGGGGGAGCGCGTCGCCTTGGGGCGGCCCGGCGGCGAAGCTGTTGCCCCCACGCTTGCCACTGCGTGTGCTGCGCTGCCCCCCGAGGGGGAGCGCGTCGCCTTGGGGCGGCCCGGCGGCGAAGCCGTTATTGGCCTCGTGTAGCCAGTGTCGGCAAGTGTCAAGCAGACGTACGAGGCGGAGCTGGCCAGCCGCGGGTATGTTGCGGATCCGGCGCAGTTGCGGGCGGTGGATGCGTTGGAGCGCTGTGCCAGCGAGTGGGCGCAGTACAAGGTCAAACGTTCCAACGCCTTCAAAAAGCTGATCAACCACCCGGACATTCCGCGCGGCGTGTACATGTACGGCGGGGTGGGGCGTGGCAAAAGCTTTTTAATGGATTGCTTCTACAACGCAGTTCCGCTCAAGCGCAAGACGCGGCTGCACTTTCACGAGTTCATGCGCGAGGTGCACCGCGAGTTGGCAGATTTGCAAGGCACGGCCAACCCCTTGGATGTGTTGGGCCAGCGCATGGCCGAACGCTACAAGCTGATCTGCTTCGATGAGTTCCATGTGGCCGATATCACCGACGCCATGATCTTGCACCGGCTGCTGTCGGCACTGTTTGCCAACGGCGTGGGCTTGGTGACGACATCGAACTTCAAGCCCGACGAGCTCTATCCCAACGGTCTGCACCGCGACCGCATCTTGCCCGCCATTGCGTTACTCAATGCGCAGTTGGAGGTCATCAGCGTCGACAACGGTACCGACTATCGCAGCCGCACCTTGGAGGCTGTGCAGCTTTACCACACGCCCCTTGGGCCAGTGGCCGATGCGGCCATGATGCAGGCCTTTGACGCCCTTGCAGAACAGCAAGATGAAGATCCGGTGCTGCACATCGAGTCGCGCCAAATTCGCGCTTGGCGACGGGCTGGTGGGGTGGTGTGGTTCAACTTCAAAACCCTGTGCGGCGGCCCACGTTCGCAAAACGATTACTTGGAGTTGGCCTCGCAGTTTCACACCGTGTTTTTGAGTGACGTGCCCCACATGCCGGTGCGCATGGCATCGGAGGCGCGTCGTTTCACATGGCTGGTCGATGTGTTGTACGACCGGCGGGTCAAGCTTATCGTGTCGGCCGAGGTACGACCTGAGGAGCTCTATACCGAGGGGCCAATGGTGCATGAGTTTCCCCGCACGGTGTCGCGCCTCAACGAAATGCAGTCCAAGGCGTACGTCGCGCAGGAGCGGCGCCTGGTGGACACGCGCTTGACATGATGATGCGATGGGGCCTGGCGTTGCTGGTTTGGGCGGTGTGCCATGCCGCCAACGGCCAGGGCACACCCCCAGACGGTCAATTGGACCGCGCCGCCCAGCGCGAGCGCATTGCGCAGAGCAGGCAGCAAGACGCAGCCCAATTCAACGCACAGGAGGACGCTTGTTACCAACGCTTTGCGGTAAACCGCTGCTTGTCAGATCTCGCCGCACGCCGCCGTTCTGCAGAAGATGCGTTGCGACGCCAGGAGCGAGCGCTGGACCAGGCGCAACGGATTGAGCGTTCGGCGCAGCGCATTCGCACCAACGAAGACAAACTGCGCGAGCGCCAGGAGCGCGATGCACAAGCAGTAGCAGCGGATTCGCAAAGTCCGCAGGTCACAGCCAGTCCTTCCCCAACCAAGGTCGCTGCACAGGGTGCAGTTCCGGCTCAGCCGCTACCGCTGCCGCGCTGACGACACGCGTTACTGGAGCGGCTCGAGCTTTACGATAACCAGCGACAGGTTGTCGCCCATACCGCGTGCACGTGTGCGGGCTTTGCCGATCAGGAACTCGCTGGCCTCGCGGGGTGACGAGCCAGACAGGGTTGCGCCCATTTCCTCGTTTTTGAAGTAGTGCCACACGCCGTCGCTGCAGGCCATCAGCACGTCACCTGGAATCAGCTTTTGGATGGTGTGGTGGGTCACTGGCGGATCGCTCTCCATGCCCAAGCAACCCAGCAGCACGTTGGACTGGGGATGTACGGCGGCCTGCGCCTCGGTGAGCTCGCCGCGGTCCACCAGCGCTTGTACATAGGAGTGGTCGGACGTGCGATGGACCAAAACCCCGTTGCGAAAATGGTAAATGCGCGAGTCTCCGGTGTGGGCCCAGTGGCTGTCGCCCGCCGGGTTGAGCAGGAAAGCGGCGAGTGTGCTGTGCGGCTCTTCTTCCGCAGAAATGGCGGTGAGCTTGATGACCCGGTGCGCGTCTTGCGTAATCTGTTGAAGCATGGCACGCGGGTCGTCGCTTTGCGGGTCATAGCGTTCGAACAACTGGCGGGCGGTCAACATGACCTGGTCTGAGGCCTTGCGCCCACCGCTGCGTCCGCCCATGCCATCGGCCACGATGGCCAACAAGCAGCCCTGGTGTCGGGTGTGCTGAATAAGCGCGACCTGGTCTTGCTGGTAGTCCCGGTCGCCTTTGTGGATGCCGGAGGCGGCGCTAAGTCGGTATCCTGTAGCCATATCTTTTTGTCTGGTGCCCAGCGCGGGGGAATGCGCGTTGCGTCGCCGATTATCAGTCCTTGGTCCTTCCTTCTATGTGCCACCACCGTCCTGCGACCACACCGCGTTGCGGTACCCCTACGTGCGCTTGCATTTGCGCGTGCTGGGTAAAAGCGCTTGTGCCCCAGCCTGTAGCACCCTGCCGCGTCTGGAACTAGGCCATGAACTTCGAACAGCGTGTCACTGCCTTCTTTGCGCCCGGCGGGGCCTTGTCCCAGGCGGTGCCAGCGTACCGCCCCCGTGCAGGCCAGGTCGAGATGGCAGGCGCGGTGGCGCGCACCATCGAATCGGGCGGGGTACTGGTGGTGGAAGCAGGCACGGGCATTGGCAAAACCTTTGCTTATCTCGTACCGGCCCTAATGAGTGGCCAGCGGGTGCTGGTATCGACGGCCACCAAGGCCTTGCAGGACCAGCTGTTCGGACATGATTTGCCGCGCTTGGCAGCGGTGTTGAACCTGCCACTCAAAATGGCACTCCTGAAAGGGCGTAGCAGCTATCTCTGCCTGGACCGGCTGGCCCGCCATGCCGCAGAGCTGCCGATGGACGGTAGCGCGGCCAGCCAGTTGGCAAACGTGCAAGTCTGGGCCCAGGCAACGCAGACCGGCGATTTGGCAGAAGTCGCCGGATTGGAAGAGGCCCCTCACTGGCTGCCATCGATCACTTCGACCCGGGACAATTGTCTGGGCGCGCGCTGCAGCGAGGCGGAGCGCTGCTTCGTGAACCGGGCGCGACGCGAAGCGCTGACGGCGGATTTGGTGGTCGTCAACCACCATCTGTTTTTCGCCGACCTTCAGGTTCGTGAGTCGGGTGTTGCCGAATTTTTGCCCAGCGCGGCGTGTGTGGTGTTTGACGAAGCGCACCAACTTAACGAGGTCGGTGTCCAGTTTATGGGGAAGCACCTGGGCAGCGCGCAGCTCGACAGCTTGGTTGCCGACGTGCTGCAGCTCACCCAAGCGCAGGCACGTGGATGGGCCAACTGGCATGGTCTGGCGCAGGCAGTACGTGACACCACCGAGCGCTTGCGCCACCACGCTAGGCAGTACCGGGCTGGCAGGGTGCCTTGGGACACGTATGTCGCGCAAACAGGAGGCCTGGAGTTGTTGCAGGCCTGTGCACAAGCCCTGAGCGACCTGGGCCATGCGCTGGATGCAGTGGCTCAGACCTCGGCAGAGTTGCAGTCCATGCGCCTGCGTTGCCAGACCTTGGAGGACGCCGCGGCCGCCATGTGCCAGCCCAGCCCACCCGAAGCTGCACGCTGGGTGGATGTGGGCGACCAGGTGCGCTGGGTGGAAGCGCCGCTGACCATCGCTGCTGCGATGCAAGCGTGTGTGCAAGGCGGCGGCGGCAGTCAGCGGTCCTGGGTGTTTACATCGGCCACCTTGGGGCACGACCGGGACCTGTCCTGGTTTGTCGATAGCTGTGGCTTGCAAGGCGCGGAGGTGCTGTGCCTTCCAAGCCCCTTCGATTACGCCCGCCAAGCGCGCCTGTACGTACCGACTGACTTGCCGCAGCCGTCGGATCCGGCCCACAGCGGGGCAGTTGCTGCTATTGCCATGGCGGGTGCGCTCGCTTTGGGTGGGCGCACCATGGTGCTAACCACCAGCCTGCGTGCCATGCGCGCCATCGGCGACGCGCTGGCCCTGATGTGCGCCCAGGGCGGTAGCTTGGAGGTGTTGGTGCAAGGCCAGATGCCCAAGCGCTTGCTGCTAGAGCGCTTTGCCCAGGGCGGTACGTTTGGCACGGGTGCGGTCGGCATGGGTGCGACAAGGCAGTCTCGGCAGGGCGTGATCTTGGTTGCTTCGGTGTCTTTTTGGGAAGGGATCGACATTGCGGGCGACGCGCTGCAGTTGCTCGTGATCGACAAGCTGCCATTTAGCCCACCGGACGATCCAATGCACCAAGCGCGTGGTGCGGCATTGCAGCTAGAAGGAAAAAATGCGTTCAAGCACCTGCACCTGCCCCAAGCCGCAGTTGCGCTTAAACAAGGCGCTGGGCGCTTGATTCGCAGGGAGTCGGATCAGGGTGTGCTGGTTGTGTGCGACGTCAGGTTGTTACAGCGCAGCTACGCAAAACAACTGTTAGCGGCCTTGCCGCCCATGGGTCGCCTGACCAGCCAGGCGGAGTTTCTGGCGCACCTGCTGGAAATCACCAAAGCTTCCACCACGGATCCGTGTTGGGACGCCCGCCCAGTGTCAGAAACTGGGAGTTGGGGTAGCTAGCCAACAGCACACGCTTGGCATCGTCACGCAATGACTCCATGCCCAGCGCATCGTACGACTTGTAAATGATGAACAGCGCTTCTTCAAGCGCGGGCACTTCACGGTAATCTGCGATTGCGGTTTGCGCTCGGTTGATGGCCGCAAGGTAGGCACCGCGCCGGTAGTAGTAGCGCGCCACATGCACCTCGTACTGTGCCAGGGAGCCCACGATGTAGGTCATACGCTGGCTGGCATCTTGGGCATACGGTGAGTTGGGAAACCGGGTGACCAACTCGCGGAACGACTCGAAAGCCTCCTTGGAGGCCTTTTGGTCGCGCTCGGAAAGGTCTTGGCGTGACAGCGCGGAAAACATGCCCAAGTCGTCGTTGAAGTTGATCAGGCCTTGCAGGTACAGCGCGTAATCCATGGCTGGGCTGGCGGGGTGCAGCTTCATGAAGCGCTCCAACGTCGCAAGTGCTTGCGCTACTTCGCCTGACTTGTGGTGTGCAAATGCCTTGTCCAGCTGGGCTTGCTGCGCCAGCGGCGTACCAGCGGCGCGGGCCTCGAGCTTTTCGAGGAAAGGGATGGCTTTGTCCCATTGATTGCCATCCATTTGCTCTTTGGCCTCGGCATAAAGTGCCTTGGGACTCATGCCGATGGTTTTGTCTTCGGTGACAGTGGAGCAACCTGCCAAAAACACAGTGCACGCGAGAAGCGGCGTCGCACAAACAACGGATAATTTGACACCCATGGCGGAACCACTTTCTTGAAACAAGCCACTGAAATTATATCGACCGCGCTGGTAGACACAGCGCCAGACCAGGGTGACGAGACGCTGCCCTTGTCCGAAACAAGGTGCAGACCGGTGCCCGCAGCAAAGCATGGCGAACGGCTGGATAAGGCGGTGTTGGACCTCGCTCCCGAGTTTTCCCGCAGCTACCTGCAGCAACTCATTGAAGACGGTCTGGTGAGCTTGAATGGGGTGGTCATCACCAAGGCAGCAGCCAAGGTCAAAGCTGGCAACCAGCTGTGCGTCGAGCTCCGCCAAACGCCTCAAAGCCAAGCGTTCAAGCCTGAGTCGATGGCGTTGCAGGTGGTTTATGAGGATGCAGATTTGCTGGTCATCAACAAGCCAGCCGGTCTGGTGGTGCACCCGGCGCCGGGTCATTGGAGTGGCACCTTGCTCAATGGTCTGATGGCCTATCACCCGGACTTCATGGCTGTGCCACGTGCAGGTATCGTGCACCGATTGGACAAGGACACCAGCGGGCTCATGGTGGTGGCGCGTAATCGGTTGGCTATGGACGCCTTGGTTTCTGGCATCGCCCAGCGGACGGTTTCCCGCCAGTACCTGGCCCTGGCGCACGGCAGCTGGCGCGGCACGTCCATGGTGTGCACCGACGCGCCAATCGGCCGCGACCCGCGCAACCGCTTGCGCATGGCGGTGGTTGATCTGGCGCAGCATGCGGGCAAGGCCGCCAAAACCGACTTCGTGTTGCTGGGGCAGGCGCCTGCGCACAGCCTGCTGCGTTGCATCCTTCACACAGGCCGCACCCACCAGATTCGGGTGCACCTTTCGTCCTTGGGCCACCCACTGGTGGCTGACGCAACGTACGGTGGCGCGGAAGGGCTGGGCCTGGTGCGCCAAGCGCTGCATGCGGTGCAGCTCGGTTTTGCACACCCCCGTACCGGTGCGCCACTTCTTTTTGAGGTGGACGTGCCGCAGGACCTGGGCAGTGCACTGGACCAGTTGGGGCTGCGATACAATTTGCCCGCCGCTCGCGCGACGTACGCGCCGTCAGCCGGTGTGCTCTAGGCCCTGTGGACCTCTGCCACAGCAGCCATCCGAAGAATCTGTTGTGATTGGTCGCCCCGCTTGGGCGACGCTTGCGGAAATTGCCTGACTATGAACCTGGTGGACGCTAAGCGTGTCCTAGAGACCGCATTGATATGCTCGCAGCAGCCCCTGCCAATTCGAGACATGCGGGCTTTGTTCGGCGATGCCATCGGAGCAGACACCATCAAGCAGTTGCTGGAAGCGCTGCAGTTTGACTGGGCTGATAAAGGGGTTGAGTTGGTTGCGGTGTCTTCCGGCTGGCGGTTTCAAAGCCGACCTGAACTGCGTGAATACCTCGACCGACTGCACCCAGAGAAACCCCCCCGGTACACACGAGCGACTTTGGAGACCTTGGCCATCATTGCGTACCGCCAGCCGGTAACCCGTGGTGATATGGAAGAGATTCGTGGCGTGGCCATCAGCTCGTTGCTAATCAAGCAGCTTGAGGACCGCGGCTGGGTCGAGGTGGTTGGACACCGGGAGTCGCCGGGCCGCCCGGCGCTGTACGCGACCACCCGCCAGTTTTTGGACGACTTGGGTCTGCAATCGCTGGACCAGTTGCCTTTGCTGGACAGTGGAACACCCTCCGGCTCGGCCATGGAAGCACTGGCTGACCGGGTGCTTGACGCGCCAGACCTTGCCGGTGGCGTAGACGCCATGCCACAGCACACCGAGCAAATGGACATACCCCTGGAGATGGAGGGCGCGCAACAAGCGCCCGCCGTGGACCCATGACCGACATGAATGAAGTACCCAATGATGCCGTAAGCACCGCCCTTGCAACGCCCACGGCGCCACTGCCTGAACCCATTCTGGCAGACACTGCTGCGACCGATAACAGCAACCGCTTCGTTGACATCATCTCGGGTCGTTTCGATGCCGAAGAGGACCTTGCGGATGCGGCGCCACCCAAGCGCGTACTGCAGCCCATGGCGGAAACCCCCAAGCTGCACAAGGTGCTGGCCCAGGCCGGCATGGGTTCGCGCCTGGAGATGGAGCAGCTCATTCTGGAAGGGCGCATATCGGTCAACAACGAGCCGGCCCACATTGGGCAGCGCATCCAGTTTGGCGACAGCATCAAGGTCAACGGAAAGCCCATTCGGGTGCGTATCGACCCGCCGCCCGCCCGTGTCATCGCGTACCACAAGCCGGTAGGCGAGGTGGTCACCCACGACGACCCGCAAAACCGTCCGACCGTGTTTCGGCGCTTGCCCAAGCTGCAGCACGGCAAATGGCAGTCGGTCGGTCGTTTGGACATCAACACCGAAGGTTTGTTGTTGTTTACCAGTGCGGGGGAACTCGCCAACAACCTCATGCACCCCCGCTTTGGTTTGGAGCGCGAGTACGCAGTGCGCGTCCTGGGCGCGCTTAGCGCCGATGAGAAGAATGCGTTGTTGCAGGGTGTTGCCCTCGACGATGGCATGGCGCAGTTTGGGGCGATCGAAGACGGTGGCGGCGAAGGCGCCAACCACTGGTACCGCGTCACCATCTCCGAAGGCCGCAACCGCGAGGTGCGCCGTATGCTCGAGTCGGTGGGGCACGCGGTAAGCCGCCTGATTCGTATCCGCTATGGCGCCATGGTGTTGCCGCGTGGGCTCAAGCGCGGCGCTTGGATGGAGCTTGATGAGGCTGACATCCGCGCCCTGGTGCAAGCTGCCGGCGGACGCGCGCAACATAAAGACCGCGCGCAGGAGCCCGGGTTGTCCGACGGGCGAAATGCCAAGCGCCCCCCGCGTGGTGGGCGTGGACCCGGTGGATCCAGCAGGGGGCCACGTGGCGCACCGGGTGCAACCGGCCCCACTACAGCACGGGCGCGGCCCGGACGGGGCGCCGGCCGGGCCGACCCCGCCCAGGATCGGCGGTCCGGCGCGGGGCAACCCGACCCCATGAAGACATCGCTTGGCTACATCGGCGCCGACAGCCTGACCCGCCAGCGGCGCGACAACAGCCAAGGCCCGCGGCCTGCCAGCAAAGCAGCAAGGCGTGGTGGGCGTGGGCGCTAACAGGCCAATGCTAAACTTCGGGGCTTTGCTCAGGTGGGCAAAACTTTCATTCAGAGACCAGGAAAAATCACTATGACGATCGAACGTACCCTGTCAATCATCAAGCCCGACGCTGTGGCCAAAAACGTCATTGGCCAAATTTATGCGCGCTTCGAAGCGGCTGGCCTGAAGGTGGTTGCATCCCGCATGGCACATCTGTCCCGTGCCGAGGCAGAGGCTTTTTACGCGGTCCACAAGGCGCGCCCCTTCTTCAACGATTTGGTTGGTTTCATGGTGTCTGGTCCAGTCATGATTCAGGTGCTAGAGGGCGAAAACGCAATTGCAAAAAATCGCGACCTCATGGGTGCTACCGATCCCAAGAAGGCTGCGCCGGGCACCATCCGGGCTGACTTCGCTGACAGCATCGACGCCAATGCGGTACATGGCTCAGATGCCCCCGAAACTGCCGCGCAAGAGATCAGTTTCTTTTTCGCCGGCATGAACGTGTACCCGCGCTAGTGGTGTGCGATGGCGACCAACCTTCTGGACTACGACCTTGAGGGTTTGGCCGCGCTGTGCGACCGGCTGGGTGAAAAGCGCTTTCGCGCCACCCAGTTGTTTCGCTGGATTCACCAAAAGGGAGCCCGTCATTTTGACGAGATGACGGACCTTGCCAAGTCGCTTCGCTCCAAGCTCGCGGGTCAATACGAGATCCGGCCACTGAGCGTTCTCTCCCAGCACATATCGGCCGACGGCACCATCAAGTGGCTCTTCGATGTGGGCGCGGGTGACGCAGTGGAGGCGGTCTTTATTCCTGAGACCGACCGTGCCACCTTGTGCATCTCGTCCCAAGCCGGTTGTGCCGTAGGGTGCCGGTTTTGCTCGACCGGGCACCAAGGATTTAGCCGCAACCTGACTGCGGGTGAAATCACTGCGCAGCTTTGGTTTGCAGAGCATTTTTTGCGTGAACACCTCGCTACCGATGGACGAGTCATTTCCAATGTGGTCATGATGGGTATGGGCGAGCCCTTGCAAAACTATGCGGCGCTGGTCCCGGCCTTGCGGGTCATGCTGGACGACCACGCTTATGGCCTGTCACGCCGGCGTGTCACGGTGTCGACCTCGGGTGTCGTGCCCATGATGGACCGCCTGGGGCGGGATTGCCCGGTAGCACTTGCCGTTTCATTGCATGCCCCCAACGATGCATTGCGGGACAACCTCGTTCCGCTCAACCGCAAATACCCGCTCTCCGAGTTGCTTGCGGCCTGCCAGGCTTACTTGGCGTTTGCCCCGCGGGACTTCTTGACGCTGGAGTACTGCATGCTCGATGGCGTAAACGATACGACACAGCACGCACACGAGCTTGTGGCCTTGCTGACCGCCGACCACCGTGGCACCCATTGGTGCAAGATCAACTTGATTCCTTTCAACCCGTTTCCTGCCTCTGGATTGAGCCGCTCAGCGCCACACGCCATCGCCAGTTTTGCCAAGATTCTTGGGGACGCCGGCATCGTAACCACCGTTCGCAAGACCCGGGGAGACGATATCGATGCTGCCTGCGGTCAACTCGCAGGCGATGTGCGCGACCGCACCAGCGTACACCGAAGAATCTTGGGCCAGCGCAGGATCCCGCTGGTTTCGGTTGCAGTTCCAACTGCGAAGCAGCATGTGGGCACCGAACATGGCTGATTACAAACGGTACCAAGTGGCCTTGCGTGTGTGCGCTGCGGGCATCGCCGTGGGCGCTGGGCTGTTGCTGGGTGGCTGTGCCTCGTCACCCGCCCATGACCCCATGGCGCCCCCGGACGCATTTACCGAGTCGGATGTGCCAGAGGCGCGCAAGCGTGCTGCCAACCGCCTCAACCTCGCCATTTTGTATTTTCAGGATGGCAAAAACACAATCGCGCTGGATGAAGTAAAACAAGGTATTGCTGCCGACCCCAACTGGTTTGAGCTCTACAACATGCGCGGGCTAATCCACATGCAGTCGGCGGAGTTTTCGCTGGCCGACGCGAGCTTTCAAAAGGCCTTGTCCATCAACCCCGGCTCATCCGAAGTTAAGCACAACTACGCTGTCTTGCTGTGCAAACTCAAGCGTCTGCCTGAGTCGATTGCAATGTTCCGTTCGGCGCTCTCCAACCCCGCGTACAGCCAAGCTTCTAACAGCCTGATGGAACAAGGCCTTTGCTACATGGGTGCTGGCCAAAAGCGCGAGGCCGAGGCCAGTTTTGTGCGCGCGCTTGAAGCAGATGCGTCCAACCCCAGCGCCAACTACCACTTGGCGGCATTGTTGTTGGAACGCGGTGACTTGGTGCGGGCGCAGTTTCACGCGCGGCGGCTCAACAGCAACGAGCGCTCCAATGCACAGTCGCTTTGGCTTGGTATCAAGATTGAGCGGCGCTTGGATAATCGCGATGCGGTGATGCAGCTTGCCGGACAACTGCGCAAACGGTTCCCGCAGTCCCGTGAAACCGTGGCTTTTGACAGGGGTGCGTTTGATGAGTGAGCATCTTTTGGCCCAAGCGAAATCCGCTGTGGCCGTTTCCGGTCCTACGGCCGGGGGCTTGCTGCGGCAAGCGCGAGAGGCAGCTGGTCTGCATGTGGCCGCTTTGGCGGTGGCGCTTAAGGTTCCAGTACGCAAACTTGAGGCACTGGAGGCGGATCGGCTCGATTTGTTGCCCGATGTGGTCTTTGTGCGTGCCTTGGCATCCAGCGTGTGCCGTGCCCTGAAAGTGGACCCTGAGCCCATTTTGCGTTTGTTGCCCCAAACCACTGCGCCCCGCCTGGGTGTGGAGGAGGGGAGTTTGAAGACCCCTTTTCGTGCCGCTGGTGATGCACGGGGACCGGTTTTGTCAGATTGGTCACGTACCCCGGTGGTAGCGGTTGTCGCCCTGTTGCTGGTGGGTGCGGCAGTGTTGTTGTTGTACCCAAAATCTGGCGCTGTTACAGAGCCGGTAGATGCTGCGTTGGTGCGCGATGCGGTGGTGCCCTCCGCTCCCGCGCCCAGCAGTGTCATGGTTGATGCAGCGGCCCCGGCCAGCGCCGTGGCCCCGGTTGCGTTGGCACCTCTTTCTTCGGTGTCTGATGCCGCGCCTGTTGCTGCGCCCTTACCGATATCTGCCGCGCCTGCTCTGCCGGCTGCAGCAGCAGCGGCGATCCCCTTGTCTGGCGTCTTGGTGTTGCGCTCCAAAGGGGAAGCCTGGGTCGAGGTGGTGGACGCGCAGGGCCAGGTGCAAGTCAGGCGTACGCTTGCATCCGGTGAGTCGGCAGCTGCCTCGGGCCCGCTGCCGCTGTCGGTGGTGGTGGGGCGGGCCGACGCAACGGAGGTCGAAATCCGTGGCAAGGCCTTCAGTCTGGATGCCATTGCCAAGAACAACGTTGCGCGCTTCGAGGTGAAATGATGCAAACCGAAATACCTATTGAGTTGGCCACTCCCCAAGCTCGTCGGTCTTTGACCGCCAACGTGTCTTGGGGTGGCAAGACCGTTACTGTGGGTGGCGGGGCGCCCGTGCGCGTGCAGTCCATGACCAACACCGACACCGAGGACGCGGTGGGTACGGCCATCCAAGTCAAAGAGTTGGCAGTGGCTGGGTCCGAGCTGGTGCGAATTACCGTCAACACGCCCGAGGCCGCCAAGGCGGTTCCGTACATTCGTGAGCAGCTGGATCGCATGGGTGTCGATGTTCCTTTGATTGGCGACTTCCATTTCAACGGGCACCGGCTGCTCACCGAGTTTCCCGACTGTGCCCAGGCGCTTTCTAAGTACCGCATCAATCCCGGCAACGTGGGCAAGGGTGACAAGCGCGACCGGCAGTTTGGGCAAATGATCGAGGCGGCGATGCGCTGGAACAAAGCCATCCGCATCGGCGTGAATTGGGGCAGCCTGGACCAAGAGCTCTTGGCCTCCATGATGGATGCCAATAGCAAGCGCGCCGTGCCCTGGGATGCCAAGCCGGTGATGTACGAGGCCTTGATCACCTCGGCCATCGAGTCAGCCAAGCGGGCTGAGGAGATGGGGCTGGCAGCCAACCAAATCATGCTGTCGTGCAAGGTCAGCGGGGTGCGCGACCTGATCGCGGTGTACCGCGAGCTCGCAAGACGTTGCAACTACGCCCTGCACTTGGGTCTCACCGAGGCGGGCATGGGTACCAAGGGAACCGTGGCTTCTGCCGCTGCGCTTTCGGTGCTGCTGCAAGAGGGCATTGGCGACACAATTCGGGTGTCTCTCACGCCAGACCCGACCGAGTCGCGCACCCAAGAGGTGGTCATTGCCTCTGAGATTTTGCAGGCGCTCGGTCTGCGCACCTTCGTACCCAGCGTCACCGCTTGCCCTGGCTGTGGTCGCACCACCAGCACCACGTTCCAAGAGCTGACCAAACAAATTGACGATTTTTTGCGCTCCCAGATGCCGGTGTGGCGCGAGTCCTATCCTGGCGTGGAGCACCTTAAAGTGGCTGTGATGGGCTGTATCGTCAACGGGCCTGGCGAAAGCAAGCATGCCGACATTGGCATCAGCCTGCCCGGAACCGGCGAGGCGCCCGCTGCACCTGTGTTTATCGACGGTGAAAAGCGTATGACACTGCGCGGCGACAACATTGCGGGCGAATTTCAGTCGGTGGTCGAGAACTACATCGCGCAGCGCTTTGGTGGCGCCCACCAAAAATCGTCGGTCTGAGAAATTCGATGGAAGAAAGAAAAACAACGCCCAAGGCGGAGAAGCTGTTCGCCGTCAAGGGAATGAACGACATCCTCCCGCCCGACTCTGCACGCTGGGAGGCGCTGGAGAGCCGGGTGCGCCGCTTGATGCGCCGCTTCGCGTACGAGAACATTCGCACTCCCATCGTAGAGCCCACCGCGCTGTTTGTACGGGGGCTGGGTCAGGTCACCGATATCGTTGAGAAGGAGATGTACTCCTTTGTGGACCGTCTCAATGGCGAGGCGCTGACGCTGCGCCCGGAGAACACTGCGGGCGTGGTGCGTGCTGCGGTGGAACACGCACTGCTTTACAACGGACCCAAGCGCCTTTTTTATATGGGCCCTATGTTTCGCCACGAGCGCCCCCAGCGCGGCCGGTACCGGCAGTTCCATCAAATTGGTGCCGAGGCTTTGGGGTTTTCGGGCGGCGAGGTGGATGCGGAACTTATCTTGATGGCCCACACCTTGTGGAACGAGCTGGGTATCCATGACGTCGCATTGCAGATCAACAGCCTGGGCCAGCCTGACGAGCGCAAATTGCACCGGGACGCGCTGGTGGCGCATTTTGAGCGCCACCAAGACGCGCTTGACGAGGAGGCCAAACGCAGGCTCCACCTGAATCCACTGCGCTTGTTGGACAGCAAAAACCCGGCGATGCAGTCGGTTATCGAGGCCGCCCCGCGTTTGATCGACTTTTTGGGGTCAGCCTCCCAAGCACACCTTGCCACGGTCACCGCCATCCTTGAGGCCAACGGCGTGGCTTACACCATCAATCCGCGCCTGGTCCGTGGCATGGACTACTACAACCTCACCGTGTTTGAGTTCGTTACCACCCAACTTGGCGCGCAGGGCACCATTTGCGCGGGTGGTCGGTATGACTACCTGATGGAGCAAGTGGGCGGCAAGCCCACACCTGCGGTAGGTTGGGCCATGGGCGTGGAGCGTGTGCTCGAAATCCTGAAGTCCCAAGGTGATGATCCGGCTGCGCCAACCTTGGATGCCTACGCCATCGTGCCCGATGTACAGGCCCTGCCCGCGGCCATGGTGTGTTTGCAGGCGCTGCGCGCTGCCGGCGCCAAGGTGCAGATGCATGCATCCACACCCGAAGGTATGGCGGGCATCAAGTCGCAATTCAAACGAGCAGATAGCAGCGGCGCGCGCTATGCGCTGGTGTTTGGCGCGGACGAAATGGCGCTCGGACAGGTCACTGTTAAGCCCCTGCGCGAGCCCAATGCTCAGCAGGTGCGCCGCCCGCTGGATGAAGCGCTCCAATGGGCGCACAGCCTACAATCCCCCGCTTAACCGAGTGGACCCATGGCAAAACATTTAGACCTCGAAGAACAGGAACAGCTCGACCAACTCAAGCACTTCTGGAAGCAGTACGGCAACCCAATTACTTGGTTGCTGATCCTGGTGTTGGGTGGGTTTGCAGCATGGAATGGCTACCAGTACTGGCAGCGCACCCAATCAGCGCAAGCGGCTGCGATGATGGACGAGGTACAGCGGGTAATTCAGACCAGCCAACCAGACAAAGTGGAACGCGCTTTCAACGACATGAAAGAGCGCTTTCCTTCGGTTACGTACACCCACCAAGCCGGTCTCCTGGCGGCCAAGTCCCTGATGGACGCAGGCCAAGTCGACAAAGCCAAGGCGGTGCTGACCTGGGTGGCCGAGAAGCCCTCCGATGCTGGCTACGGGTCGATTGCACGGCTGCGCTTGGCGGCGCTGCTAATGGAGTCCCAGTCGTATGACGAGGCGCTCAAGCAGGTTGATGCGGTGCAGGACGCTGCGTTTTCTGCTCTGGCCGCAGACCGGCGCGGCGACATCTTGATGGCGCAGGGCAACCGTTCCCAAGCGCAGGAACAGTACCAAAAGGCCTATTCGGCCTTTCCCGAACGCACGGAGTACAGGCGTTTGGTCGAAGTCAAGTTGAACGCCTTGGGTGTAGACCCCAGCGCGCCACGGCCACCGGGTACCGGCGAGGTCGCGAAGTGAGGCCGCGTATGTTGTACGTGAATCGCTGGATGGTGCCGGTTGTCGGCGTGGTGTTGGGATTGGCGCTGGCCGGTTGTGCCAGCCCCGAGCGACCCAAGCCGGCGCCTTTGGCGCCCAATGTGCCCCTTATCGGAGTCAAGGCGGCTTGGACCAACACGCTGGGGGCAGTTGGTTTTCCGCTGGAGTTGCGGGTGGTCGGCGACACGGTGTTCGCGGCCGCGTCCGATGGAACAGTGGCTGCCATCAACGCCGCCACCGGCGCGGACTTGTGGCGCGTGCGCCTTAACTCCGCATTGAGCGCGGGCGTGGGCTCGGATGGGCGCTATGCCGCAGTCGTCAGCAAAGAGAACGATTTGATCGTGGTGGAAGCCGGCAAGACGGTTTGGCGTCAACGCCTCGGCGCGGCCACCTTGACTTCCCCTTTGGTCGCGGGCGCCCGGGTGTTTGTTCTGTCCGCTGACCGTTCTGTCGCCGCATTTGATGCGGCCACCGGCCGGCGCTTGTGGCAGCAGTCGCGCAGCGGCGAGGCCTTGGTGTTGGGCCAGGCGGGCTTGCTGACCGCCGTCGGTGACACGCTGGTTGTCGGGCTGGGTGGTCGTCTGGTTGGCATGAATCCGCAAAATGGCACCTCGCGGTGGGAGACTTTGGTCGCCATTGGCCGTGGCACCAACGAGGTCGAGCGCTTGGCCGACCTGGTGGCTGGATTCAGCCGCGTTGGCAACCAGCTGTGCCTGCGGGCTTTTCAGCACGCGATAGGCTGTGTAGACGCTGCAAGCGGTCGAACCCAGTGGGCCAAAACAGCCAATGGCGGTGCCGGTGTTGCCGGCGACGCGTCGGCTGTGTTTAGCGCCGAGGGAGACGGCAGGATTCTTGCGCTTAGCCGCAAGGACGGTGAACGGCTCTGGCTCTCGGAGCGGCTGCGGTTTCGGTACCTGAGCACGCCGCTCTCCCTGGGCCGGTCTGTGGTCTTTGGGGACGATGCGGGTAACTTGCACTTTTTGTCAAAAGAAGATGGTTCGCCTTTGGACCGCGTCGCAACGGATGAATCCGGCATTGCGGTAGCCCCGGTCTTGGTGGGGCAAACTTTGGTGGTGGTTACCCGCAAAGGTGTGGTTCGGGCCTTTCGTCCCGACTAACGCATGAAACCTGTTATCGCGTTGGTCGGACGGCCCAATGTGGGCAAGTCCACGCTCTTCAATCGGCTTACCAAGACCCGCGATGCCATCGTGGCGGACTTTGCCGGTCTGACCCGTGACCGCCACTATGGCAACGGCAAACACGGCAAGCAGGAGTTCATCGTGGTGGACACCGGCGGCTTCGAGCCCGATGCCACCTCCGGCATTTACAAAGAGATGGCGCGCCAGACCCGCCAGGCGGTTGCTGAGGCCGATGTTGTCTTGTTTGTGGTCGATGCCCGCGCCGGTGTGAGCGCGCAGGACCACGAGATTGCGAACTACCTGCGCCGACTCGGCAAACCGTGCTTGCTGGTGGCCAACAAGGCCGAGGGCGTGAAGCAGGGCGGCACCTTGGTTGAGTTTTTTGAGCTGGGTCTCGGTGAGGTTCTGCCTGTATCCGCATCGCATGGACAGGGCGTGCGCGAGATGATTGATCTGGCACTGCGTCCTTTGGACCTTGCCGGTGCAGACCTGCTCGACGCAGGTACCGAGGCTGGCGTCATTGGGCTGGCTGTCGCGGGGCGGCCCAATGTCGGTAAATCCACCTTGATCAACACCTGGCTGGGCGAAGAGCGGCTGGTGGCCTTTGACCTGCCCGGCACCACCCGCGACGCGATTCGCGTGCCGTTCGAGCGCGAGGGCCAGAAGTTCGAATTGATTGACACCGCAGGTTTACGCCGCAAAGGCAAGGTCTTCGAGGCCATCGAAAAGTTTTCGGTGGTCAAGACCCTGCAGGCCATTGGATCTGCTGGGGTGGTTTTGCTGCTTATCGACGCGGTCGATGGCGTGACCGACCAAGACGCACACATTGCGGGTTTTGTTCTGGAATCCGGTCGTGCGGTGGTGATTGCGGTCAACAAGTGGGACGCAGTCGACGCCTACCAGCGCGAGCTGGTCAAGCGCTCCCTGGAGACGCGCTTGGGATTTCTGAAATACGCTGCTGTGCACTTGATATCGGCGAAGAAGCGCCAAGGCCTCGGGCCGTTGTGGGAATCCATCGTGCAGGCGCACCGCGCCGCCAATTGCAAAATGCCCACCCCGGTGCTGACGCGGCTTTTGCTGGAGGC
>JBIIZY010000155.1:0-6837 GCA_044346035.1 Rhodoferax sp. | reverse complement strand
TGTCGTTTTGGATGGCGCGTTTTTTGTTGCGCGACAGTGTGCAAGCGCGCTTTGGCGACCGGCTGGGCGAAATCAACCGCGGCATGGAGCGCGAAGGCGCCCTGTACCTGCTGACACTGCGCTTGATCCCGGTGGTGCCGTTTTTTGTGATCAACCTGGCCATGGGCCTGACCGGCATCCGCACCTGGACCTTTTACTGGGTGAGCCAAGTCGGCATGCTTGCGGGTACCGCCGCCTATGTAAACGCTGGCACGCAGCTGGGGCAGTTGCGCAGCGTTGCCGATGTGGCCAGCCCCGCGCTCCTGGGCTCGCTGGTGCTGCTGGGTCTGCTGCCATTGGCGGCGCGCAAAGTGGTGGACCTGCTGGCGCGTCGGCGGGTGTACGCACCCTGGCGGGCCAGCCGCCCGCGCCGTTTCGACCGCAACCTGGTGGTCATCGGCGCCGGGGCTGGTGGCTTGGTGAGCGCGTACATTGCCGCGGCCGTCAAAGCCAAAGTCACCTTGGTGGAGGCCCACAAAATGGGCGGTGACTGCCTGAACTACGGCTGTGTGCCCAGCAAGGCGCTCATCAAAAGCGCGCAGCTGGCACACCAGATGCGCCACGGTGCGCGCTACGGACTGGCCGACACCACCGCGCGCTTTGACTTCAAGTCAGTCATGCAGCGCATCCACGCCGTGGTGGCCGCCATTGAGCCGCACGACAGCGTGGAGCGCTACACCCAACTCGGCGTCGACGTGCTGCAAGGCCACGCCACCATTACCAGCCCGTGGACGGTGCGTGTGGCCCTGCATGACGGCAGCACGCAAACACTCAGCACCCGCAGCATCGTCATAGCCGCCGGGGCCAGCCCGGTGGTACCACCGCTGCCCGGCCTGAGCGATGTGGGCTACGTGACCAGCGACACCTTGTGGGACCGCTTTGCCCAACTCGACGCGGTGCCGCAGCGCCTGGTGGTGCTGGGCGGCGGGCCGATTGGCTGCGAGCTGGCGCAAAGCTTTGCCCGCTTGGGTTGCCAGGTTACGCAAGTGGAAATGGCGCCGCGCGTGCTGGCGCGCGAGGACGACGAGGTGTCCGCACTGGTGGCCGCTTCGCTGCAAGCCGACGGCGTTCGCCTGCTCACCGGCCACCAAGCACTGCGCTGTGAGCGATTGGGCGCGCGCAAAACCCTGGTAGTTCGCGTGGTCGCGGGCGCCGATGGGTCCACCGGTGCAACTGCCGCCAACCCAGAGGGCGCAGCGGGCCAGGAGTTTGCGGTGGAGTTTGATGAACTGCTGGTCGCCGTGGGCCGCAGCGCACGCCTGACCGGTTACGGGCTCGAGTCACTGGGCATACCGAGCGGACGCACCATCGACACCAACGCCTACCTGCAAACCGTGTTTCCCAACATCTACGCCGCAGGCGACGTAGCCGGCCCCTACCAATTCACCCACACCGCCGCGCACCAGGCCTGGTACGCATCGGTCAACGCGCTGTTTGGCGACTTCAAGCAGTTCAAGGCCGACTACCGGGTGATTCCCAGCGCCACCTTTACCGACCCCGAGGTCGCCCGCGTGGGTCTCAACGAGCGGGAAGCGAAGGAAAAAAACATCGCCTTTGAAGTGACCCGCTACCCACTCGACGACCTGGACCGCGCCATCGCCGACAGCGCCGCGCACGGCTTCATCAAGGTGCTCACCGTGCCGGGCAAGGACACGATTTTGGGTGTCACGATCGTGGGCAGCCACGCAGGCGATGTGCTGGCCGAGTACGTGCTGGCCATGAAGCACAAGCTCGGACTCAACAAGATTTTGGGCACCATCCACACCTACCCCACGATGTCCGAGGCCAACAAGTACGTAGCTGGCGAGTGGAAGCGCGCGCACCAGCCCCACACGCTATTGGCCTGGGTGGAAAAGTTCCACACCTGGCGCCGGGGCGGCTGATGGCAGCGCGCTGCACCCAGGCAACGGTGGCGCCGCGGGTGCTGCTGGCCGCCATGCTGTGGACCGCCTGGACTGCGTGCCCCGCCAGTGCGCAATCGCTGCCAACTGAGCCCGCGCAGCACCTGCCCATCGCCGCGTTTTCCAGCGCCGCAGCGGGCACGCCGCCCGCGCCCTGGCGAGCGGTCAACCTGCCTGCAGGCAAAGCACCGGCCAGCCAATTCGACATCACCGTGCTGGACGGCCGCAGCGTGCTGCGTCTGCGCAGCGACCAGTCCTACGGCACGCTCAGCCACCCCACCACCAACGCCACCGGTGCCGCCCCCGGTCTGCTGCGCTGGCGCTGGCGGCTCGACGTGCCCCTGGCGCGCAGCGACCTGCGGCGCAAAGACAGTGACGACGCGGCACTCAAGGTCTGCGCCCTTTTCGACCAGCCCCTGGGCACCCTGCCGTTTGGCGAACGCGCCTTGCTGCAGCTCGCCCGCGCCGTTACCGGAGAGAACCTGCCCAGCGCCACGCTGTGCTACGTCTGGGACACCACGCTGCCGGTGGGCACGGTACTGCCCAATGCCTACACCCAGCGGGTGCGCTACCTGGTGGTGGATTCGGGGGCGCGCGCACTTTCGCGTTGGTCGGGCCACCAGCGCGACCTGGGCGCCGACTTCGCACAGGCCTTTGGCTGGCCCTCGGCTACCATACCGCCCTTGGTTGCCATCGCCGTTGGTGCGGATGCAGACAACACCGGCGGCAACAGCCTGGGCTACCTCGACGACATCACCTTGCACGCCGCGCCCTGATGCCAGCCACCCACAGCACGCCCCCGCCAACCAACCCGCCAACGGCAGAAGTCAATGGGCCCAGCGCAGCCGGTCCCGGCTACCTGCCGCGCCAGCTGGTGTTGGTCGGCGCCGGGTGGGCGCACTTGCACGTGCTCTCTGCACTGGCCCGCAAGCCACTGGTGGGCGCCCGCATCACCCTGATCACGTCCCACGCCAACGCCACACCGTCGAACCTGGTGCCCGGCTATGTGGCCGGGCACTACAGCCTGCAAGACTGTTCTGTTCCCCTGGAGCCTTTGGTGCGCCGTGCTGGCATTCGCTGGCTCACGCGCAGCGTGCAGCTGATGGACGCCCACACCTGCAAGCTGCATTTGGACGATGGCACCTCCATGCAGTACGACTGGTTGTCGGTCAACAGCGACGCAGTGCACTTCACCCGCTCTGGCCTGGCGCAATTGCCCGGAGCGCGCGAGCACGGGCTACCGCTGCGGCCGGTGGAGCGCTTTGCTGCACAGTGGGCCAAGGTGGTGGCGCTGGGCCAACACACTGCGTTGCGCATCGCGGTCGTGGGCGCGGGCAGCCTGGGGGTGGAGTTGGCGCTGGCCGTACGCCACCGCCTGCCCAAGGCCTCGGTCACCCTGCTCACCGGCGGCGGCCCGGTGCTGAAGTCCAGTGCGCCTGCGGTGCGCGCACGGGTGTTGGCGGCCTTGCAGGCGCGGCGCATCACGGTGTTGTACGAGCGCGCCACCGCGCTGGGTGCCGACGCCGTACAGCTCGCCAGTGGCGCCACGCTGGCCTGCCATCTGCCCCTGCTCGCCACCGGCGGCGTGGCAGCGCAATGGCTGCAAGACAGTGGTTTGGCGCTGGATGCGCACGGCGCGGTGGCGGTGAACGCGTTGCAGCGCTCCAGCAGCCACGCCAACGTGTTTTCCATCGGCGAAGCCAGCGCCCGAGCCGACGTACCAGCGGCTGCGCAGGCAGGGCTTGATCGGCACGGCGCGGCCGCGCTGCTGCGCAACCTGCATGCTGCGGTTGAAAAGTCCCCCCCTACGCCAGTTCAAGCCACCCGCGTAGCGCTCCATGTCGTGGCACTGGGCGATGGCCGTGCGCTGGCCGCGTGGGGTTTTGCTGCGGTGACGGGCCGCTGGGTTGGTTGGTTCAAGCGCCGAGCTGACCTGCGGCTGCTGGCGCGCTACCGCAGTCCTGCCGATTAGGCGTTTCACACAGGCAAGGGCAACCTTGGGATGTGTGGCCCTGAGATCAGTCACCCCCGGTTGTGTCGCCCGTGTCTGAGGCACGTGCATTCACGCGCGGGTACCAGCGTGGCGCGGGCATCTGCATTTGCCACGCTGGTACCGAACTTTCTCCTTGGACTTAGCTGACCTGCTGGGGCTTGACGGCCTCAGCAGGTGCCGCGGCCTTCTCCGCCTGCGACACATGCTGTGCCGCTTGGGCGGTGTGCTCGCTGGCGGTCTTGGCGTGTTGGTTGGCAGCCTTGGTGTCGCCCGCGCCGTGCATCTTTGCTGCAGCCAGGTGGCTGGTAGCAGCGGATTGCAAATGCTGGCCCGCTTCCTGGTGGTGCTGTGCCGGGGTTTGGGTGCCTGCGGGGGTGGTCGATTTACTGGTGGTCAGGATCATGGTGTGCTTTCAAGGTGAGGGTTGCAGATACGTGGGCATTTGCATACCCACCGACCCATCGTGCGCGACCCACCGGCTGTGGGTCTGTACGGCAAGACACCTTCTGCTGAATATCCTGCTCGGCTTGGGTGCGCCCAAGGCGAAAAGGTGCCTGCGCGGGCGTGGAACCTCATCCGTGCGCAAGCGTACAGACGCCCGCGCGTGCGCTGCCAACACTGTGCGCTTTCCACCCAGGAGTTGCCATGCCCGTCGACGCACCCGCCCCTATCTCTTCTGTTGCTCAGAAAGCTTCGATAGCCCACACACCGCCAGCGCGCCTGGGCTTGGGCCTGCTGGTGGCTCTGGTGGTGGGCTCGGTGCTGGGTAGCGGCATCTTCGGATTGCCGCAAAACATGGCCAGCGGCGCAGGCCCAGGCGCGGTGTTGATCGCGTGGTGCATCAGCGGTGTGGGCATGCTGATGCTGGCGCTGACGTACCAGATGCTGGCGCTGCGCAAACCCCTGCTCAACAATGGTGTGTTTGCCTACGCCCGCGCGTTATCGGGCGACTACGTGGGCTTTAACGCCGCTTGGGGCTATTGGGTCAGCGCTTGGATTGGCAACGTGGGCTATTTGGTTGCGGCTTTCAGCGCGCTGGGTTACTTCTTTCCTGCGTTTGGCGATGGCAACACGCCCGCGGCCACCGTGGGTGCGTCAGTGGTGCTGTGGCTGGTGCACTTCATGGTGCTGCGCGGCATCAAGGGCGCAGCGGTGCTCAACGGGCTTATCACCGTGGCCAAAGTCGTTCCACTACTGGTCTTTATTGCGGTGCTGGCGGTGGCGTTTAACCCGCCCACCTTCGGCCTGGACTTCTGGGGCGATGCCGCGTTGCCACCGGTGCTAGATCAAGTCAAAAGCACCATGCTGGTTACCGTTTGGGTGTTCATTGGCATCGAGGGGGCCAGCGTCTACTCCGCACGCGCCAAACGCCGCGCCGATGTGGGCCGCGCTACGGTGATCGGTTACGGCATCTGTTTGGTACTGCTGATGGCGGTGTCACTGCTGTCCATGGGCGTGCTGTCGCAGCCGCAGCTTGCCGGTTTGAAGAACCCGTCCATGGCGCCGGTGCTGGAGCAGGTGGTGGGCCAATGGGGGGCCGTGCTGGTCTACGTGGGCCTGATCTTGTCGGTGGGTGGAGGCTTGCTGGCCTGGACGCTGCTGGCCGCAGAGTCGCTGTTCTCGCCAGCCAACGACGGCGTGATGCCAGCGTGGTTGACCCGGCAAAACACGCAAGGCGTGCCGGCCAACGCGCTGTGGTTGACCAACGGCATGGTGCAGGTCTTTTTGCTGGTGACGCTGATTTCCAAAGCGTCTTATCTGGCGTTGATTTCCCTCTCCACCGCCATGATCTTGCTGCCCTACCTGTTTAGCGCTGCCTTCGCACTGCGCACAGCTTGGCGGGGCGAAGGCGCACTGCCGGTGGGCGCGTCCCAGCACCGCACGGCCGACCTGCCAGTTGCCGCGCTGGCGTGCGTGTACTGCGTGTGGCTGCTCTATGCGGCGGGGCCAAAGTATGTGCTGCTCAGCGCGGTGCTCTACGCACCCGGAGCCGCGCTGTTCTTTTGGGCGCGCAAGGCGCAAGCCAAGCCGGCATTCACGGGCGGTGAAATCGGTGCGCTGGCCGCGTTGGTGCTGCTGGCCGTGGTAGCGGTTGTCATGCTGCGCAACGGCAGCCTGGCGCTCTAGGGTTGTACGCCATGGAACACGGAATCTTCTCGGAAGTCGGCCGCTTGCGCCGCGTGATGGTGTGCCGCCCCGGCTTGGCGCAACGGCGCCTCACGCCGGCCAACTGCCACCGCTTGCTGTTTGACGACGTCATCTGGGTCAAGCAGGCCGCGCAAGAGCACCATGCCTTCACCGCCGCCATGACCGAGCGCGGCATTGAGGTGCTGGAGCTGCACGATCTGCTGGCAGCCACCGTGGCCAACCCAGTGGCCCTGGCCTGGTTGCTGGAGCGCTTGCTGGGATCCAACTACATCGACCAAGAGGCCGCATCCGAGTTGCGCCCCTGGCTCACCGCCTTGCCGCCCATGGCCTTGGCCGAGGTGCTGGTGGGCGGTGTCTCCCGTGCCGACGTGGCGCAGCATACGCAGGGCCTGCAAATTGCAGTCAGTACCGCCACGGACATGCTGCTGCAGCCCTTGCCCAATTCGCTGTTCACCCGGGACAGCTCATGCTGGATTGGCAAGGGCGTTGTGCTGTGCCCAATGTACTGGCCAGCACGGCGCCAAGAGACCTTGCTGGTGGCAGCGATTTACCGCTTCCACCCGCTGTTTGCCGGCCCGCAGATCGAACCCCTGACGCACTGGTGGGGCGAGCCCGATCGCGGCCACGGTTGGGCCAGCCTGGAGGGCGGCGATGTCTTGCCCATTGGCAACGGGGTGGTGCTCATCGGCATGGGCGAGCGCACCGCGCCGCAGGCGGTGGCCCAGCTGGCGCGCACACTGTTCGCGCAGGGCGGGG
>JBIIZY010000154.1:0-6872 GCA_044346035.1 Rhodoferax sp. | reverse complement strand
ACATCGAACGCGGAGCCTGGCCACTTAAAGCCCTCGACTTGGACTGCAACCACATCCCCGACGCCGCCATGACCTTGGCTGTCATGGCGCTGTACGCGCAAGGCAGCACGGTATTGCGCAACATCGCGAGTTGGCGGGTCAAAGAAACCGACCGCATCGCCGCCATGGCCACCGAGCTGCGCAAACTGGGCGCAACCGTCGAAGAACGCGCTGACTCCATTCGCATCACCCCACCCGACGGCCCCCAAGCCTGGAAGCCCGCCCGCATTCACACCTACGACGACCACCGCATTGCGATGTGCTTTTCTTTGGCCGCCTTCAACCCGGCGGGCGTGGGCGTACGTATTGAGGACCCCAAGTGCGTTGCCAAAACCTTTCCCAACTACTTTGAGACGCTGTTCTCCCTGGCCCACACACCGCAAGAGAAGATTCCGGTGCTGTGCATGGATGGCCCCACCGCCTCTGGCAAAGGCACGCTGGCCGCCGAGGTAGCACGGCAACTGGGCTACCACTTTCTGGACTCGGGCTCGCTGTACCGGATTACCGCACTGGCCGCCACGCACCTAGGCCTTCCCCTAGATCTTGACCAGCAACAGCGCATTGCGGAGCTGCTGCGCACGCTGCCTATTCGCTTCGAAGGTGCGCGCATTTTTCTGGGCGATGCCGATGTCAGCGACGCCATCCGCACCGAAGAGGCCGGCATGAACGCCTCCAAGGTGTCGGCCTTTCCCATGGTGCGCGAAGCGCTGGTGGCGTTCCAACGCAGCTTTCGCAAGCTTCCCGGTTTGGTAGCCGATGGCCGCGACATGGGGACCCTCATTTTTCCGGACGCCGCGCTCAAGGTTTTCCTCACGGCAAGCGCCCAGCGCCGGGCTGAAAGGCGCCATAAGCAGTTGATTTCAAAAGGAATCGCAGCTACACTCCCGCCTCTTCTTGCAGACCTGCAAGCGCGCGACCTGCGGGATTCCACCCGCACCATTGCGCCTCTCAAGCCTGCGGAAGACGCCCTGCTTCTAGACAACTCGGACCTCACGGTGGAACAAACTGTGAACACCGTGTTGGCATGGTGGCAAGGCAAACAACCCTTCGAGTCCGCTTAGAGGGTTGGTGTTGGAAATCCAAAGCCGCTTGGCTTTGAACAAAGCAAAGCCAATAAGGCTTTGAACGAAGCAAAGCCAGTAAGGCTTTGAACGAAGCAAAGCCAGTAAGGCTTTGCGTGGCCCCCAAAACTCCTCTCGCGCGACAGCGCACCGGTTTTGGGGTGTAACAACTTAAACCCCGCGGTTTTTTTGCCGCAAACCACATGTCTGAATCTTTCGCAGCCCTATTTGAAGAATCCCTGCAACGCTCCGAGATGCGCGCAGGTGAAGTGATCACCGCTGAAGTCGTTCGTATTGAGCACAGCTTCGTCGTTGTCAACGCCGGACTGAAGTCCGAAGCGTATGTGCCCATCGAGGAGTTCAAGAGTGACAAGGGCGAACTCGAAGTCCAAGTGGGCGACTTCGTTTCCGTGGCCATCGACTCCGTCGAAAACGGTTATGGCGACACCATCCTGTCGCGCGACAAGGCCAAGCGCCTGGCGTCCTGGATGAGCCTGGAAAAAGCGCTGGAATCCGGCGAGTTTGTTACCGGCACCACGTCCGGCAAGGTCAAGGGCGGCCTGACCGTCCTGGTCAACGGCATCCGCGCATTCTTGCCCGGTTCGCTGGTCGACACACGTCCTACCAAAGACCTGTCTCCGTACGAGAACAAGACCATGGAGTTCAAGGTCATCAAGCTCGACCGCAAGCGCAACAACGTCGTGTTGTCCCGCCGCGCGGTGGTCGAGGCCTCCATGGGCGAAGAGCGCGCCAAGCTGATGCACACCCTCAAAGAAGGTTCTGTCGTGCAAGGCGTGGTCAAGAACATCACCGAGTACGGTGCGTTTGTGGACCTGGGCGGCATCGACGGCCTGCTGCACATCACCGACATGGCATGGCGCCGTGTCCGTCACCCCTCTGAAGTGGTGCAAGCCGGTCAGGAAATCACGGCCAAGATTCTCAAGTTCGACACCGAAAAGAACCGTGTGTCTCTGGGTCTGAAGCAAATGGGCGATGACCCCTGGATGGGCGTCAACCGCCGTTACCCGCAAGGTACCCGCATGTTCGGCAAGATCACGAACATCGCCGACTACGGCGCGTTTGTGGAACTCGAACCCGGAATCGAAGGCCTGGTCCACGTGTCCGAAATGGACTGGACCAACAAGAACGTTGCGCCTTCCAAGATCGTTGCCCTCGGCGACGAAGTCGAAGTCATGGTTCTGGAAATCGACGAAGACAAGCGCCGCATCTCCCTGGGCATGAAGCAGTGCAAAGCCAATCCGTGGCAAGAGTTTGCGCAAAACACCAAGCGTGGTGACCGCGTGAAGGGCCCGATCAAGTCCATCACCGACTTCGGCGTGTTCGTGGGACTGGCTGCCGGTATCGATGGCTTGGTGCACCTGTCTGATCTTTCTTGGAATGAGCCCGGCGAAACCGCAGTGCGCGAGTACAAAAAGGGCCAAGAAGTCGAGGCTTTGGTGTTGGCAGTCGATGTGGACCGCGAGCGCATCAGCCTGGGCATCAAACAGCTCGACTCCGATCCGTTTACCACCTTCGTGTCGATCAACGACAAGGGCCAAACCGTCACCGGCAAGGTCAAGACTGTAGACGCCAAGGGCGCTGAGATCGACCTGGGTGACGACGTCATCGGCTACCTGCGCGCCTCCGAGATCAGCCGTGACCGCGTGGAAGACGCGCGCAACGTGCTCAAAGAAGGCGACGAAGTGACCGCAGTGGTGGTCAACGTGGACCGCAAGACGCGCAACATCCAGCTCTCGATCAAGGCCAAGGACGCTGCCGACCAAAACGAGGCCATGCAGAACCTGAGCCAGCAATCGGCCCGTGAAAGTGCTGGCACCACCAGCCTGGGTGCCTTGCTGCGCGCCAAGTTGGACAACAACTAGTCCCTGGATCGCTTTAGCGACTTGTTCCAAGCCTGAATAGCGACCGGCCGCACGCGTGGCCGGTCGTTGTTTCCACCCATTGCTGGCTTCAGATGACCCGTTCCGACATTGTTGAAGAACTCGCCAACCGCTTTGGTCAGCTGACCCAGCGGGACGCTGAGTTCGCGGTCAAAGCCATTTTGGATGCGATGAACAGCGCGTTGGTGCGCGGCCACCGCATTGAGATACGTGGATTCGGCAGTTTCTCCATCAACCGCCGCCCGCCCCGCATGGGCCGCAACCCGCGCAGTGGCGAAAGTGTGGCCATACCCGAGCGCCGCGTTCCGCACTTCAAACCCGGCAAGGCGCTGCGCGAAGCGGTTGATGCCCGCACCGCGGAGATGGCAACTGGCACCAAGAGCCAGCGAAGCGCGCAAGACTAGAATCGTCTCTATAACGGGGAGACCGATGATCACCATTGCATGGCTCTTTAAGTGGACACTTAAAGCGGCCATTTTTTTTACCCTGTTCGCCTTTGCCTTGAACAACCAAGGTGATGCAACTGTGCGTTTTTTCTTTGGCCACCAATGGACGGCACCGATGGTCTTGGTGGTGCTGGTTGCATTTGCTGCGGGTGTCGTTCTCGGTGTGTTGGCCATGGTTCCACGCTGGTGGCGCCAGCGCCAAGTTGCACCTGTGTCGCCATCGACAGCGTCTGTGGGCGCCGCCGCACCGGCACCAGCCACAACCGCGCAAGTCATGCCGCCCCATGGAATTTGATCTGAGCCTTTTGCTGCTGGCCTTGCCTGCTGTGTTCATCTTGGGCTGGGTCGCATCCCGGCTTGATCTGCGCCAACTGCGGCTGGCGCAACGCCAAGACCCCAAGGCGTACTTTAAAGGCCTGAACTTTCTGCTCAACGAGCAGCAAGACCAGGCCATTGACGCATTCATTGAGGCGGTACAAAACGACCCCGACACCTCGGAGCTGCACTTTGCGCTGGGCAACCTCTTTCGCCGGCGCGGCGAGTACGAGCGGGCGGTACGGGTACACCAGCACCTGTTGTCGCGCGCAGACCTCTCCGGCGACGACCGCCACCGCGCGCAATACGCCCTGGCGTTGGACTACCTCAAGGCTGGCCTGCTGGACCGCGCTGAAGACGCGCTGCTCAAGCTGGAGAACACACCGTTTGAGGCGCAAGCCCGCCTGGCTTTGCTGTCCAATTACGAACGCGCACGCGACTGGGAGCACGCCGCTGGCATTGCCCGCAAACTCGAGTCCAGTGGACAAGGCAGTTTCAACGGGCGGCTGGCGCATTACCTGTGCGAACAAGCACAGGCGCAGTTGGCGCGCGATGACCGCAGCGCCGCACATGCGCTGCTTGAGCAGGCCATTGCGATCGCGCCAGAGTCCCCCCGAGCGCGCATCGACAAGGCGGGCTTGCAAGACAGCACCGGCGACCACTACGCAGCCTACGAAACGCTGCGCTCCGCCGCTGCAGCAGCCCCAGCGGCAATGGCCTTGATTGCGCCTTTGCTCGCCAGGCAAGCCCTCGCGTGCGGCCACAGTGCGCAAGCCATCACCGAACTCAAAGCGGCCTACACCCAGAGCCATTCGCTCGATGTGCTGGACGCTATCGTCGCACTGGAAGCTGCCGGTGGCCCATCGGAGTTGAGTGCGCGACAGTGGTACGCACACCACCTTGAAAAAGAACCCTCGCTGGTGGCCGCCGCGAAGTGGATTGCAGGCGAAAAGTTAGAGCACGAGCAGTTTCACCCGCAGGTGCAGCGTGCCCTCGACCATGCGGTCAAGCCCCTGACCCGGTACCGCTGCGCGGCATGCGGCTTTGAAGCCAAGCGCCATTTCTGGCAGTGTCCGGGCTGCCAGGCGTGGGACAGTTACCCCGCCCGGCGTGTTGAAGAGTTGTAACCCTGCCTGCACTTTTTTATGAACATCAGCAAAGAACAGATTGCACGCTCCAGCGTCCTGGTAGTGGGCGACGTGATGCTCGACCGCTACTGGTACGGCTCGGTGGACCGCATCAGCCCGGAAGCACCGGTGCCGGTGGTGCGCATCACGCGTGAAGAGGAGCGCAATGGCGGCGCAGCCAATGTCGCCTACAACGTGGTGACGCTGGGCGCGCAGGCCAGTTTGCTCACCGTAGTTGGCGACGACGAGGCCAGCCACAAACTCGAAGCGCTGGTGGCAAAGACCGGCATCCGCACCCACTTTGGCCGCGATGCAGACCTCAAAACCACGGTCAAGCTGCGCGTCATCGGACGCCAGCAGCAGCTCATCCGCCTGGACTTCGAGAACACGCCCAAAAGCGAAATTCTCGCCAGCCAAACCGCCACCTTCGAAAGCCTGCTGCCGGCACACCAGGCAGTGCTGTTTTCGGATTACGGCAAAGGCGGCCTGGCGCACGTGAGCGACATGATTGCCAGAGCGCGGGCCCACGGCAAGCCGATCTTCATCGACCCCAAGGGCAGCGACTATTCGCGCTACCAGCATGCCACCGCCATCACGCCCAACCGGGCTGAGTTGCAGCAGGTCGTGGGCAACTGGCGCTCCGAGGACGAACTGCGCGCCAAGGCCCACCAGTTGCGCGAGCAACTCCAGCTGCAAGCGGTGGTACTGACCCGCAGCGAGGAAGGAATGACCTTGTTCGATGCCCACGGCGAACTGCATGTCAGTGCCCAAGCGCGCGAGGTGTTTGATGTCACCGGGGCGGGCGACACCGTTATTGCGACCCTGGCCGCACTGGTTGCTGCAGGCTTGGATCTGCGCGACGCCATGCCACTTGCCAACCGCGCCGGGGGCATCGTGGTGGCCAAGTTTGGTACGGCGACGGTGTCGTATGAGGAGTTGTTTGCATGACGCGTATCGTGGTCACCGGCGCCGCCGGTTTCATTGGCAGCAACATCATTGCCGGGCTCAACGCCCGCGGCATTGACGACATCATCGCCGTCGATGACCTCAAGCAAGGCGACAAGTTTCGCAACCTGGCGGACCTCAAAATTGCCGACTACCAAGACGCCGACACCTTTTACGACGCGTTTGCCAGCGGCCAGTTTGGCCAAATCGAAGCGGTGTTCCACGAGGGCGCCTGCAGCGACACCATGGAGCCAGACGGCAAGTACATGATGGCCAACAACTACGGCGTGTCCTGCCATCTGTACCACGCCTGCCAGAAGCGCGGGGCGCGGCTGCTGTACGCCTCGTCTGCCGCAACCTATGGGGGCTCCAGCGTGTTCCGGGAAGACCCCGCATTTGAGCTACCGCTCAACGTCTACGGCTACTCCAAGCTGCTGTTTGACCAACGCATGCGCCGCGAGTGTGGCCTGCACTTTGAACGCACCCAGTCGGGCCGCACACACCAGGTGGTGGGCCTGCGCTACTTCAATGTGTATGGGCCGCGTGAGCAACACAAGGGCCGCATGGCCAGCGTGGCATTTCACCAATTCAACCAATTCAAAACCGAGGGCAAAGTCAAGCTTTTTGGCGAATACGGTGGCTATGCGGCGGGCGGCCAAATGCGCGACTTTGTGTACATCGACGACGTGGTCGCGGTCAATCTGTGGTTCTTTGACCACCCCGGTGCCAGCGGCATCTTCAACCTCGGCTCAGGCCGGGCCCAGCCGTTCAATGATGTGGCCAGCGCGCTGGTCAACGCCATGCGCGGCTTGGAGGGCAAGCACGCGCTGGCGCTAGAGGCCATCGCAACGCAAGGTCTGGTGGAGTACATCGACTTCCCCGACGTTTTGCGCGGCAAGTACCAGTGCTACACCCAGGCCGACCTGGGCGCCTTGCGCAGCGCCGGTTGCAACCACCAGTTTGTAGACGTGCAAACCGGGGTCGAAAAGTACGTGCAGTGGCTTACCCGGCAAAGCTAAAACCATGAAACACCTGATC
>JBIIZY010000153.1:0-6897 GCA_044346035.1 Rhodoferax sp. | reverse complement strand
CCCACAGGCGGCCTTCAAAGTGCGGCGCGATCTCGGAGAACGGGCTGATCTCTATCTCTTCGGTGCACACCACGCCCCAGCCGCCCTCGGCCTTGACGCCGCGCATGGCGGCCAGCGCGGCGGGCTTGCCGTGGCCCATGCCGTTGCAGTGGGGCACTTGGTAGAAGCGGTTTTTGGTGGTGACCGGGCCGATGCGCACCGGCTCAAACAAGATATCAAAGCGGGGATCGCGTTGGGTCATGGCGGTGCTCAAAAGTCAAACTGCACGCCTTGCGCCAAGGGCAGCGCGGCGGAGTAATTGATGGTGTTGGTGGCGCGGCGCATGTAGGCCCGCCAAGCGTCGGAGCCGGATTCGCGTCCACCACCGGTTTCCTTTTCGCCACCAAACGCGCCGCCGATTTCTGCGCCCGAGGTACCGATGTTGACGTTGGCGATGCCGCAGTCCGAGCCGCTGGCGGCGATAAAGGCTTCGGCCTCGCGCAGGTTGAGGGTGAAGATGGCGCTGGACAGACCTTGCGGCACCGCGTTGTTGAGGGCAATGGCCTCTTCCAATGTGTCGTACTGCAGCACGTACAGAATCGGCGCGAAGGTCTCTTGTTGCACCACTGCGGTTTGGCCCGGCATGTCCACCAGGGCAGCCTGCACATAGTAGGCATGAGGGTACTCCGACTGCAAAACACGCTGGCCACCCACCACGGTGCCACCCTCGTGCTGCGCCTGTTGCAGCGCGGCCTGCATGGCCTCAAACGCAGCGCGGTCGATGAGTGGCCCCAGCAAGGTGCCGGGCACGTCAGGACGGCCGATGACGAAACTGGCGTACGCTTTTTCAAGGCGGGCCATGACCTGCGCGTGGATGCTGTGGTGCACGATCAGCCGGCGCGCCGTGGTGCAGCGTTGGCCCGCTGTGCCGGCGGCGGCAAACGCCACCGCGCGCACCGCCATGTCGAGGTCGGCGCTGGGCGCAATCACCATGGCGTTGTTGCCACCCAGTTCTAGCAGGCTGCGCCCAAAGCGCGCGGCCACTTGCTGCGCCACAGCGCGGCCCATGCGGGTGCTGCCGGTGGCGCTCACCAAGGCGACCTGCGGATGCGCCGCCAGCGCTTGGCCCACATCGGCTAGACCGGGCAGCACCTGACACAGATCCTGCGTCAACTCGGGCTGTCCAAAGCGCGTACAGGCCTGCTCCAGCAAGGCCTGCACTGCCAGCGCGCACAAGGACGCTTTTTCGCTGGGCTTCCAGACCACCGCATTGCCACACACCAGCGCCAAAGCGGTGTTCCAAGACCACACCGCCACCGGGAAGTTGAACGCCGTAATCACCCCCACCACGCCCAGCGGATGCCAGGTCTCCATCATGCGGTGGCCTGGGCGCTCGCTGGCCATGGTGAGCCCATGCAGCTGGCGCGACAAGCCCACGGCAAAGTCGCAGATGTCGATCATTTCCTGCACTTCACCCAGGCCCTCGGAGTGAACCTTGCCCACGTCCAGCGAGACCAGGCGACCCAGCGCATCTTTGTGCTCGCGCAGCACCTGGCCTAGCAGACGCACCAGTTCGCCGCGCTGGGGCGCAGGCACATTGCGCCAACGCAAAAAAGCTGCCTGCGCGCGCGCCACGGCCGCCGCTACGTCGTCGCCGCTGGCCGCGTGGACCCGGCCGATGACGCTGCCATCGATGGGGCTGTGGCTTGGCAGGTTTCCTGATTGGTAGGTCCGGGGGTCAAGGTGCAGGGCGTGCAGTAAGGCGTCGGTGTGCATGGTGCGTGGGGCGGGGGGAGGTGAAGGCGTGGTGGAGTGAGAAGTTGGTGGCGCGAGGGCGGGCATGGAGCGAGGAAAGGTGGGGGCGTGGTGGAGCAAGAAAGAGTAGCGAAGTGGGTATCTAGGCAGCGGGCGCAGTTGGCAATGGCGTGGTCGCCCGTGGCCCGGCGGCAAAAGGAAGCCCTTTGACGTAGTTGGCGATGCGCTCGCAGGCCAGCGCCAGGCGCGGCGCCTCCACCACGAAGCCCAGGCGCACAAAGCCCGTGGCGGTCGCGCCAAACGCCTGCGCGTCCAGCAAGGAAACGCCGGTCTGACGAAACAGGCCCCAGGTGAAGTCGTGGGCCGAGAGCCCCGTGCCGCGTATGTCGATCAGCATGAACATGCCGGCTTGGGGCAGTCGGCACTGCAAGCCGGGAACTTGGGACAGCAAGCCGTAGGCGAGGTCGCGCCGGTGCCGGTAGGCGTCGCGCATCTGGGGCACCACGGTGTGGGCTTGTGCCAAGGCCTCCAGCGCGGCTTGCTGCACAAATCCGGGCACGCCGTACAGCATGCACAACACCAGCTTGGCCATGTGCTCCACCAGTGGCGCAGGCCCCACCGCCCAACCCAAGCGCCACCCCGCCATGGCATGTGACTTGGACAGGCTGCTGACGGTGACGCTGCGCTCTGCCATGCCCGGCAGCGCCGCGATGCTGGTGTGCGCCTGCTCAAAGCACAGGTCGGCATAGACCTCGTCCGACACCACCCAGAGCTGGTGCGCGATGGCCAAGTCGGCGATGTGTTGCAGGCTTTCGCGTGGCATCACCGCGCCCGTGGGGTTGCACGGCGTTGCCAAAAAAATGGCACGGGTGCGCGCGCTGATGCGCGCAGCAAGCGCGTGCGGGTCGAGGGCGAAGTCGCGCTGGGCGTCGACCGGCACCGGCACCAGGTGCGCGCCGCTGGCCCCGATGCACGCGGCATAGGTGAGGTACATGGGCTCGGGCACCAGCACCTCGTCGCCTGCCTCGCACAGGCACAGGGCGGCGCAGAAGAGGGCGTTTTGCGCGCCGCTGGTCACGATCACCTGCTCGGCGGTGACGGCCTGGCCGCTGCGCTCTGTGTGTTGTTGCGCGATGGCCTGGCGCAGCGCATCGCGGCCACGGATGGGGGTGTAGTGCGTGTCACCCGCGCGCAAGGCCTGCACGGCGGCTTCGGTGATGGGCGCGGGGGTGGCAAAGTCGGGGTCGCCCACGCTCAGGACGATGACATCCTCGCCGCGCGCTTGGGCTGCCTGCGCCTCAAAGTGGATGTGCCAGGCATCGACCGCTTCGCCAGCGATTCGGGTAACGAGATTCGAGTAGTGCATGGGGCGGGGACTCTCTCCTGCCCAATGGCGGGCCTGCAATGCAAAGGCAGCAGCATAGCCACAAATCGGGCGCGTGGGTCGCAGCTGGGCAGCGGTCTGGCACCAGCGCCCCGGTAAGATGCCGGGGCGGCGACCCGCCCCTTTTTTGCCACCACCACCGCCCGGAGATACGCCATGCATTTTGGAAACTGCGTCCGCACCGTCGGGTTCTTGTCCGTGGTGCTTTTGTCGGGCTGTGCCAAGGTCAATGACACCGCCTTGGGCCTGGTCTCTACCAAGGTGCCGGCCTACGCCATCGTCAATGGCAGCTTGCTTTCGGGGGAGGTGGTGCTGATTCCGGACCGCACCGGCCGCGCGCAGCTGGGGTCCAACCAGGCCTTGCGCTGCGCTGGCAGCCTGCGCCACACCGCCACGCTGTCGGGGTCGGTCGCGCTGACCTGCAGCGACGCCAGCACCATCGACCTGCAGTACACGCTAATCACCGAGACCCGGGGTTACGCCTACGGCAGCAACGCCAACGGCCCGGCCAGTCTGGTGTTTGGTCTGCCCCCGGCGGATGCCCGCGCGTTTTTGACCGTGCCTGCGGGCAGGCGATTGGCACTCTCCGCAGCCGGCACACTGGAGTTGCAAGCCGCTCCGTAACTTAGCGGCGCAGCGCGCGGATGGCGCGTGCCGCCTCGCCCACCAAGCGCGGTCCGCGGTAAATCAGGCCGGTGTAAAGCTGCACCACGTCGGCACCGGCCTCGATCTTGGACACCGCATCGGCAGCAGCCAGGATGCCGCCCACACCGATGATGGGAAAGCCCAGTCCTAGCGCCTGGCGCAGTTGGGCGACCACCCGGTTGCCCATGGCCAGCACCGGCGCGCCCGAGAGCCCGCCAGCCTCTTGCGCATGGGCCATGCCCTGTACCGCGTCGCGTGACACCGTGGTGTTGGTGGCAATCACCCCCCAAGCCTGGGTGGGTCGGCCCTGCGCATCGCAGCCATAGCGCCTGAGCGTGGCCGCTACCAGCGCAATTTGGGCGTCGTCCAGATCGGGCGCAATTTTGAGGAACACGGGTTTGCGTTGGCCATGGTGCTGGGCCAGCTCCGCACGGCGCTCGTCGATGGCAGCGAGCAGCCCGTCGAGCGCAGCGTCCGCTTGCAAGCTGCGCAGGTTCTTGGTGTTGGGGCTGCTAATGTTGACCGTGATGTAGTCGGCATGCGGGTAGACACCGCTTAAACACGCCAGGTAGTCCTCGGTGGCGCGCTCCATGGGTGTGGCCGCGTTCTTGCCGATGTTCAGGCCCAGCACCAAGCCAGATTTTTTGTGGCGGCGCAACGCAGACTGCTGCACGTTGGCAACAAAGGCGTCCAGTCCCTGGTTGTTAAAGCCCAGGCGGTTGATGAGTGCCTGGGCGTCTGGCAAGCGAAACATGCGCGGCTTGGGGTTGCCGCTTTGGGCCAGTGGCGTGACGGTGCCCACCTCCACAAATCCAAACCCCATGGCGCCCAAGGCGTCGATGCAGCGGGCGTTTTTGTCCAGACCGGCGGCCAGTCCCACCCGGTTGGGGAACTGCAAGCCGGCCAGCGTGATGGGATCGTTCACCCGGGCCGCGCGGTAGGCGAGCTGCAAGGGGGTTCTTTGGCTGGCCGCCAGCGCGGCCAAGGTCAGGTCGTGCGCCTGTTCCGGGTCCAGGCCAAACAAAAAGGGACGGGCCAGGCCGTACGGGACAAGGGGCATGGATAATTCCTGCGGTCATTTTTACTTGTGTGATTCTCCCCCATGCCATCCCAAAGCGACCCGTCCGCACCATCCTCCGCACCATCCTCCGTACCACCCGCTGCACCACCCAACAGCCCCCCCGCCAGCTCTGTGGGCGCTACTGGTGGCGCCACAGCGCAGCGCTGGACCCAGGACGAGCTCAAAGCCATGGTGGGCCAGGCCGCGCTGCGCTACGTGGTGCCCGGCCAGATCGTGGGTGTGGGCACCGGCTCCACGGTCAACAAGTTCATTGACGCATTGGCGGGCATGAAGGACCAGATTGCCGGTGCCGTGTCGAGTTCCGAGGCCAGCACCGAGCGCTTGCGGGCCGCCGGCATTGCGGTGCTGGACTCCAACGCGGTGGACCGTTTGGCGGTGTATATCGATGGCGCCGATGAGATTGACGGCCAGGGCTGCATGGTCAAAGGCGGGGGCGCGGCCCTTACCCGCGAAAAAATTGTTGCCGCGCTGGCGGACCGCTTTGTCTGCATAGCCGACGAGTCCAAGCGGGTGGCCACGCTGGGTGCGTTTCCGGTGCCGGTCGAAATCATTCCCATGGCTGCGCGCCGCCTGTGTGCCCAGTTTGCCGCCATGGGTGCCCAGGCGCAGGTGCGCCAGCGTGCGGGCGCACCCTTGGTCACCGACAACGGGCAGTGGATTCTCGATGTGGCGGGCCTCAGGATCACCCAGCCGCTGGCGTTTGAGACCACGGTGAGCCAGTGGCCGGGCGTGGTCACGGTGGGCGTGTTTGCCCACCAGCGCGCCCAGGTGTGCTTGCTCGGTACTGCCTTGGGCGTGCAGGAATTGCGCTTCGATTGAGCCGGGCTAGGCCAGCCCAAGCAAGCCCGCGCCCGGCCAAAACCGAATCAAAACCTGATGCCTGCCGGGTTGCCCGCGGACTCGCCCACCGGCGGCGGGCTGGTGCCAGTAGGCCTTTCTTCTGCACTGGGCACGGGCCTTTGCAGGCTGACCAGCGGCGTTGGTGCCGCTTGCCGGTAGCCCACGGGCAACTGAGAAACACGGGGGTAGCCGGCGGCGTCGAGGGTTTGGTTCCACTCTTCGCTGGAGTAACCCGAAATTTTTTGTCCACCGATAGTCAAAAAGGGCAGGGCGGTCTGGCCACTCAGACGTTGCAGCGCGGCAATGTCTTGTGCGCTGGAAACCGTTTTCTCGGCAAAGGGTATGCCGCGCGCTGTGAGCAAACCACGGCCGGCGCCACAGGGTTGGCAGTCTGCGGTGCTGTAGAGCGTGACTGGGAAGCTGGTAGCTGCCGTTCGCAGCTCAAAGGGCAGGTTGGCGTTGTTTGCAGTTGCCGCAGCGCCCACACCGAGTGTTGCGACCGTGCCTTGCTCAGGCGTGCTGGGCGGCTTGTCGGTAAAGGTTACTTTTCCATCGGGCCCCACGATGCGGTAAATCGTCTGTGCCGACAGGCCAGAGCACATACAAAACGCCACCACGGCGACCCACGTTGCAAGCTTGGAATCTGACATGGCTGTTCCTCGGTTGCGCCGCAGTGTAAGACTTATGCTGCCATACCTTGGTGCCGAAGTAGCGCCGACAGATCGGGTGCGCGCCCCCGAAATTCCCGGAAGGATTCCATTGCGGGGCGGCTGCCGCCGGCCTCCAAAATGCAGCGCAGGTAGCGCCGCCCGGTGTCTTGGCTGTGGGTGCCGTCGGGTGCAGCGGTTTCTTCAAGCGCAGCGTAGGCGTCAGCGCTGAGCACTTCGGCCCATTTGTAGCTGTAATAGCCTGCGGCATAACCGCCGGCAAAGATGTGGCTGAAGGTGTGTGCGGTACGGCTCCAGGTGGGCGAGGCGATGACCGCCACCTCGTCTCGCACTTGTTGCAGCAGCGCCATGAAGTCGGCACCGGGTGGGTGCTCGGTGTGCAGCAGCATGTCAAACAGCGCGAATTCAATTTGGCGCAAGGTCTGCAAGCCGCTTTGGTAGTTTTTCGCGGCCAGCATTTTTTCAAACAGCGCGCGCGGCAGTGGTTCGCCGGTCTCCACATGGGAGGTCATGTGGCGCAG
The DNA here is from genome assembly GCA_044346035.1 of Rhodoferax sp. Lineage (GTDB taxonomy): Bacteria > Pseudomonadota > Gammaproteobacteria > Burkholderiales > Burkholderiaceae_C > Allorhodoferax. The sequence goes on along the minus strand of JBIIZY010000153.1, from coordinate 24 downwards.
CACATTCCACTCCCAGCAAAAGTT
>JBIIZY010000152.1:0-6903 GCA_044346035.1 Rhodoferax sp. | reverse complement strand
CTGCTTGGCCCACCGCTGCGACCGTCTGGCCCTGCCCGTTGATGGGGGCAGCGGGCTGTGCCGGCGGCTGGTTGCTGGTAGCCCCCGGAATGCCGGTGGGCGCAGCGGTCAGGCCGTTGGTGCTCTCCACCATTTGCTGGCTGCGCACCGCGGCGGCGTCGGCTGCTTGGTTGGGGGTGTGCGATTCGGTGGTGGACTCGGTTTGCGAAAAATCAAGTTCGGCCGTGACCTGCGCCCGCACATTGTCCTTGCCCACCAAGGGCTCCAAGATGTCGAGGATGCGCCGGCTGTAGAGCTGCTCCACCTGCTGCACATACTGCAGCTGCTCGGCATCGCCGCTGGAGGCGCTGCCATCCGGCGGGGCCGAGAGCAGCTTGCCCGTGTCATCGAGCACGCTCACGGCCGAAGGCGGCATCTCCGGCACGCTGGAGGCCACCAGGTGGACGATGCCAGCAATCTGCGCCTTGTCCAGGGCGCGCCCGGGGTGTAGCGACAGCAGCACCGACGCCGAGGGCTTTTGCTGCTCCCGGAAAAAACCATTCTGGTTGGGCAGCGCCAGGTGGATGCGGGCGTTGGCCACCGAGGCAATGGACTGGATGGAGCGGGTGAGCTCGCCCTCCAGCCCGCGCTGGAAGGTGAGCCGCTCTTGGAACTGCGTCATGCCAAAGCGGTTGGACTCCATCATCTCGAAGCCATTCACCGAACCCTTGGGCAGGCCCAAGGAGGCGAGCTTGAGGCGCACATCGTGTACCCGGTCGGCGGGCACCAAAATCGCGCCGCCGCCTTCGGTGTATTTGTAGGGCACGTTCATCGTGGTGAGCTGGGCGATCACCGCGCCACCGTCCTTGTCGGGCAAGCTGGCATACAGCACCCGCCAGTCGGCCTGGCGCCCCATCACCAAGCCAGCAATGCCTATGGCGACAAACAACACCACACCCAGTGCCAGCTTGATGCGCTGGCCTCGGTCCATGGCCGCAAAGCGTTGGCTTAAGGTGGGGTTCACGGGGACAGTGACAGTGGCTGACATCTTGGCTTCCTATGGGGTGCGGCATCAATGGCCTCACGACGCGAACCGATTATTCGACCCGTCCTCCCAAACATTAGGGAGATAAGCGCGGTTTTTACCGGTCTTATGAAAAACTTTGCAGCGCTGCGGCCTCAGGCCAGCAAGGTGGGACTGGGCACTGCGCTGCCTGCGGCGCTGCCCAGCTGGCCCTCGGCATTGCGGCCCCAAACCCACAGACGGCCCTGGATGTCGATGGCCAGGGAATGCGAGCGACCCGCGGCCACGGCGACCCACGTGGTGTTGGTGCCCACCTGGATCGGCACCGAGGACGCGGTGGTGCTGCCGTCGCCCAACTGGCCATCGGTGTTGGCACCCCAAGACCACAGCGTGCGGTCGAGCTTGATGGCCAGGCTGTGGCCGCCGCCCGCAGACACGGCAAACCAGTCGGTGTCGGTGCCCACGGCAGTGGGCCCGTTCACGCTGATCTGGTTGCCCTGACCCAACTGCCCGGCGGCGTTGTTGCCCCAGGCCAGCAAGGAACCGTCGGCGGCGATGGCCAGCACATGCGCCTCCCCGGCAGACAGGGCGACCACCTGCTTGCCGGCCAGCGCCACTGCGGTGGGCAGCAGCGGCGTGGTGGAGCCGAGTTGGCCGAGCTGCCCGTCGCTGTCATCGCCCCAGGAAAACAACAGCCCATCAGGCTGCAATGCCATGCTGTAACTGCGGCAGGCTGCCAACGCGGTCCAAGGTGCTTTGAAGGTGGTGGTGGCGGTAAGCTTGGTGGGCGTGCTGCGGGTGATCGTGTTACCCAAACCGAGCTGGCCCGCCGTGTTCTGGCCCCAGCTGAAAATCGACTGCACCGTAGGCGTGCCGCCCAACGCCAGCGAATGGGACTCGCCCGCAGCAATGGCCAGCCAGTCGGTGTTTTGATTGACCTTGGTAGGGACCGTCAGGTAAGAACCTCTGCTCATGCCCACGCCGAGTTGGCCATTGGTGTTCAGGCCCCAGGCCCACAAGGTGCCGTCGGAGCGGATCGCCAGCGTATGAAAGCCGCCCGCCGCCACCGTGCGCCAAGTGGGCGCCGGGGTGCCAGACAGCGCCACTGCGGTCATGCTGCTTTGTGGCGAGGCCAACGTGCCGCTGCCCAGCTGGCCCCAGGTGTTGTCGCCGCACAGCAGCGCGCTGTAGGCGGGCGGGTTTAAAGCCGGGGTAACCGGGCGCAGCGCCACCGACTGGTTGGCGCCTGCTGCAATGGCTGCCACCGTTCCCACGCCCTGCGGCGCAGGGGTGCCGCCACCCGATGCGCCCGAGCCCGAATTGGAAGACCCTCCACCGCCCCCGCAGCCACCCAGCCCACTAGCCAACAGGGCCAGCAGGGCGCGCCGGTTGAGTGCAGTGTCAGAGTTCGAAAGCATGGATGGCAGCCAACAAGGTACAGGTCAACGTATGAACAAGGGTGTGGCGTGCAGCGCCTCGGCCAGGGTGCATGCTGCGGGGCATTATTTGGGTAATGCGCCGCACCAGGCCTTGGATAAGACGGCTTTTTCCCTCGTATTTGCGCTTTATATTTCTCCGCACGCTCCCTAGGATTGCCGCCACGCAGTTACAAGGAACGATGCGATGGATCTCAAGCTCACCCCGGTGGCCATGCCCACCTCGATTCGACCGCCCAGCCTGGGCCGCGCGGCCGGTGCAGACGGTGCCGCATCCAACGGCGTGGACGGTGGGTTTGCCGGCGCACTTAAAGGTGCCTTGCAGACGGTCAGTTCAGCGCAAATGGAGTCCAGCCGGTTGCAGCGCGAAGTGCAGATGGAAAACCCGCAAGTCAGCCTCGAACAAACCATGGTCGCCATACAGAAAGCACAGGTCGGATTCCAGGCCGCGCTGCATGTGCGCAACCGCATGGTGCAGGCCTACACTGATATCATGAATATGCAGGTGTAGGACCCATTCACGCGCGCCTTTTCGGCGCATTTTTTATGGGCCAAACAGCCCGGAAATTCACCCAGATTAATGTCAAGGAAATCTATGAAGTCCGATCCCAAAAACGACCTCCCCATCATGGACACCAGCGAGGGCGTCGTGCTGTTCCACCCGCACATGCCGGCACGCGCCATCGAGTACGTGACCGACACGCTCAAGACCCGCTGGATCGGCCAAGGCCCCAAGGTCGACAAGTTTGAACGCGACTTCAACACCATGTTTGGCATTGAGGGCACCTCGATTGCGGTGGGCTCGGGTACCGACGCCCTGCACCTGGCCTATTTGCTCGCCGACATCGGTCCCGGCGACGAGGTGGTGGTGCCGGTGTTTACCTGCACCGCGACCAACATTCCGCTGCTCTACATCGGCGCCAAGCCGGTGTTCGCTGACATCGACCCGGCCACCATGAACATCAACGTCGAAGACATCCGCCGCAAGATGACTTCCAAAACCAAGGCGATTGTGGTGGTCCACTATGGCGGCCTGCCTTGCGACATGGACGAGATCCACGCCATTGCGCGCGAGTACGGTGTGCCGGTCATCGAAGACGCGGCCCATGCGTTGGGCGCCAAATACAAGGGCCAGTACATCGGCTGCATTTCCGAGTTCACCATGTACAGCTTCCAGGCTATCAAGCACCTGACCACCGGCGACGGCGGCATGCTGAGCTTCAAAGACCACGGCCTGGCCAACAAATCCAAGCGGCTGCGCTGGTTTGGCATCAACCGCGAAGACAAGCAAAAAGGCGTCTGGGAAAACGACATCACAGAAGTGGGCTACAAGTACCAAATGACCGACATCGGCGCGGCCATCGGGCTGGCCGGGCTCGAAGAATTCCCGGCCACGCTCAAGCACCGGCAAGACCTGTTTCGGCGCTACGTCGAAGGTTTGCAAGGCAACCCGAATGTGCGTATCGCCATGGACAACGACAGCCGCAAGGAGCATGCGGCTTGGCTGTTCACCATCTTTGTAGACCGCCGCCTGGACCTGCAAAAGAAGCTGCGCGACGCCGGCATCGAGTCCGGTCAAACGCACTACCGCAACGACCGCTACTCGGTGTTCAACGAGAACGGCCACTTCCCCCACATGGACAGCGTGGACGACCACTACCTGGTGCTGCCGCTGCACACCAAGGTGAGTCTGGCCGATGTTGACCGCATCTGCGCCCTCATCAACTCCGGCTGGTGAGCTGATGGCGGGTTTGCGCATCGTGGTGGCGAGCTACCTGGGCGCGCGGCGCTCGGGTGCCTGCGGCTACGCCCTGCTGGAAGCGCAGCTCAAGATCATGGAGGCGCTGCGCGCGCCCGCGGTGGACAGGGTAATGGTGGTGGTCAGCGGCAGCTTTGATGCCCAGCGCATGCAACCCCTGCTGGAGCAAGCCGCACGCAACCCGCTGGTGGAGATCCTGTTTCGCGAGAACGGCGGCTTTTCCTACGGCGGCTGGGACCATGCGGTCACCCAGTCGCTGCTGCGCGACGACTACCAAGGCGACTACTTCCTGATGGAGGACGACTACTGCATCGTCTCGCCGCAGTTCATGGAGCCCTTCTACCGCGACGCCCGCCACGCCTATGTGTGCCAGCTGCTGTTTGACGACCCAGTGCGCCACGCGGCTGTCTCCAACGGTTTGCTGCACGGCGGGGTTGCGCGCAATGTGCTGGCCTCCACCGGCGCCGTGTTTTTGCTAGAGACCGCTGGCCTGTCGCACTACCACGCGGGCGAGCACATCCAGAAGTACTACCTCAAGCCCATCGAGACCTACTGCGAAACCCACGGCATCGCCTTCATGTCCGACGCGTCGGCCTACTCGCGCGTGCTGTTTTACGACCAGAACATCAAGGCGCTCAAGCACTACGGGCACGCGGACATGCCCTCGCCCATCGTGCCCTACGAGTATTGGAAAGTGCACCATGAACATCTGCTTGAGGCCGGTTGAAGCGCAGGATCTGGAGAAGATCCGCACGCACCGCAACGAGCCACTCACCCAGCGCTGGCTGGAGCGGCAAACCACCATCGACGCCGCCAGCCAACGCCGCTGGTTCGAGGCTGGTGGTGCCAAGAGTTTTCGCATCGTCTGCAGTGGCGCGGAGGACATCGGGCTGGCCCGCCTGACGCTTTCGGACGGCACACAGCTGTGCACCGTGGGCCTGGATTTGTTTAGCGCCTTTCGCGGCCAGGGACTGGCCACGCCGGTGTTTCAACACATCGTGGCGCAGGGCCTGCAGCTGGCGCCAGAACTGGACTTGTGGGTGTTTTTGGACAACCACTACGCGGTGCGGACCTACCTCAAGTCGGGCTTTGTACACGACCACTCCACGCCAGTGAAGTTTTTCACCCGCGAGATCGACGGCCAGCTGGGTGTGCACGCCTATGTGCGCATGGTCTACCAGGCAGCAGCATGAAGGTCTCGGTCATTTACCCCATCTGCGGCCTGCCACCGGCCGACGCCGAGGGCTTTCCCCACCCGTTTTTACTGACCTCGCTGGACTCGGTGCTGCACGCCGGTGCCACCGACTTTGAGCTGCTGATCGGCATCGACGGCGAGCGGCCCTGGGTGCAGGCGTTTTTGAACTACTGGGTGGCCTTGCGCAAGCTCAGGCCTGAGCAGGTCAAGATCGTGACGCTGCCCTTCACCGGCACCTTTGGCAACCGCCAGCGCAACCTTTTGATGCAAATGGCCACCGGCGACTACCTCTCGTTTTTGGACCACGACGACGCCTACATGCCCGGCGCATTCGACGCCATCGCCACCATCGGCCAGCAGCACCCGGGCCGACCGCTGTTTTTCAAAATGCATGTGTACCAGTTTGGCTCCAAGAACCGGCCCACCGCAGAGCCGGTCACGCTGTGGACGCCCGCCACCGTAGGCCAAATCGCCATGGCCCGCGTCGGTGGCCACATGTTCGTGGTGCCCAACCAGCAGCACCTGCTGGCCAACTGGCCCACCACCTTGTACGAAGCCGACTACCACTTCATCCGCAACACGGTAGACAACTTCCGCAACTTTGAACTCGAGCCGGTCTGGGTGGACTTTGTGCTGTCGGAAGTGCGGCCTTGGGCGGGGTACTGGCGGGGTTAGTTAAGTGGCTGAGCAACGGCTGTGCATCACGCCCTGCGCGAATGGCGGGCCACGTACTGCTGCAGTACGCCATCCATCCTCGACTGCCAACCTTCGCCAGTTGACTTGAAGTACGCCACAACCTCAGGGCTGTACCGCACAGATACGAGCAGCTTCTTGTTTTCCAACTTGGGCCTACCGCGCACCGCCTTGAGCGGAACCATGGCCCGCAACTGCTTTGGGCTCAGAGGTTGCGCATCTGGATCGGCCTTGGCGGCAGCCGTAATGGCCTTGTCTTCGAGCACGGTCGGCATGGCAACCGAAGGGCGTTTAGTAACTTTGGACATAGTGCTTCACCTCGCGTCGATTGGCCTTGCGCAAACTGATGATTCTGCGGGCATCACCACGGTCCACAAACGCCACGTAATACAGGATTCCGGTAGCCGGTGCGAGCGCGATCATGCGCAACTCACCGTAGGCGTACCGATCATCAACCCACACCAGAGCTTCCTCCCAATCGAGCGCTGATGCCAAAGCAAGTGAGTGGCCATGCTTCTCTTGGTTGGACAGATCTTTGTCTGGATCGAATTCGATACGCATCTTTAATTGTAGCTACAACAATTAAGTAACTCGCCCAATCCGCACTGCCCATAGGCTCACTTGGCCATGGCCAGCGACTTTGGCAATTTGCGACATCTCTTGGGCTAGGGCGATATCTCCAAGCGCGCGGGCTAACCCTGCAGCGTCCTACCGTGACTCGTCAAGCCACGCGTCCGGATAGGCGGCCATCTCCTCGGGGTTATGGAGGTGCTCTGCTACGTCGTACGCCGATGTCTTGGTCTTCATGGCTTTTTTC
>JBIIZY010000019.1:0-24373 GCA_044346035.1 Rhodoferax sp. | reverse complement strand
GCACGGCGCCTGCAGCAGTTTTTCTACATCACGCTACCCAGCCTCAAGCCGATGATTTACTTCGGCGTCACCCTCAGCGTGGTCGGTGGACTGCAGCTGTTCGAAGAGCCTTTCATCTTGACCGGCGGGCGCGGTGGCACCGACCAGGCCGGCATGACGGCGGCGATGTACATGTACCGGACCGCCTTTGAGTTCAATGACTTTGGCTTGGCCAGTGCCTTGTCGTGGTTGTTTTTTGTGCTGATCGCGCTCTTGACCTGGTTGACCAACCGGGCCTTCAAGCCGCGCGAAGGCAGCGTCTAGGAGCACCGCCATGAACACCGAAAAAATGGCGCCGCGCGCGGCTTACCTGCTGGTGGGTGTGGGCGCGCTCATCATGCTGATGCCGTTTTACTTCATGTTTGTGTTTGCGACGCACTCGCGCACCGACATCTTCAACCTGCCGCCGCCCCTTTTCTTTGGCGACAACTTCGCCACCAACCTGCAGATCCTGACCGAAAAGATTGCCTTCTGGCGCGCCCTGGGTTGGAGCCTCTATGTGGCGTTGGCGTCCACCGCGCTGACGTTGCTGTTTTGTTCGATGGGCGGGTACGCGTTTGCGATGTTCGAATTTCGGGGCAAAAAGTACCTGTTTTTGCTGGTCATGGGCACCATGTTGCTGCCGCAGTTTTTGGGCATGATCCCGACCTTCATGATCATGGACGCCTTCGGCTGGATCGACCAGCCGCGCGCGCTCTACATTCCCGGGGCGGCCAGTGCCTTTGGCATTTTCATGATGCGCCAGTTCATCAGCGCCTCCATCCCCAAGGAACTGATTGAAGCGGCCCGCATGGACGGCTGCGGCGAGTTGGGCATTTACTGGCGCATCGTGCTGCCGCTGCTGGCACCGGCCATGGGCACGCTGGGGCTGATCACCTTTATTGCCTCGTGGAACAACTTTATCGGGCCGCTGATCGTCATGCGTTCGCCCGACATGTACACCCTGCCGCTGGCCCTGCGCAGCATGCAAAGCCCGGTCAACACCGAGTGGGGCGCGGTGATGGCGGGCTCGGCCATTGCCACCTTGCCTTTGCTGGTGTTGTTTGCCATTTCTTCGCGCCGTCTGATTGACGGGCTGACCTCCGGGGCCGTCAAGTAGCCCGCGCACTCGCGTGCACGCTGACCACCTCCCGGCCTACTCCAACATGACCAAAAATTTCGCACCTCCCACCATCGCAACCTTCCCGCAGCACTTCGTGTGGGGCGTGGCCACCAGTGCCTTTCAAATTGAGGGCGCGGCTGCGCAAGACGGCAAGGGCCCGTCCATTTGGGACGACTTCTGCCGCCGCCCAGGCGCCATCGCCGATGCCAGCGACGGCACCACCGCCTGCGAGCACTACCAGCGCTGGCAAGACGACCTCGACCTGGTGGCCAGCCTGGGCGTGGATGCCTACCGCTTTTCGGTGTCCTGGCCGCGGGTGCGCCCCGGCGGCGCTGGCGCCTGGAACGAAAAAGGGCTGGACTTTTACGAGCGCTTGGTTGACGGCCTCCTGGCGCGCGGCATTCGCCCGTACCTGACGCTCAACCACTGGGACTTGCCCTCTGAGCTGCAGCACAAAGGCGGTTGGACGGTGCGCGATACGGTGCACCGCTTTGTCGAATATGCGCAAGGCATTGACCGCCGCATGGGGGACCGTTTGGCCACCATCACCACCCACAACGAACCGTGGGTAATGGCGGTGCTGGGTTACGAGCAGGGCATTTTTGCCCCTGGCCTGAAAAGCCGCGCCGCTGCGACGCAGGCCTCGCACCACCTGCTGCTCAGCCACGGGCTGGCGTTGCAGGCCTTGCGCGCGCAGTCCACCAAAGCGCGGCTGGGCATTGTGCTGAACCTCTCGCCGGTGCAAAGTGCCACCGACACCGAGGCCGACCGCGCGCAGGCGCACCTAGAAGACGGGCGCCTGCTGCGCTGGTACATGGACCCGCTGTTTACAGGCCAGTACCCGCAAGATGTGCTGGACTTCTTGGGCGAGGACGCCCCGGTGGTGCGCGACGGCGATCTGCAGGCCATCCAAACCCCCATGGACTTCATGGGGGTGAACTACTACTCCCGCTCGGTGGTCAGCGCCAAAGGCCCGTGGGACACCAAGCAAAGCGGCCTGGCGCTCACCGACATGGGCTGGGAGGTCTACCCCGAGGGTTTGACCGAACTCTTGGTGCGCATGCACAAGGACTACCCGGTGCCGCCCTTGTATGTCACCGAAAACGGCGGCGCCTTCAAAGACCAGTTGATCGATGGAAAAGTGCACGACGCCGACCGTACCGACTACATCGCCCGCCACATCAACGCAGTCGCCCATGCCATGAGCCAGGGCGTGCGCATGGAGGGTTACATGGTCTGGAGCCTGTTGGACAACTTTGAGTGGGCCTCGGGTTATGCCAAGCGCTTTGGCATCGTGCACGTGGACTACGCTACCCAAAAGCGCACCCCCAAAGACAGCGCCCTGTGGTACGCGGCCATGTTGCAGGCGCGCAAGCAGCAGTGGGCCCAAGGGGGCGGGCCTGCGCCCGTGCGCGCAGCCGATTCGAATGTTGCAGTGGCAGGAGCATAAACATGGGACAAGTCAGCCTGAAAGGTTTGCGCAAGAGCTTTGGCTCGGTCGATGTGATACGGGGCATTGACCTCGATATCCGCGACGGCGAGTTCATGGTGTTCGTGGGCCAGTCGGGCTGCGGCAAGTCCACCACCCTGCGCATGATTGCGGGGCTGGAAAGCATTACCGCAGGCGACCTGCTGATCGATGGGCAACGTGCCAATGACCTGCACCCGGCGGACCGCGGCGCGGCCATGGTTTTCCAAAGCTACGCCCTGTACCCGCACATGACGGTGGCCGAGAACATGGGCTTTGCCCTCAAGATGGCCGGGGTGGACAAGCAGCAGCGGGCCCAGCAAGTGGGGCGCGCCGCCGAGATTTTGCGCATGACCAACCTGCTCGACCGCTTTCCCAAAGAGCTGTCCGGCGGCCAGCGCCAGCGGGTGGCAATTGGCCGTGCGATTGTGCGCAAGCCCAAGGTGTTTTTGTTTGACGAGCCGCTCTCCAACCTGGACGCCGCGCTGCGGGTGGACATGCGGGTGGAGCTCTCCCGGCTGCACGCCGAGTTGGGCACGACCATGATTTACGTCACCCACGACCAGGTCGAGGCCATGACCTTGGGCGACCGCATTGCGGTGTTCCACCACGGCGCCATCGAACAACTGGGTGCGCCGCTGGAGTTGTACAACCGCCCGCGCACCGAGTTTGTTGCGGGCTTTATCGGCGCGCCCCGCATCAACCTGGTGGCCAAGCCCGGCGACACGGCACCTGCTGCACACCGCCAACTGTGGGCAGCGCTGCAAGGCAATGCCCCCGAGCCGACCCAACGCATCGGCCTGCGGCCCGAGCACCTGCACCTGGGCGCCCTCGAGCAGGGTGTGGCCGCGCAGGTGGTGCTGGCTGAGCACCTGGGTGACGCCTCCATCATTCACCTGCGCGTGGACGGCATCGAGGGTTTGCTCAACGCCAAGGTGGTTGCCAACCGTCTGCACTGTGCCGCGGGCGACACCGTCCATCTGGTGCCCGACGCCCAGTTTGCGCTGCCCTTCGGCGCCGACGGCCGCTTGGTGGCTTAAGGCCTACGCACACCATGACGCGCGCGCGCAAGGCCCCAGCACGCCCGGCACCCGAGGGCTGGACGCTGGTGTGGAACGACGAGTTCGACGGCGACCAGATCGACCGCAGCAAGTGGGACTTTGACATCGGCAACGGTTTCTTTGACTACCACAGCCACACCTGGGTGCCGGGTTGGGGCAATGAAGAGCTGCAGTACTACACCGACGCACCATCCAACGCGTATGTCAAAGACAGCGCGCTGCACATCTGCGCCATCAAAGAGTCGCTGCACGGCTGTGGCTACACCTCGGCGCGCTTGAAGACCCGCAGCCGGGACGGCGCGCCCTTGTTCAACCAAACCTACGGCCGCTTCGAGGTCCGCGCACAGGTGCCCTGGGGCAAAGGCCTGTGGCCGGCCCTGTGGATGCTGCCGCAAAACGACACGCATGGCCGCTGGGCCGCGTCGGGCGAAATCGACATCATGGAAATCCATGGCGAAGACCCCACCCGCACCCTCGGCTCGATCCACTTTGGCTCGACCTACCCCAAGCGCTCGCTGGTCACGCACACGCACAAGCTGCCAAGCAACTCCACGGTTGCCGACTGGCATGTTTATGCAGTGGAGTGGGAGCCGGGGGAAATCCGCTGGTACTTCGATGGCGTGCACTGGGCTACCCAGGGTTTTTGGTGGAGCTGCAGCAAGACCCAAGACGGCGAAGGCGTAGAGCCCAGCCGCGCCAGCGATGTCAACCCTTGGCCCGCACCGTTTGACCACCCGTTCTACCTGCTGATGAATGTCGCTGTGGGGGGCAACTTTCCGGGGGTGCCCAACGCGCAAACCCAGTTCCCGGCCACCCTGGTGGTCGACTATGTGCGCGTCTACCAGCGCAGCGCGGGTTACGGCGAATGCAAACCACGCGCCCCTGGGCGTGTGCCCTACCGCAAGAAAAAGGCGTAAGCGCCCAGCATGTCACGCCCCCACACCACGCCATCGCAGGCGGCGTTGCACACCGACGCTTCGGCGCGCGCAGGCGCACATGCAGACGCCGATGCAGACGCCCGTGCCAAGCTCCACACGTTTGCCCACGCCGATGCCAATCCGGGCGGGCGCCCGCACACGCTGCACCCCGCTGGCCACGGCCACGGTAGCCCGGAGCAGGGCGCATCTGCGCCCGCTCCCGTGGCCGTACCCGCGTCGGGCTTGGTGCTGGATCCGCAGGCGCAGCAAGCGCTGCGCGCCGATCTGGTGCAGCGCCTACAACGCAAGGTGCATGGGCTGTGCTTTAGCGCCTACCTCGATGGCCAAGGGCCGGGCACGGTGTTGCAAGAGGAGCCCATCCGCCAGCGCCTACAACACATCGCCCCCCACACCCGCTGGGTGCGCAGTTTTTCGTGTACCGAGGGCAACGAACACATTCCCAAGCTGGCCCACAGCATGGGGCTCAAGACCTTGGTAGGCGCCTGGTTGGGCACCGACTTAGAGATCAACGCGCGCGAGCTTGCAGGCGTGATCGCAGTGGCCCAGGCCGGCCATGCCGACATGGTGGCCGTGGGCAACGAAGTGCTGCTGCGTGAAGACCTGAGCGAGGACGCATTGATAGCCTGCATCGAGCAAGTCAAGGCCGCGCTGCCCGGCATCCCGGTGGGCTATGTGGATGCCTATTACCTGTTTGAGTTGCATCCGCGTGTGAGCGCAGTGTGCGATGTGCTGCTCACCAACTGCTACCCGTTTTGGGAAGGGTACACGCTGGACCAAGCGCTGCCCGCCATGCAAAGCATGGTGCGGCGCACACAGGCCGTGGCCGCTGGCAAACCGGTTATCGTCAGCGAGACCGGCTGGCCGGATCGTGGCAGTCCCTTTGGCGCCGCAGAACCATCGCCGGATGCGGCGCTGCGCTACTTCAACGACACCTTCGATTGGGCCGAGCGCGAGGGCATTGAGGTGTTTTATTTCTCCGCTTTCGATGAAGCCTGGAAGGTCGGGGCCGAAGGCGATGTGGGCGCCTTCTGGGGCCTGTGGGACAAAGACGGTCAGGCCAAATTCCTATGAAACCCATGCTCCAATTTGCACACGGTAACGCCATTTGCTATTCGGGCTACCGGCGCAACCAAAACCCTGGCGACCAAACCTACCCCTCGGTGGACGAAATCCGCGAGGACCTCTTGATTCTGTCCCGCCACTGGCAGTACCTGCGCCTGTACGACTGCAGCTTGCATGCCGAGCGGGTGTTGCAGGTCATTCGAGACGAAGGCTTTGCCTTCAAAGTCATGCTCGGTGCGTATGTGGGCGCCGAGGTGAACAACCCCCAATGCCCTTGGGGCGCGCCCTTGAGCGAGAACGCGCTGCAGGCCAGCGTGCAAGCCAACGCGCTGGAGTTGCAACGCCTCATCCACCTTGCCAACCTGTACCCTGACACCGTGTTTTCGGTGGCAGTAGGCAACGAGGCCACCGTGGACTGGACCGACCACCTGGTGCCAGTAGAGCGGATGATCGAGTACGTCCGCCAGGTGAAAGCAGGTGTGCGCCAGCCGGTGACCTTCTGCGAGAACTACGTGCCCTGGCAGCACAAGTTGCGCGACCTGGTGCCCGAGCTCGATTTCCTGTCGCTGCACACCTACCCCGTGTGGGAGTACAAGCAGGTGCACGAGGCGCTGGCCTACACCATCGACAACATCCAAAGTGTGGCCACGCTCTACCCGGACAAGCCGATTGTGGTGACCGAAGCCGGCTGGGCCACCCAGTCCAACGGCCGTGGTATCCAACCGGACAACGCGTCGCAGCAACTGCAAGCCATTTACTACGAAGCGCTGATGCAATGGTCGCGCGCGAGCGGCACGCTGGTGTTTGTGTTCGAGGCCTTCGACGAACCCTGGAAGGGCTCGCCCGACCCGCTGGAGCCGGAAAAACACTGGGGCCTGTTCGACGTGGACCGGCGGCCCAAGCAGGTGATGCGGGAGTTGTTTGCGGAGCGGGTGGGCTAGGCTGCGTTGCCCGCTGCTGCAGTGTGGTGGGCGGCCGTGATGTAGCTCGCCAAAGCGCGTGCAGGCAGGTTCAACGCCCACTGCAGGTCCCCCACACCGAGCACAAACTGTTGTGCTTTTTCGCTGCGGTTCAACACAACCGTTACCACCGAGCCGTCGGGATTTTCAAACGCCACCGTCTCCAGCACCTCCCGCGTCGCTGCGCACAGCACGCGCCGGGCGCCAGGGCGCACGTAGCGTGCAAAGTGGCCCAGGGCCGCGAAGGACGGCTGCAGCAGCAGGCGGTCACTAGCTACATCGACCAACACCGGCGCGCTGCAAAAGTTTCCGACGTGGTTGGGGCCACCACCCGAATCGAGGAGCAGGTTCCAGTCGATCCAGCCCACGGTCCAATGGCTGGTGTCTTGGATGATGGAGCGGGCGTAGCGCTCAGCCACCTCCCACTCGCCTTCGTGCGGCCCGCCTTCTTGGCAACCCTCGGTGAACAAGAGCTTTTTGTCGGGCCAGGCGTCGTGAACCAGTTGCACGTGGTCGAAGTGGTCTTCCACGTACCAGTGAAAGCCGGTACCCCACACATAGCTGGCCGCTTGGGGGTCGGACAGGACCACGCTGGCCCGCTCCACCATGGCGTCGCGGTTGTGGTCCCAGATGACGATGCGCACATGGCCCAGCCCGGCCTGCGCCAAGGCGGGCCCCAGAAAGTCGCGCACAAAGTCGCGCTCTTCTTGCGCGGTGTAAATGCAAGAGTCCCAACGCTGCACGGCCAGGGGTTCGTTTTGCACCGTCACGCCCCAAATCGGCACGCCTTCTTCTGCATAGGCTTGGATGAACTTGACAAAGCACTGCGCCCACACCGCCCGGTACTGCGGCAGCAAGGTGCCGCCACCGTTCATGTGCCCGTTGCTTTTCATCCAGGCCGGCGGACTCCAAGGCGATGCCAGCAGCTTGAGAGCGCCACCTGCGACCCGTTGCGCTGCCTGAATGAAGGGGAGCAGGGCCTGCCGGTCCCGCGCGATGCTGAAGTGCTGCAAGGCCAGGTCGTCGGCGGTATCTGCATGGGCATAGTTGCCCAGCGAAAAGTCGCAGCTGTTGATATGGACCCGGCAGAAGCGGTACCCGTGTCCGCTGTGCGCGTCAAAGTAGGCGCGCAGCAGCTCTTCTTGGCGCGGCGGACTCAAGCGCATCCACGTGCACGCGGCCGACTCGGTGAATGCGCCGCCAAAGCCTTCCATCTCTTGGAACCGGATGTGCGGGTTCACCCACACCTTGGCCGCATCTGGCAAACCCGCCGAAGCGCTTGTCACCGGCGCCAGCTCTTGCAGCAGACCGTCGGTGTACTTGGAGGACTGCACGCGACGCAGCTGCGTCGAATCAACCATGGGAGCGCCCTGTTGGTGACGTGTGCGCGCCCCGGATGTGGCCTGCACAGTTAGGGAAAGACCTGATAGGAATGCAATGACGGAGGAACATAATCGTGCCAATGAAAGCGCTTTCATTCATTATGAAAGCATTTTCACATTCCAGCAATACCAGCATTCCCAGAGACACACGAAGGCACCACCATGAGACTACCCGGCTCCAAATTTCCGCTGACCGCAATGAGTTTGGCCGCTGCGGCCTTTTTGTCTGCTTGCGGTGGTGGCTCGTCCGGAACACCACCCACAACGCTCCGTGGCGCAGTGGTTGACGGCTACATCACCGGGGCCACCATCTGCCTAGACCTCAACGCCAACCGCGCCTGCGATGCGGGTGAGCCCAGTGCGGTCACCGGCGTCAACGGTGCCTACAGCCTGACCGCTCCGGCCGGTGCCGATTTGGGCAAGTTGCATTTGGTGGTGGAAGTGCCCACGACCGCCACCGATGGTGGGGTGCCCATCACCGCACCGTACAAAATGCTGGCACCCGCGACCATGCCGCAGGTTGTTTCGCCATTGACCACGGTGGTTTCCACCAACATGCTGGTAGGTGGCAAGACGGTTTCTGAGGCCCGCATTGCGGCCCGCGCCGATTTGGCCATGCCGGTGGGTTATGACTTCCTCAAGGACCACATCGGAACCCCGGATGTGCAGGCGCAAAACGTAGCCAAGGTGATGGCGGCAGTGCTGCAAACCGCAGTCGGAGCGTCCACGCCCAACGACACCGCACTGTCCAACGCGCTGGCCACCATCAAAACCCACGCGCCGTCTATCACTCCTTCTAGCGTGGCCGGTTTGGTGTCTGGTCTGGGGCCGACCTCCATTACCTTCGAAACAGGCGATGCGTCGGGCTACGCGCTGGGTGGCAGCAGCGACTTTGGCGGGGCGATCTCTTCACTCGAAGCGTCACCACCGGCGGGTGCCACCGGGCGCGCCGCAAAGGTGGTGAAAGGCGCGGGGGCAGAGACCTGGGCTGGTACCACTTTTCTTACCTTGAGCGGCGCTGAGTTTGTTTCCGCATCGAGTCGCAGCATCAGCATGCGGGTCTGGGCTCCAGCCGCTGGGACCAAGGTGCGCCTCAAGCTGGAGAACAGTGCCAACGGGGCAAACAACATCGAGATGGACGCGACCACAAGCACTGCCGGATGGCAGACGCTGGTGTTTAACTCGACTGCACTTGCCGCTGGAACAAGCGCCTACGTTGAGGGCACCGTTTACAACCGCGCGTCGATCTTTTTTAACTTCGGCGTGTCGCCAGTTGCAGCGGAAACCTACTTTTTCGATAACGTGAGCTACACGCCCAACATCACCAGCACGTCGGTCACATTTGAAGCGGGCGATACCACCGGCTACGCCCTTGCGGGCAGCGCTGACTTTGGTGGGGCGGTTTCCTCTCTAGAGGCGACGCCGCCCACGGGTGCCAACGGACGTGCTGCGAAGGTTGTCAAGGGATCGGGTACCGAGACGTGGGCTGGCACCACGTTCTTGACACTCAGCGGCGCAGAGCTGATCTCCGCATCCAGTCGCACCGTGAGCGTGCGTGTGTGGTCGCCAGCCGCCGGCGTCACGGTGCGCCTCAAGCTGGAACAACAGGGAGACAACACCAAGTACGTCGAAATGGACAAGGTCACCACGGCAGTCGGTTGGCAAACCCTGGAGTTTGACTCCAGCGTAGTCGCGACCGCAGCTTATGTCGAAGGCAGCGTGTACAACCGCGCGTCCATCTTCTTCAACTTTGGCGTATCACCCAGCTCGGCGGAAACTTACTATTTTGATGACGTGACCTACACCCCCAGTGTGGCGACGACCTATGTGGCGCCACCTCCGAGTACCGACCCCACAACGAACGCTGCCACTCCGACCAAGAACGCAGCCGACGTGCTCCCAATTTACTCGGATGCCTACACCGTGACTTCCGTAAGCAATCTGGATCCCAATTGGGGAGAAACCACCGTTGCCAGTGACATAACGATCAGTGGCAACAACGTGCGCAAGCTGACCAACCTCAACTACCAAGGACTGGAGTTGAACGCGGACTTCAACGTAACGACCTACACCCACCTGCACATCGATGTTTACACCACAACCACTGCTTTCCAGGTGTTTCTGGTTGCCCGCGGTGCTGGAGAGAAGGCGGTGACTTTGCAGCCGACGGCGGCGGGTTGGAACAGTTTTGATATTCCACTGACAGACTACTCCACCGGAGTGGGCGCTATCCCCTTGACTGGCATCTTCCAGCTCAAGTTTGAAGGCACCCCGCCCGGCACCACCGTCTACTTCGACAACCTTTACTTCTGGAAGTAAGCCTTAGCATGGCGCGCCGCACCCAGCGTTCGGCGCGCCGCATCCCCCAAGGCGGCCTTCTCGCCGCCTTGGCCTTGCAAGCCGCAGCCTGCGGGGGTGGCGGCGGAGGTAGCAGCCAAGCCACCACGCCCGAACCCCTGGTGGGCGTGTTCTTGGACGCCGCGGTGGCGGGGCTGCGCTACACCACCGCCAGCTAAAGTGGTACCACCGACGCCCAGGGGCGGTACCTGTACCGCGCGGGCGAATCGGTGGTGTTTTCTTTGGGCGCCATTCAACTGGCAAGCACCGCCGCCAAGCCGGTGCTGACGCCCTTGGACGTTGCCGTTACCACCAACCCGCAGGACCAGCGTGTGCTCAACATGTTGGTGTTGTTGCAGAGTCTGGATGCCGATGCCAACCCGGCCAACGGCATCACGCTGTCGCAGCAGGCCGCGGCCTTGGCGACTTCGTCGATCAACTTCGATGTGCCCACCAGTTCCTTCCGAAGCAACCCGGCGGTGACTGGATTGGTTGGCGCCACATCGGCGGGGCGTTCCCCGGTTAGCGAGGCCGATGCGCGCGCGCACTTCCAGTCCACCTTGAACGGTGGCACCGGCAGCAGCCGCATTGCGGTGGCGCCCCATGCGAATGCCGGCCAAGCGCAAAGTGCGGTGGTGGGCGTGGCGGTGGATCTGAGTGCCAGCGCCAGCGCCGATGCCAACGGCGACGCCCTGAGCTACCAATGGAGTTTTGTGAGCAGGCCAGCGCAAAGCAGTGCCGCATTGTCTGGCGCTGCCAGCATTGCACCGCGTTTCACACCCGATGTGCCGGGCGAGTATGTGCTGGGCTTGGTGGTGCACGACGGCACGCAGGCCAGCGCGATGTCCACGGTGCGGGTTACAGCCGCAGCGGGCAACCAGGTGCCGCCAGGTTACAGCTTGGTCTGGGCCGACGAGTTCAACACACCCGGCACCAGCTTGCCCGACACCAACAACTGGGCCTATGACACGCACCGCAACACGCAGGGTTGGTACAACAACGAGCTGCAGTACTACAGCAATGGTCGCTTGCAAAACTCTGCAGTGCAAAACGGGCGGCTGCTGATTACTGCCCGCAAAGAGAATCTGGCAGGTCAAGTCAACGACTGGGGTGGGCAGGCCTACACCTCAGCGCGCCTGATCACGCGCGGCAAAGCGAGCTGGACCTATGGCTTCTTCGAGATTCGCGCCAAGCTGCCCTGCGGTACCGGAACCTGGCCGGCCATCTGGACCTTGGGGTCTAGCGTGGACACCTGGCCCGCCCAGGGCGAGATCGACATCATGGAGCAAACTGGCTGGGATAAGGCAACGGTGCTGGCTACGGTGCACACCTCGGCTGGCTTTGGTGGCAATGGCAGCACCGGGTCGCGGCCGCTAGCCGCCTCGTGCACTGCGTTCCACAACTACCAAATCAAATGGACGCCGACTGCCATCGACTTTTATGTGGACGGCGTGTCGTTTCGACCCAGTTACACCAAATCCAGCAACCCGGCAGCGTGGCCGTTCGACAAGCCGCAGTACCTGTTGCTCAATGTGGCCGTGGGTGGCACGCTGGGAGGTAACGTCAACGACGCTACTTTGTCAGCGACGGGCTTGGAGGTTGACTACGTGCGGGTGTACCAAGCCAGCCCGTAATCAGAGCCGCCCCAGCTGGCCTGGTGGCACCGTCATCGATTTGCCATCGCTGAAGTTCACCGTAATAGGCGCCTTGCCTGCGTTGTATGCCAGGTAGCTGCGCTGGCCGTTGGGGCGTTTGAACACCGCATACAAGGTGGTGTTGGCCGTCACCGCAAAGTCGGGTGTGCCCAATTCTTTGAGGCTTTGCATGAAGTGCAGTGCGTGGCTGCGGGTGTCGCCCAACTCGAAGGACCCCCAGCGGTTCCACGAGGCCAGGCCCGCGTCCGGGTCTGCCAGGCTTAGGTACTTGGCAAACAGGTCTTGCCAGATGTCTGGCGGTTTGGAATAGCGACCACGGGCGTTGTAGATCGCGGTCTCAGGTCCCAGCGATGCCACATTCTTTTTTACAAAGTTGGGGTCAAAGCCGAGGTAGGCGGATGCGGTGGTGATGGGCAGCAGGTTGATGCCTTTGATTTGGCGGGGGTCGTCAATCCACCATGTGTTGTGCGCGTACATGCCGCCAAACAGCATGCTGACCTCGACGTTTTTGTACTCCGGCGCAAACACCAGCCCGTGGATGTCAAACCAGTAGTGCTTGATGGCTTCCACCTCGGTGGTGTAAAGGTACAGCCCCAGGTCGCGCAAGGCGGTGTCGCCCTTTACTTCGGCCCACAGAATCAGCCCAACCCAGGCGTTGACCGCCTCAGAAGACGACTCCTGGTTGTTGCCCATCTCGCCCATGCCGATCCCTGAGGCCCAGGAGTGGCCCTCGTACGGATCGAAGGTGCGCAGGAAGGGGAACGGCGCGTTTTCGCGCTGCGCGGTGGCGATGTCGCCAATCAGCAAGTCCACGATGCCGCCCCAGCGCTCGGTGCTGGCCCACTGTGGATCGCGCAGGGCAATCTCCGCCGCAGCGCGTATCCAGTAACCGTAGGTGAAGTGGTGGTCGTTGAGCTGCTCGATGGTGAAAAACTCTTCGGGGTAGCTCGCTACCGTGCCTTCTTTTTTGTCGTAATAGAAGTAGCCGCCGCCTTCACCGGTAAACCAGGACTCAGCACGTTTTTGCACCATTTGCAGCAGCCTGTCGCGGCCGGCCAAGTCGCCTTCTTGCTCCACCACATCCATAAGCTTGAGGATGCGCTGCAAGCCCTTGCCTTGCCAGTACGGGCCTTTGCCTTCTTCGAGCATCATGCGCCGCGCATTGCGTTGGTCCACTTTGGTCAGCTCGGCCAGCTCGGCCTTGCGTGTGGGGTCGGAAATGGCCGGCCAGTAGGGTACAAAGCCGTTGTAGGTGAGGCGGGTTTTGAACTCGTTGGCGGCCAGCAGCTTGATTTTTCCGCGCACCGTGTCGAACGCGGGACCGAGCTTGTCAGTCACGCTGGTGTTGTTGAACCAGTGGTGCGGGTACAGGCCCAGCAGGGCGCTGGCCGGTGCACCTTCGAGGGCTTGGGTGGTGGCGCTAAAAGTGGTCTCTACCGTGCTGGTGGCGCGGTCAAACTTCCAGTCGACCCGCGTGTCCACGACGGCGGTGTACGCATGCCGGGTAAACAGCGCCAGGGTGGCCGCCGAGTCGTCGGGCAAGACCGCTGCCGACACATAACCCTTGCCTGCGGGCAGTTGCAGCTGCCATTGCGCTGCGGTGTTCTGCGTCCAGGCGCCGCCGCTGGGTCCAAAGACCGCGTAATGCACGCCCTTGGCGTTCACCCGCAGCACCCGCGTGTCTGCGCTGTGCACCTGGGCGCTGGCGCCGCTGGGCAGCGTGAGCACCGCATCCCCGCGGCTGATGCGCACCAGCGCGTACGGAACACCGCGGGCCACATGGACGGTCATGTCGTCGGCCTCACGTGCCATGGAGATGGCAACCGACCAGTCCCCGCGCTGCGCCAACTTGGACTGGCCGGGCGCAAATGCGGCGGGTGCAATCAGCAGCGGCGCCGCGTGTGGGTAACGAATCTCGACGTCACGCCGCTCGGTGGGCCGCACTTCCTTGACGGGCAGCGCCACTTCCAGCCCGGCAGCGGTAGGGCGCACGGTCATTGGCTGCACGAAAAGCGCCTCGGGCTTGGCGCTGTAGAGCACGGTGGAATACCACTGCGAGGTCTGTGCTGGCGTGTTGAGCATGGCCGGTGTGCGAAAGCGCGCCGGTGGAATTTCGCGGTCGCCCTTTTTGGGCGCGGTGTAGACCGAGGCCGCCCCCACTTGCATGGTTTGCGCAGTAACGAGCGAGCCGCACAGGCTGGCCGACACAAGAAGCAAGCAGGTACGCAGCGCAGAAATCATGGTGCCATCCGTTGAAACACAAGTAACGTCGAATCATAGTGAAAGCGCTTTCAAACGTGGTTCGGGTAAACCCGTAATCGGTTTGGTGCGGTCTGGCGCACCGCATACGGGAAAACACGGAGAGCAATTGTGTTGACGCTAGAGGTCGGTAAAGCTATTCTCATGAAAGCGCTTTCACATTGCCAGCTATTCAATTGGTACGACCCACATGAAACACCGAATGACCCCCAAAACCTCTACGTCCCCAGTCGATTTCCAGCGCACACCGGCTCCTGTTTTTGGCGCCGTCAAGGCGGGCGTGTGCACCGT
The DNA here is from genome assembly GCA_044346035.1 of Rhodoferax sp. Lineage (GTDB taxonomy): Bacteria > Pseudomonadota > Gammaproteobacteria > Burkholderiales > Burkholderiaceae_C > Allorhodoferax. Next base: position 9,820 of record JBIIZY010000019.1, on the reverse strand, counting down.
GCTGCTGGCTGGCAGCACGCTGGGTTACGCCCTGGACTTCGGCCCCAATGGCATGTTCAGTCTGACGGGTTTTGCCGAGGGCACTACCACCGCCCAAAGCAACTACTGCCTCAACTGCCAAGTTGCCAACAAGAACACATCCAAACAGCTGCAGGCCGCCGATGCCATCGCTCCCGGCAAAAGCTACTCCTTTGCCACGCTGACCAACTGGCAGGTGCAGCCCTACCTCGGCGCCAAGAAAAAGCTCGGGCAGGGGTATGAAGTCTCGGCCACCCTGAGCCAGCGCTACCGCCAAGGCACGGTCAATGGCAACTTGGAGGAAACCCGCTACGCCGAGTTTGTGGACATCCCTGACTACTGGTACGAGAAAAACGTGGCACTCAGCCACGAGAACTACGGCAGCGTGCGCATTGGTGCTATGACCACACGGGGTTGGAGCGTGGCCGACTACCCCTACGGTGGCAACCTCGGTTTGGCCGAAGCTTGGGGTGCCAGCGGCGCGGGCTACGGCATGCTGGCCAACGCCATCCGGCTGGGCTCGCGTCCGTTCGACGTGGCAGAGGGCAACTTGTTTTTGGAGCTGACCTACGACCGTGGCAACACCAACTTCAAGCGCCTGCGCCCCAGCTTCTTTGAATTCTATGGGCAGTACAGCAAGGGCGATCTGGTACTTGATACGGTGGTGCAGCACGCCACCAACGGCACCGCCGGTGCCTGGGGCCACGCGCCGTTTTCCAGCGTGACGCCGTTTGTGGACGACGACTCCTATGTGGGAGCCGACGGTTCGAAGTTTGGTGAAACCCACCAGAGCATTGTGATGGCCATGGGGCGCTACCAGCTCAATGCCAAGACCGAGGTATCGGCTGGCCTGCGCTACAACCACTGGAGCGGTGCCAATGTGGTGTTCAACCCGGCCACCAAGTGGACCTCGGGTTTCAACGTCGACTACAGCAACCCCTTTGCCACCAGCCACCCCGGTTACTCCGCCTCGTCCATCGACGCGATGCTGGGCGCGCGCTACCGTGACGGCCCCTGGACCTACCTGGTAGGCATGGTCTACCTGGGTGCTGCAGAAACACGCAACCCCAGCGACCGGGGCCAGGGCAACAGCGCGGTGTTTGGCACCTTGGGCGCGCGCTACGCCTTGGCGAGGGGCCTGGAGCTCGCTGGCACCGCGGCCCTCGTGCACTACGGCAAGCAAGGGCTCTCGCCCATGTCGATGCCGGGCAATGCGTCGTTTAGCAACGTGGACTCCCGCGTCACGCGCGATGGCTACTGGGTCACCCTGGGCATGCTGTACAGCTTCTAAACATGACATCGAACACCACAACCCAGCGCAGCGCACGAACGACCGGAGAACCCATGGAACCGACATTTGCAAACCCAGGCCGCGCCAAGCGCAGCGCCTTTGCCTTCACGATGGTGGCAGCAGCCGTGGCGCTCACCTTGGTGGCCTGCGGTGGCGGCACCACCACAGATGCCAGCAGCGGCTCTGCCTTGGCTGCAGCCTCGTCCAACCTGCGTCCCTTGCCAGCGGCCTTTCTAGAGCGTAAAGCGGTCGCGTACTCGCCCTACCGCACGGCGCCCAACGTAGCAGGCCGTGAGACCGAAGTCATTACCGACGCCCAGGTGAAAGAGGACCTCGATTTGCTGGTGTCTGCAGGCATTGGACTGATCCGCATTTTTGACAGCTCGGACAAAGTAGCCGCGCGCACCTTGCGCGTCATCACCGCCAACAACCTCGACATCAAGGTGATGCTGGGCATCTACGTCAACAGCTACGAATACCTGACCAACCCGGTAACGCGCGCCAGCGTCATCGCCGCCAACGAAGACGAGATCACCCGGGGTGTGGCCTTGGCCAAGGCCTACCCCAACCACGTGGTGGCAGTTAGCGTGGGCAATGAGACCATGGTGACTTGGTCCACCAATGCCATTTCCACCGGCACCATGGCGCGCTACATCAAGACGGTGCGCGACCAGATCACCCAGCCGGTAACCACCGACGACAACTACGCCCTGTTTGCTGGCAACGTCCGCAATGCCTCCGAGCAGGTGTCCGAGGTGTTCCGCCAAATTGACTTTGCCTCCATCCACACCTACCCCAGCGAAGACCTGTACTACAGCAACTTCAGCGACAACGACCCGCTGCCCGATTGGGATTGGCAGCAGATCGGCGTTACCGACGAAACCCAGCGCGCCCGGGCGATGATGGAAGCGGCCATCGGCAAGGCCAAAAAAGACTATGCACTTGCGCGCAGCTTCCTCGACCAAAGCGGGCGCGCCTACCTGCCCATCGTGATTGGGGAAACCGGTTGGAAAGCCACCGACCCCACCGACGACAAGCGCTACCGCTACACAGGCCACCCGGTCAACCAAAAAATGTACCTGGAGCGTTTGCTGGACTGGGCCGTCGAGTCCAAGAACAACAACGGCCCCAAGGGCATCGTGTACTTCGAGGCGTTTGACGAGCCCTGGAAGGGGCAGGACGACAAATGGGGCCTGTTTACTGTAGGCCGTGAGGCCCGCTGCAGTGCGCAGGCACTCAACCCCACGGCCACCTGGGCCAAAGAGGCTGGCAGCTGCGCAGACTCCCAGGCGCTGTACTTCAAGCCACCGGTGCCGGGTGCTGCAGTGACGACAGACAAGTTCGTCATTTTTGATCAGAGCGTCCCGGCAGGTTGGCCTGTAGGTATGCGAGCCGATATGTACGGAGGGGGCACCCCCTTTAATGTGTCCTACACCGAGTCCGGAGACTCTGCACCTGGCGACGTAGGGGCCAGTCCGGCGTTGAGCAGGTACATTGAAATCAGTAACTTCACGACACCAGCGTCCTACGGCTGGGGCCTGCTGTGGCAGTCCACCACGCCAAACGGCACCGCCAATCTATCGAACTTCGCCAACGGCTCGCTGCGCTTTAGCGTCAAAACCAGCTACGCGGGCAAGCTGCGCATTGGCGTCAGCAGCGACACCGTCCTGGGCGCGGGGGCCGAAGCCTATGTGCTGGTATCCAACGGCACCTACGGCTACTGCAACACCAACAACTGGTGCGACGTGAGCATCCCCCTGAGTGCGTTCAAGGCCGCCAACCCGAAGCTGGACCTGAGCCTGGTGCTGCAGCGCTTCTCGATCTCCGATATCGAGAGTGTTACCAACAACCCCGACCGTACCGGCATGCCAGCCATCAGGCTCGACAACATCCACTGGCTCAAGTAGCAGTGCTTGGCTGGCCGCAGGCCAGTCAAAAAAAGACCACCCCCGCCGAGCGCACCGGTTTACGGTGCGCTCGGCGGGGGTGGTCTTTTTAAGCCGCTTCTTGACGACGCGGCTTGTGGCTTACTTCTTGGCTGCGGTGTCGCCGAAGTACTCCGACACCACTTTCCACTTGCCATCGGTGATTTGCGACAGGCGCGAGACGCTGCTGCCCAAACGCTTGGTGGCTGTGAAGGTGGCCGCTGGCGCACCAAACATGTCGGTCGGGATGGTGGTGTTGTCCATGACCTTGATGAAGCTGTCGGTCGTCAGGTTCTTGCCGGCCTTGGTGGCTGCGTTGGCAAAAGCGTTGACCACGTAGTAGCCGTAGACCGAGAACACGGTGGGATCGTCATTGAACTTGGTCTTGTACTTGTTGGCCCAGAACCGGATGGGTTGCGACTGCTCATCCGTGTAGGGGTTTTGCACCGTCATGGTGGCGTACAGGCCGTCCATGGCCCTGCCACCGAGTTTGTGGATCAGGTCGGTGTAGGCCGCGCTGGAGCCCAGGAAGGTGGGGTTGTAGCCCAGCTTGCGGGCGGTGCCGATGGCGCCAATGGTCTCGCGGATGATGGTGCCCAGCACCACAAAGTCACAACCACTGGACTGCATTTTTGCAACCTGCGAAGAGAAGTCGGTGGCGCCGCGCTTGTAACTGGTTTTCTCGGCAAACTCCATGCCGATGCTCTTCAAGCCGTCTTCGCCGCCTTTGAGCACTTCAAGGCCAAAGTCATCGTCTTGGTACATGGTGCAGACTTTCTTGGCACCTTTTTCTTTGACCAGCTTGGGCACAGCAAACCGGATCTGGTCGTAGTAGGTGGCTGCGAAGGCGTACTTCAAACGGTGGAAGGGGTCGTACATTTCCCGCGCCGCTGTGACCGGGAAGAAGTTGATCACGTTCTTCTCAAACTGCACCGGCATGGCCGCCATGTTTTGGGCTGTACCCAGGTGGCCAAGCATGATGAAAATTTTGTCCTGGTTGACCAGTTTTTGGGCCGCCAGCACCGCGCGCTTGGGGTCGTAGCCCGAGTCTTCCACCAGGAGCTTGATTTTGCGGCCGTTGATGCCGCCTTGCTCATTGATCTCGTCCACCGCCAGCGCCATGCCCGAGCGGATTTGCTTGCCAAAACCGGCCAGCGGCCCCGACAGGTCTTGGATGCTGCCCACGGTGATTTCGTCTTTGCTCACGCCCTGCTGCGCGTGCGCCAGACCGCCCGCGAGGGCCAGGCCCAGCACGGCGCTGTGGGCAAAAAGGGTTTTGAACTTCATCATCAGTCTCCTTGTAAAAATTCAGTTCCTACACACTACCAACCTGATTGAAATACCACACAGCCTGGGGGCTCTTAGCGGTACATCGCCTCAATCTGCACCGCATATTTTTTCCCCACCAGCTTGCGCTTGAGCTTCATGGTGGGCGTGAGTTCTTCGTCCTCGGCGGTGAGCTGGTTCTCCAGCAAAAAGAATTTTTTGATTTGCTCAACCCGCGCGTACTTTTTGTTGACCCGGTCCAGCTCGCCTTGTATGAGCGCCTGCACCTCGGGGCTGCGGGTCAGGCTGGCGTAGTTGCTAAACGGCACATCGGCGTCTTGGGCGAACTTTTCCACATTGTCCTGGTCGATCATGATGATCACTGTCAGGTAGGCCCGCTTGTCGCCGATGACCACCGCGTCGGTGATGTAGGGCGAAAATTTCAGGTCATTTTCGAGCTCGCTGGGGGTGATGTTTTTACCGCCTGCGGTGATCAGGATGTCCTTCATGCGGTCGGTGATGCGCAGGTAGCCGTCGGCATCCATCTCGCCCACGTCGCCGGTGTGCAGCCAACCTTCGGCGTCTATGGTTTCGGCGGTTTTCTCCGGTTGGTTCAGGTAGCCGGCAAACACATTGGGGCCGCGCACCAAAATTTCTTGGGTTTGGGGGTCCAGGCGGATTTCGTTGAAGCCAGCTGCCGGGCCGATGCTGCCGGGTTTGATGCGCGACGCCGGCACGCCGGTGGAGGCGCCGCAGGTTTCCGTCATGCCCCAGACCTCCAGCATGGGCACGCCCAAAGCCAGGTACCAGCGCACCAGGTCGGGCGAAATCGGGGCCGCGCCGGTCACCAAATAGCGCGCGCGGTGAATGCCCAGCAGGCGGCGCACGTTGTTCAAGGCCAGCAAGCGTGCCAGCTGGAACTGCAGCTTGAGCAGCGCGCCCACCGGCGCCTGGGCCAGCACCTGCGCGGCCACACGCTCACCCACGCCGATGCTCCAACCGTAAGCGGTTTGCTGCAGCCAGCCGGACTCCTTGAGCGCAATCATCACGCCGGAGTACAACTTTTCCCACACCCGTGGCACCGCGGTGAACACCGTCGGCGCGATCTCGCGCACGTTCTCGGGCACGGTTTGCGGGTTCTCTACGAAATTGAGGGTGGTGCCGGTGTAGAGCGAAAAATATTCGCCGCCCATGCGCTCGGCAATGTGGCACAGCGGCAAAAAGCACATACGCTCGTCGTCCTCGTTTTGCGCCAGCAGCGTATTGAAACCGCGCACCGTGTAGACCAGCCCTTTGTGCAAATGCATGGCCCCTTTGGGCTTGCCGGTGGTGCCCGAGGTGTAGACCAAAATGGCGAGGTCCTGGGGCTGGCAGGCTTGCACCGAGGCTTCGAGTGCGCCAGGGTGGGTTTGGGCGTAGCTGCGGCCCAGGGCGCGCAAGGCGTCCAGGCTGAGGACATCGGGATCTTGCAGGTCGCGCAGGCCGTGCATGTCAAACACCACGATTTTGCGCAGCAGCGGCAGCTGCGCGCGCACCTCCAAGGCCTTGTCAAGCTGCTCGTCGTCTTCGACAAACAGCATGGTGGTGCGCGAGTCCTCGCACAGGTACTGCACCTGGCTGGGGGCGTCGGTGGGGTAGATGCCGTTGGATACGCCTGCGGCAGACAGCACGGCCAGGTCGGCCCACACCCACTGCACCACCGTGTTGGCCAGAATGGAGGCGCATTCGCCCCGCTGAAAACCCAGCGCCATCAGCCCGCAGGCAATTTCGTGCACCGCCACGCCGGTTTGCTCCCAGGTGTGGCTGCGCCACAGGCCTTTGTCTTTTTGGCGCAGCCAGACCCGGTCTTTGCGCTTGCGCACCGCCTCCCAAAACATGGCGGGAATGGTGTTGCCGTCCAACACGCTGTCGGTATTGGCTTGGAGGTGCTGGAGATCCCACAAAACACTCATCGGGTCTACCTCCACATCTTTTTCTTTTTCCAGCGGCGCTCACCGCGCACGCCGTCGTCTTTGAGGCCCAAGTAGAACTCTTTGATGTCGTCCTTCTCGCGCAAGTGGGCGCAGGTGTCTTCCATCACGATGCGGCCGTTCTCCAGCACATAGCCGTAGTCGCAGGCGTTGAGCGCCATGTTGGCGTTTTGCTCGACCAGCAAGATGGTGGTGCCGCGCTCGCGGTTAATACGCACCACGATCTCGAATATCTCCTTGGTCAGCTTGGGCGACAGGCCCAGGCTGGGCTCGTCAAGCAAGATCATGTCGGGGTCGGCCATCAGGGCGCGGCTGATGGCCAGCATTTGCTGCTGGCCGCCCGAGAGCAGGCCCGCATCTTGGGTGGCGCGCTCCCGCAAAATTGGAAAGTAGCCAAACACGGTTTCCATGTCGCGCGCCACCCCATCGCGGTCGGCGCGGGTGTAAGCGCCCATCAGCAGGTTGTCGCGCACACTCAGCAAGGGGAACACCTCGCGCCCCTCGGGCACGTGGCTGAGCCCTTGGGTGACGATGGTGGCCGGGTCTTTGGCGGTGATGTCGCGGCCCTTGAACTCGATGCTGCCTTTGCGCGGGTCCAGAATGCCGGAGATGGTTTTCAAAATCGTGGTCTTGCCCGCGCCGTTGGAGCCCAGCACCGTGGCGATCTCGCCGCGGGCAACCTCCAGGCTCACGCCCCGGATGGCCTTGATCGGGCCGTAGGCGCTTTCCACGTTTTGCAGCTTGAGCACCGGTTGGCCGCTCACGGGGGGAGGGTGCATGCTCATGGTGTGGGACTGTCGGTGGCGCTGGCGTTGGCGGTGCGCCGCAGGGAGGAAACATCGTCGGCCGAGCCCAGGTAGGCTTCAATCACGCCGGGGTCGCGCTGCACTTCGCGGGCGCTGCCCATGGCCAACACTTCGCCTTGGCTCATGGCCAGCACGCGGTCAGACACTTTGGAGACCAAGCCCATGTCGTGCTCGACCATGAGCACCGTAATGCCAAGCTCGTTTTTGATGTCCTGAATCCAAAACGCCATGTCGTCGGTTTCCTCCAAGTTCAGGCCGCTAGAGGGCTCGTCGAGCAACAGCAGCTTGGGCTCGGTACACAGCGCCCGCCCCAGCTCTACTACCTTGCGTACGCCATAGGGCAGGCCAGCAACATAGGTGTCGCGGTAGTGCTGCAGCCCCAAAAAGTCGATCACATCTTCGGCCTTCGCGCGCGCCTCCAACTCGGCGCGTCGCACCTCTGGGCTAAAGACCAGCTCTTGCCAGAAGCCGGTGCGGCGGTGGGTGTGCCGGCCGATGAGCAGGTTGTGCAGCACGCTGGCGTGTTCAAACAGCTCAATGTTCTGGAAGGTGCGCGCAATACCCAACGCGGCAATCGCCTGCGGCGCCTGCTCGGTGAGCGCGACCATGCCTTGCGGCCCCAGGTAACTGATGCTGCCGCTGGTGGGTGTGTAGATGCGGCTGATAAGGTTGAACACCGTGGTCTTGCCCGCGCCGTTGGGGCCAATCAGGGTGAAGACCTCGCCCTGGCGCACCTCAAAGCTCACCTTGTTGACCGCCAACACGCCACCAAAGCGCACGCTGATGTCCTTGGCTGCCAGGAGTACAGGAGAAGACGTCATTTCAAGCGGTCCGATTTCTGGAATGACTTTTGGCGTTTGAACATGCCTTGTCGGTAAAACGGAAACATCTGCAAATAGGTACGCACCTTGAGCCAGCGGCCGTACAGCCCCTGCGGTTCAAACAACACAAAGGCAATCACCACCGCGCCATACACCACCGCTTGCAGCCCCGGCGCCTGGCCAATCGTGGCGGGCAGCTGGTCTTTGAACAAGGCAATTAACTGCGGCATGCTGATGAGGAACATGGCGCCCAGAAACGCCCCGTGCACCGAGCCCACGCCGCCAATCACAATCATCAGCAGCAAATCGATGGACTGCAGCAAGCTGAACTGGTCGGGCGAGATGAACTGCAGTTTGTGCGCATACAAGGCTCCGGCAATACCAGCCAGCGCCGCCGACAGCGAGAACGACAGCGTCTTGTAGTACGCCAGGTGGATGCCCATGCTTTGCGCCGAAATTTCCGAGTCCCGTATCGCTACAAACGCGCGCCCGGTGGGCGAGCGCAGCAGATTCAGAATGCCCAAGGTGCACACCACGGTCAGCCCCAGGCACAACCAGTAAAACTGGTCCCCGCTGTCGAGCACCCAGCCAAACAGCTCGGGCTTTTTGATGTGCATGCCTGCGTTGCCGCCTGTTACCGACTCCCAGCGCGCCAGCACCTCTTCGACGATGAAGCCAAACGACAGGGTGGCCATGCCCAGGTAAATGCCTTTGACCCGCAAGGCCGGCAAGCCCACCACCAACCCGACGGCCGCCGACAAACCGGCAGCGCAGGCCAAGGCAATTGGAAATGGCACCCCCATGTGGGTCAGCACCGCCTGCGTGTAAGCGCCCACGCCCAAGAACGCCGCATGGCCCAGTGAGAACAAGCCGGTAAAACCCGCCAGCAGCATCAAGCCCAAACCGGCGATCGAATAAATCAGCACAAAGGTCAGTTGCGCCAGCCAGTATTCGGCCAACAACCAGGGTGCCACCAGCAAGGTAGCAAGCAGCAGGCCGTACCAAAAAACATGGCCACCGTGCTTGGCCAGCCGGATGTCTTGCGCGTAGTCGGTTTTAAAAATGAAACGCACGTTAGACCTTCTTGCGCAGGCTCGGGCCAAACAGACCGGTGGGTTTGACCATCAGCATGATGAGCACCACCACATAAGCGGCGGTGTCCTTGAAACCATCGGGCAGATAAAAGCCGGCAAACGACTCCACCAAGCCGATCACCAGCCCGCCCACGATGGCCCCTGGCAAGCTGCCAAAGCCACCCACCACCGCAGCCGGAAAGGCCTTAAGGCCAATGAAGCCCATGTTGGTGTGGACAAAGGTGATGGGGGCCAGCAGCAGGCCCGCAATTGCCGCCACCGCCGCCGCCAAAGCCCAGGCAATGCCGTTGAGCCGCTGCACCGGGATGCCCATGTAGTAGGCCGCCAGCTGGTTCTGCGAGGCCGCCTGCATGGCAATGCCCAGCTTGGTGTAACGAAACAGCGCAAACAGCAGCGCACACAGCACGGCGGTGGCGGCAATCACCGCCATGTGCTCCACATTGAGAATGAGCGCGCCTACGCCCATCGCGTCGCCGCCAAACTTCCAGATCTCGTCTTTGTAGGGCACGGGCAGCGCCTGGGTGTCGGTGCCGATATCGGGAATCATGGTGACCAAACCGCGCACCACATAGGCAATGCCGATGGTCAACATCACCACCGAAAACGCCGGCTGGCCCAGGACCGGGCGA
>JBIIZY010000018.1:0-24468 GCA_044346035.1 Rhodoferax sp. | reverse complement strand
GCTCGTGGCGGGCGCTGCGCTGCTCGCGAAAACGCCGTTCGCGCTGCTGCCAAATGGTGGCACCCAACAACAGCACCGCCAGCACCAAGGCCGCCAGTGCGCTGCCAATCCAGCGCGCAGTCGATACCGGCGCAACGTCGGACATGGCCACCAAACTCCAACCCAGTTCGGGCAACTCCTCGGTCACTGTGAGGTAGTGGCGCGTGGCGCCTTGCACCTTCGCGTGGGTCAGCACGCTCTGGCTGGGCCCGCGCTCCACGGTCCAAGGCACCGGGTCGAAGTCGGCATGCCAGCCGTACTGCGCATGGTCCACGATGGTGGCGGCCTGCGCCGGTGTGAGCTGGCGCGTACGGTGGTACAGCCAGTGTGGCACCGAGCTTAAAAACACAATTCCGTTGGCATCCACCAACGACACCGGGCCACCTGCGCTCTGCCAGGCCATGGCCGTGTCGCGCAGGCTGACCTTGATCGCCACCACGCCGATGGGGCGACCGCCCTGCAGCACCGGTGCGGTGAGGAACATGCCCGGAATGCCGGTGACCGAGCCCACCGCGTAAAAGAAACCGTTGCGCCCGGCGATCGCGTCTTTGAAGTACGGCCTGAATGAAAAGTCGTCGCCCACAAAGCTGCTGGGCTCTTGCCAGTTGCTCGACGCCACGGCCACACCCTGTGCGTTCATCACGTACAGCGCATCGGCCTCCACTTGGCGGTTAATCTGTTGCAGGTAGCGGTTGACCTGCAAGGCCAGCGCTGGCGACGCACCCGCTTGCAACACCGCAGCGATATCGGCGTACCGGGCGGTGGTAAAGGGGATGTGCTTGTAGCGCGCAACCAAGCCGCGCAAAGCTTGGGTCTGCAAGTCGATGCGGTTTTGGGTGGCCGCAGTTTGGCTCTGTAACTCGCGCCGCGCCGCCCACTCGCCGCTGCCCAGCACCAAGCCCAACGCCAGCAGCGCCAAGCCCAGCAAAAGCAGGCTGCGCAGGCTTCGCAACACCCAGGGCGGGCGCTGCAGTTGGTGCGTGTGCGGGCCCGCCATGGTGCGCTCCTTGTGCAATGGGGCGCCATGATACTGGGCGGGGCATGTGCTGGGCCACGACCTTGGGCTATGCTCACAATGCCCATGCCGCACGCCACTGCACCTGCCGCCCCAAACGTCCCGCAACCACCGCGCTCCCCCGCGCGCGCCATGCTGCTGGCGGCCGGTCGCGGCGAGCGCATGCGCCCGCTCACCGACCACTTGCCCAAGCCGCTGCTGTGCGTACACGGAAAGCCTTTGCTGGACTGGCACCTGGACGCACTGGCCGCTGGCGGTGTAAGCGACGTGCTGGCCAACACCGCCTGGCTGGGCGAGAAAATCGAGCAACACTTTGGGGACGCGCTGCGTTACTCGCACGAGGGGCGCGACTTTGGCTTTGCGCTGGAGACGGCCGGTGGCATCAGCCGGGCCCTGCCGCTGCTGGCCGATGTGTTCTGGGTGGCTGCCGGTGACGTTTATGCGCCGGACTTTGTGTTCAGCACCGACGCGGTGCGCCGCTTTCAAGAGGGCAGCATGCTGGCCCACCTGTGGCTCGTACCCAACCCGGAGCACAACCCGCGCGGCGACTTTGGCCTGGACCGCACGACCGGGCTGGCGCTCAACCTGCCACCCAACCCCGCGCAGCCAGACACCGCGCGCTGGACTTACTCCACCATGGGCCTGTACCGCAAAGCCTTGTTCCTGTCCCCCTGGACCGACATACCACCCGGCAACCCGCAGGGCCACAAAGCGGCGCTGGCGCCCTTGCTGCGTGCCGCCATGGACCACGGCAGGGTCAGCGCCGAGCTTTACACTGGCCGCTGGACCGACGTCGGTACGCCGCAGCGGCTGGAGCAGCTCAATGCGGCCGTGCCAATTCCAACCCACCCACGATCCACCTGAGCGCGCCATGAACCCATCCCACCACGCCGCCCGCCGCGCCACCTTGGCGCAACACATCGGCCCCAACGGTATTGCCATCCTGCCCACCGCACCTGAGCAGCAGCGCAACCGTGACAGCGACTTTTTGTACCGCCACGACAGCTACTTCTTCTACTTGAGCGGCTTTACCGAACCCCACGCCTGGCTGGTGATTACCGGCGACGGAAAGACCACGCTGTTTTGCCAGCCCAAAGACCTGGAGCGCGAAATCTGGGACGGCGTGCGCCTGGGGCCCGACGCGGCACCGGCAGCCTTGCACGTTGACGCCGCTTACCCGGTGACCGCGCTAGACGCGCACATGCCCGCCCTGCTCGACGGCCGCGATGCCGTGTGGTTCCCATTTGCCACGCACAAAGGGCTGGAAACACGGGTGGATGGATGGCTCAACGCGCTGCGCGCCCGGGTGCGCTTTGGCGCGCTGTGTCCCAGCCAGCAGCGCGACTTGTGCGCCGTGCTCGATGAGATGCGATTGCTCAAAGACGCTGCCGAGCAAGACACCATGCGCCGCGCCTGCGCCATCAGCGCCACCGGCCACATCCGGGCGATGCAAACCTGTGCGCGCATGCTGCGCGAAGGCAAAGAGGTGCGCGAGTACCACCTCGATGCCGAGCTGTTGCACGCCTTTCGGGCAGGCGGCTCGCAGTACCCGGCCTACGGCTCCATCGTCGCCGCAGGCGCCAATGCCTGTGTGCTGCACTACCGCGCCGATGCCGGGCTGGTGCGTTCCGGCGATCTGGTGCTGATCGACGCGGGCTGCGAGCTCGACGGCTACGCCTCCGACATCACCCGCACCTTCCCGGCCAACGGCAAGTTCACCGGGCCGCAGCGCGCGCTCTACGAACTGGTGCTGGCCTCGCAGCACGCGGCGGTGGCGGCCACCCGCGCAGGCGCCCGCTTCACCGACCCGCACGAAGCCACCGTCAAGGTGTTGGCGCAGGGCATGCTGGATGTGGGTTTGCTCGACAAGAACACCGTAGGCACCTTGGACGACGTGATCGAAAAGCGTGCCTACTTTCAGTTCTACATGCACCGCACCGGCCACTGGCTGGGCATGGACGTGCACGACTGCGGCGCCTACACCGAGCCCACCGAGCTGGGCATTCGCCACGAGCGCAAGGACGCGCTCACCGGCGAGACGCTGGTCAACCGACCTGCGCGCATTTTGCAACCCGGCATGGTGCTGACCATCGAGCCCGGCATCTACGTGCGCCCCGCACCCGGCGTGCCTGAGCAGTTCCACCACATCGGCATCCGCATTGAAGACGACGCCATCGTCACCCCCACCGGCTGCGAACTCATCAGCCGGGGCGTGCCGGTGGAGGTGGATGCGATTGAGGCCTTGATGCGGGGGTGAGTGGCAAGATTGATGCAGTCAGGGCGCGCTCGGAACGCTGGCTTATTCGTAATGCGTTGACAAACGGCCAACACAGCCCAATTGGTGTTGAAAAAGCCTGCCAATGGGTTTCTGTCGGGTTTGCTGTGAGGATTCAACCCACCCCTGGCAACACAACTCAATTCCCAAAAAGTGATGCGCTTCTGACAAGGGAGCGCACTATCATTTTTACGTCGTTTGAGGCTACCCATCACCACACCGGACTGCGCGAAGCACCGCTCAGGGTGTTGATTTCAACCGCTAAACCACTTTGTAGTCATGAATATCAAGTTACTTTCTCTGTCCGTCTTCTTGCTTTTGAGTGCCTGCGCAACTGCCCCAACGAAATCACCCAGCGCGTTAGTCGAAGGGGGGCGTTGCAGTGTCCACGTGTACCGGACGCAAACCGTGTTTCACTCACTTAATCCAGAGAAGCCGTTTATCTATGTTGGTGAGGAGCAAGTTGGACAGCTAGGCGTTGGCGACACTCTGTGCTTGCGCCTACCTGCTGGCCGATACATCGTGTCGGTGCGTGAGTCAGTGCTGTTCATGCCAGCCTACCCCTCCGGGAAAGTGGAGATTGAGGTAACTGCTGACTCGGTACATTACGTCCGCTACGCCAAGAACATGGGTGGTGTCATTGGCATGCCAAGTGGCCCAGTCGTTACCGGAAATTTACGTTTTGGCCTTTCCAATGAACAAGGATGGCGAGCACGACAATAGAGTGCTTTTAGCTTCCCACGGGCAGTACTCACGGTGCATCCCGTCATACATTACGTATCCGATCGGCCGTTTGGGTCTTGTATTGCACTACAACTGGTTGATAACAACTGAAACGCTAACCCTCTCCCGGCACCACCACCCAATTCCCCATCTGCCGTTTTTCCAAAAAAGCCTGCTGCGCGCGGGCCAGGTCGTGCAACGCGAAGGTGCCCGCAAGCAACGGGCGGATTTCATTGCGTTCGATGTAGCCGACCAGAGACGGGAACACCGCCGCATCCCAAGCGGTGCAGCCCAAGAGTGTGAGGTCTTTGAGGTAGAACGCGCGCATGTCCAAGCCCACGTGCGCGCCGCCAATTGCACCCGAGGACACATAACGGCCGCCCCGGCGCAGCAACCCAAGCAGCGCCGCAAAACCGTCGCCGGCCACGTTGTCCACCACCACATCCACGGCGCGGCTGGCCATATCACCACCAGTTTCGGCAAGGCCAGCACCGTGCCCAGCAACACGGTCACCGCCTGCGCCGCTTTCACGGTTGCCACTGCGGACCTCGGAGAATTGCAGCTGCAGATCGTCCTTTCGGCACAGCACCACGTCTGCCCCCAACGCACGGACAGCGTCTCGCTTGGATCGGCTGGTAACCGCCGTGACCCACGCGCCGCGGCGCTTGGCAAGTTGCACCACCGCAGAGCCCACACCGCCGGACGCGCCAGTGACCAGCACGTGGTCTGCCGCGCTGACCGCCGCACGTTGCAGCATGTTCTCGGCGGTGCCGTAGGCGCAGGGAATGGTGGCCAGCTCGGCGTCGCTCCAGTTGCAATCCACTGCAAACACCTCGGAGGCCGGCACCTTGACGTACTGAGCAAACGCGCCATCGAAGTCGGTGCCCAGCCAGCGGGTGTCGGGCGCGCCAAAGCCAGCCACCCGCATGCACGCGCGAACCAGCACGCGCTGGCCCAAGGCGGGTGAAGCTGCTGCCGACGCCACATCGGGCGCCAACGCGACCACGCGGCCACAGCAATCCGCGCCCTGGATCAGCGGAAACGGGGTGGCGCCGTTCCAGCCGGCAACGGGCGCGCTGGCCCCAGCACCTCTGGCTACAGGCGCATGGGGTTGTGCTCCCATGGGCCTGCCTTCGGTGGGCGTGCCTTCGGCGCGTGGTCCAGCATCAAGCGCCGTGCCGTACCAGCCTACGCGGGTGTTGATGTCGGTGTTGTTCAGGCCCGCTGCCAGCACCTGCAGCAGTACCTCACCAGGCTGCAGCACGGGCACAGGCACCTCTTTAAACACCAGCCGCTCAAAGCCACCCACGCCCGTGGTGACCACCGCGTGCATCACGGTGGGTAGTGCGTCGGTGGTGCTTGGGGTTCCGGTTGGCATGGAGGAGGGCACTCTAGCGCGTGCGCGGGCGGCTGCTTTGGCGCTTGCTTTGGCTGTTATGGAAGTTGCGCGGGGTGGCGTAGCAGCGCGCCTGGTGCAGGGAATTACGTGCGCATTTCATGGGCTGGCGGGCGCTTTGCTTTGCTGCCGGAACTGCCAGCCCAGGTGGGCCAACAGCGCCACAAACACCACCAGACCACCCACCAGCGTGCGCGCCCCGGGCAGCTCGCCGTGGAACAGCCACACCCACAACGGCCCCAGCACCGGCTCGGCCACACCGATGAGTGCAGCCAGCGCCGAGGGCAAGAGCCGCACGCCGGTGACAAACATGGCCAAGCCCAGCCCCAAATTCATCGCGCCGAACAAGAACAGCAGCACCGTGTCGGCCACGCCTATGGTGAACTGCGCTGCCAGCGTAGAAGCCACCACGGCGGCGATGAGGGTGCCGGTGCACACCGCAGGCATCATGCGCACATCGGCGTGGCGGCGGGTGATAACTGTGGCACTCGCAAACACCACCGCCACCAGCAGCGCCAAGCCATCGCCTATTGGCGACACGTGTCCGCCCAGCGAGCCCGAGACCATGATGCCCACGCCAGCAATCACCGCCGCAATGGCAGCCCAGGTGGCGCCCGCAATGCGCTCGCCAAACAGCAGGTAGGTCATCAGCGCGGCCAACAAGGGCACGCCCGCTTGCATGAGCAACACATTGGCCACCGTGGTGTAGGCCAGTGCCACCACGAATGCCGTGGATGCGGTGGCAAAGCACAGCGCCACGCCCAAGCCCGGCAGGCCCATGCTGCGAAAGCTTTGCGCGGTGGCGCGCGGCCCGTCGCGCCACAGCATGAAAGCCAGCAAAAACGCGGCGGCAAACACCGAGCGCCAAAACACGATGGCCCAGCTGTCGGTGATCTGCAAGGTGCGCGCAATCGCGCCACCAAAACTCCAGACCGCTGCCGAACCAAATACCAACAAAGCGCCACGCCGGTGGCTGTGTAAATGCATGTCCATGGGAATGTTGTGCGGGCTCAGAGGTTGTGGCGCACGGCGGGTGTGCGCAGGGTGACCAGCTCTTCGGCGGCGGTGGGGTGTACCGCCAGCGTGGCGTCAAAAGCAGCTTTGGTGGCGCCCAGTTGCAGGGTCACGCCCACCAGCTGCGCCATCTCGCCGGTGTCCGGGCCCACGGCATGGAAGCCCAGCACGCGGTCGCTCACGCGGTCCACCAAGAGCTTGAAAAACACCTTGGAGGTGTGGCCCGAGAGCGTGGCCTTCATCGGGCGAAACACGGTGCGGTACACGTCGAGCTGCGGGTACTGTTGCAACGCCTGTTCTTCGGTGAGGCCCACGGTGCCAAGCTCGGGCGTGGTGAATACCGCACTGGGCACCAGGGTGTGGTCCACCACACGCGGCGTTTTGCCGAACAGGCTGTCCGCAAATGCGTGCCCTTCGCGGATGGCCATGGGGGTAAGGTTGACGCGGTTGGTCACATCGCCCACCGCGTAGACGGAAGGCACCGAGCTGCGCGAGTGGGCATCGACCACGACGGCACCGGCCGCATCCAGTACCACGCCCAGCGCCTCCAAGCCCAGGCCCTGGGTGTTGGGTTTGCGACCCAGGGCGCGCAGCACACAGTCGGCCTCCAGCACCTCCGTGCCAGCGGCGTGCGCGGTGCTTGCATGCAAGGTTCCTGGCGCAGACGGGTCTGCGCCATCGCCCGCGCGTTGGATGTGGGTGATGCTGTGGCCTGGCAGAAGGCGGATGCCCAAGCCAGTGAGTTCTTGTTCGAGGTGCGTACGCAACTCGTCGTCAAAGCCACGCAGGATCTGCGGTCCACGCAACACCACCGTCACGTCACTGCCCAGCAAACGCAACACACAGGCCAGCTCCAGCGCGATGTAACCTGCGCCCTGCACCACCACCCGCCGGGGCTGCTGCTCCAGTTCAAAAAAGCCGTTGGAATCGATTGCCAAATCGTGCCCCGGCACGGACGGCCCGGCATCGGGCCAGCCTCCAGTGGCGACCAAAATGGTGGCCGCATCCAACACGGTGCCATCAGTCAAGCGAACCTGGTTGGGACCTTGCAACACGGCGCGCGCGTCGAACAAGGTCACGCCGGCCTTAACTAGGTTGCCGCGGTAAATGGCTTCAAGGCGCGTCACTTCTGCGTCGCGCCGGGCTTTGAGTTGCGTCCAATCAAAGCTGGGCGCGCCCACGGTCCAACCAAATCCTGCTGCTTCTTCAAACTCCTGGGCAAATCGCGATGCGTACACCATGAGCTTCTTTGGAACGCAACCGCGGATGACGCAGGTGCCACCCATCCGGTATTGCTCGACCAAGGCCACGCGCGCGCCGTGGCTTGCGGCAATGCGGGCCGCGCGCACGCCACCGGAGCCACCGCCGATTACCACCAAGTCATAGTGCATGGACGCGCTCCTGTGCGTGGGTCAGCGCAGGAGCTGTGGTGTGGCTGCCCGCGCGCGGCGGCAGACAGGGTTTGGAGCCAATCTTGTAGTGCATTTAAATCCCCGGAAAGTGGGCGCAGCGGCTGCTGGCCACTGGCCGCCTATTTCACCATGATCGACTCCTGCGGCTTGTGCGACCAAACCACGGCATGGGCGTGGCGCGGCGCTGCAACTGCGTCGGCTGGGCGCTGCAGGTGCAATGCCGGTTGGCGCACAGAAGCTATCGCGTCCTTAGCCACAATCGATTGGCCACACCACGGCCCGCGGCCTACCATCGGCGCTGTTTTGCAAGACATTCCGACCAACTATTCCAACCCACAGGAACACACCATGACGACGCAAGCACGCCCCGAGATCAAAACCATCGCCAACCTGGAGGCCGCTTTTGCCGGCGAGTCCATGGCGCACATCAAGTACCGCTACTTCGCCAAGCTGGCGCGCGCCATGGGCGACGAAGACACGGCACGCACTTTTGAAGAGACCGCCGACCAAGAAGTCATGCACGCCTTTGGCCACCTTGATCTGCTCTACCCCAAGGAAACCATGACGCCGGCCAAAGCGCTGCAAATTGCCATCGACGGCGAGACCTACGAGTACACCGAGATGTACCCCGGCTTTCGCAAGACCGCTGAGCTTGAGGGCAACGCGGCAGCCGCGGCCGAGATGCAAGAGCAAATCGCCGAGAGCAAACTCCACGCGGCACAATTCAAAGCCACCCTGGAGAAGGCACAGAAAAGGTTTGCCGCCCTGGCCAAGGTCGAGGAACGGCATGCCAAGCACTACCAGGCCCAGCTCGCCAAAGTGAGCGCCTAATGTCCCGTCAATTTTTTGAAAGCACCTGAAGATGAAAACCTACGTTTGTGTTGTTTGCGGATTTGTGTACGACGAAGCAGCGGGGCGCCCCGAAGACGGCATTGCCGCCGGCACGCTGTGGGCCGATGTGCCCGAGACATGGGCCTGCCCGGACTGCGGTGTGGCCAAGGCGGACTTTGAAGTCGTCGAGGTCTGATCGCATGCAACCCATCACCATCATCGGCGCCGGCCTGGCCGGCTGGACTACGGTGCGCGAGTTTCGCAAGCTCGACACGACCACGCCCGTGGTGGTGGTCACCACCGACAACGGTGACTTTTATGCCAAGCCCTCGCTCTCGAACGCCTTCGCCCAGAAGCGCACGCCCGAGCAGCTCGTCAGCACCCCGGCCGCCAAGATGGCGGAGACACTGGGTGTCACGTTGCTGGCGCATACGCAGGCCACGCAGATCGACACAGCTGCCAAGACGGTGCAGGTTCTCACCAACGGTGTTGCGTCCACTGTGCCGTACAGCCAGTTGGTGCTGGCCACCGGCGCACAGCCCATCCGCGCACCGGTGCAAGGCAATGCCACCGAACGCATCAAGGTGGTGAACTCCCTGGCCGACTTTGCGGCGTTTTACAAGGCCCTGGGGGCAGGCGCTGTTGCGAACACTGTTGCGGGCGGTGCCCCAAGCAGTGCCACAGGCATTGGTGTGGGCATGGGCGCAGCAAAAACCGTGGTGTTGGTTGGCGCGGGGCTGATTGGCTGCGAGTTCGCCAACGACTTGTTGCAAGCCGGGCACCAGGTGCACATCGTGGATCCGTCCCCGCGCCCCTTGGCGGCGCTGCTACCCGAAGCCGCAGGCGTGGCGTTGCAAAACGCGCTGCATGCGCTGGGTGCCCACTGGCACCTGGGTCGCACGGTGCAGGCGGTTGACAGCGCGGCGGGCGCCACGCTGGCGGTCACGCTGTCAGATGGCAGCCTGGTGCCGGCCGACGCGGTGCTCAGTGCCATTGGTCTGCGCGCCGACACCGCCTTGGCCGCCGCCGCAGGCTTGGCATGCGAGCGCGGCATCGTGGTAGATGCGTATCTGCAAACCTCTGCGCAGCACGTCTACGCCTTGGGCGACTGCGCACAGTACGCGGTAGCCGGCCAGCGCACGCTGCCCTACGTCATGCCCATCATGAGCGCGGCGCGCGCACTCGCTGCCGGCCTGGCCGGTCAGCCCACGGCTTTGGCGTTCCCCCTGATGCCCGTGACCATCAAAACCCCGGCGCTGCCCATCGTGGTGGCCGCACCGCATCCCGCAACGGTTGGTGGTTGGGTGGCCGACAGCGAAGCGCAGGGCGCAGGTGCCTGGCGATTCGTCGACGTGCAGGGTGTGCAACGCGGCTTTGTGCTCACCGGCACGCAGACCGCACGCCGCATGGAGCTGGGCAAATCCACGGTGCTATAGGGCGCGGCGCGCCTTGTCATTGTCATTGTCATTGTCATTGTCATTGTCATTGGCGTTGGCGTTGGCGTTGGCGAGCCTGGTGCTACGCGCCCAGCCCCGCAAAGTGCGGGGTCTACAATCCACAGCCCTAGACCAAAGTGGGGCTGCGCCTGCGCAAACGCCTCCCATGCAGAGGACACACGATGACCCAAGAATCTTCCGCCGGCAGCCCAGCGGGTTCGTCTAACACCCCCGAAAAACGCGCTGAACTGCGTCGGGCTGCGTTGGAGTACCACCAGTTTCCTACAGCCGGCAAGATCGCCATCGCCGCCACCAAGCAGCTGGTCAACCAACACGATTTGGCGCTTGCCTACTCGCCGGGCGTAGCCGCTCCCTGCGAGGAAATCGTCAAGGACCCCAACAACGCGTTCAAGTACACCAGCCGAGGCAATTTGGTGGCGGTGATCACCAACGGCACTGCGGTGCTGGGCTTGGGCGACATCGGTCCGCTGGCCGCCAAGCCGGTGATGGAAGGCAAGGCGGTACTGTTCAAGAAGTTTGCGGGCATCGATGTGTTTGACATCGAGATCAACGAGAAGCAAGACCTCGACAAACTGGTTGACATCATTGCTTCGCTGGAGCCCACCTTTGGCGGCATCAACCTCGAGGACATCAAAGCGCCAGACTGCTTTTATGTTGAGCGCAAGCTGCGCGAGCGTATGAAGATTCCGGTCTTCCACGACGACCAGCACGGCACCGCCATCGTGGTGGGCGCAGCCATGCTCAATGGCCTCAAGGTGGTGGGCAAAGACCCAAAGCACGTCAAGCTGGTGACCTCGGGTGCGGGCGCTGCAGCGCTGGCCTGCCTGGGTCTGCTGGTCAAGCTGGGGATCCCGCGTGAAAACATCTTCGTGACGGACCTCGCGGGCGTGGTGTACGAGGGACGCACCGAACTCATGGACGATGACAAAGCGGTGTTCGCCCAAAAGACCGATGCGCGCACGCTGCGCGATGTGATTGCGGGCGCAGACATTTTCCTGGGCCTGTCGGCAGGTGGCGTGCTCAAACCCGACATGGTCAAAACCATGGCCCCCAACCCGCTGATCTTCGCCTTGGCCAACCCCACACCGGAGATCTTGCCCGAGGAGGTCAAGGCCGTGCGCAGCGACGCCATCATGGCAACCGGCCGCACCGACTACCCCAACCAAGTCAACAACGTGCTGTGCTTTCCCTACATCTTCCGTGGTGCCTTGGACGCAGGCGCGTCCACCATCACGCTAGAGATGGAAATTGCAGCAGTGCATGCAATTGCTGAGCTGGCGCAGGCAGAACAAAGCGAAGTGGTCGCCGCCGCGTACGTGGGCGAACAACTCGCGTTCGGCCCCGAGTACCTCATCCCCAAGCCCTTCGATCCGCGTCTGATGATGAAGATCGCGCCCGCCGTGGCCCAGGCCGCTGCCGACAGCGGCGTGGCCCTGCGGCCGGTGACCGATATCGAAGCCTACCGTGAGCGCCTGCAAAGCTTTGTCTACGCCTCGGGTTCGATGATGAAGCCCATCTTTGCGGCGGCCAAGAAGGCGCTCAAAAAGCGTGTGGCATATGCCGAAGGCGAAGACGAGCGGGTGCTGCGCGCGGCCCAGATCGTGGTCGATGAGGGCCTTGCCATGCCCACGTTAATTGGCCGCCCTGCCATCATTGCCGAGCGCATCGAGAAGTTTGGTTTGCGTCTCAAACAAGGCGTGGATTACCAGGTGGTCAATGTGGAGCAAGACCACCGTTACCGCGACTTCTGGCAAACCTACCACCGCATGACCGAGCGCAAGGGCATCACGGTGCAAGTGGCCAAGATCGAGATGCGCAGGCGCCTGACCTTGATCGGCTCCATGCTGCTGCACAAGGGCGATGTGGACGGCCTGATCTGCGGCACCTGGGGCACCACCGCCTTGCACTTGCATTACATCGACCAGGTCATCGGCAAGCGCCCCGACGGCAGCCCGAGCACGCAGCAGGATGTGCCGATTTACGCCTGCATGAATGGACTGATGCTCCCCGGGCGCCAGGTGTTCATCGTCGATACCCATGTGAACTACGACCCCACCGCCGAGGAGTTGTCCGAGATCACCGTCATGGCCGCTGAGGAGATGCTGCGCTTTGGTGTCAACCCCAAGGTCGCGCTGTTGAGCCACTCCAACTTCGGTAGCAGCAACGAGGCCAGCGCCGTCAAAATGCGCAAGACTTTGGCCTTGCTGCAGCGTGAAGCACCCTGGCTGGAAGTGGATGGCGAGATGCACGGCGACCTGGCGCTCGACGGCGAAGCGCGCAAAGTGCTGATGCCCAACAGCGCCCTGCAGGGCAATGCCAACTTGCTGGTGATGCCCAACATCGACGCGGCAAACATTGCCTACAACCTGCTCAAGACCGCAGCCGGGGGCAACATCGCCATCGGGCCGGTGCTGCTGGGCGCGGCCAAGCCGGTGCATGTCCTCACCGCCAGCACGACGGTGCGACGTATTGTCAATATGACGGCCCTAACGGTCGCCGACGCCAACGCCACGCGGGCCTAAAGCGTCCCAAAAAGCGCCAGGGCGTGGGCGCTTTTTAGAGGGTAAGCCCTGCCACTTTAACGGGCAGGGTGTTGCTTTATTGGGCCGAATACGCGACACTCGCGCCTTGGGTTTTTTGCGAATACTTGCGAACACGCTGGGGCTTACAAGTGGGCAGTAGAGTTGTTAAGTTAGTACTTACTGGCTTGATGGCGGTTGCTGCTGTTGGGTTGGTTTCAGGCTTCGCGGTGGAAGAGCATCCAAGGGTTTTCACGGAGACCATTGCGCTTGGCAAGTTGCCCGAGCAGGGCCGGGAAACCTACCAGCTGATACACCAAGGGGGTCCTTTTCCCTATGAGAAAGACGGCACAGTCTTCGCAAACCGAGAGCGCTTGTTGCCCCTCCACCCGCGGGGCTACTACCGTGAGTACACCGTAAGAACGCCCAAAGCGAAGACCCGCGGGGCAAGAAGAATTGTGTGTGGCGGTGCCCCAAAGGCACCCGATGCGTGCTACTACACGGCCGATCATTACGCGAGTTTTCGCCGGATCGTGCCTTAGTTTTTTTGTACTTTAAGAAAGAGAATCGGGGATGGATATGCCACTTCGAACCGTCAGAACCAATATCGTTCAATCGATACGCGCCTTCCGGGTGCACGACCTTCAGGAAGCGGCGCGGGGCTTGGGACACCACTTTTTGTACGCCAACCTCGCCAACGCGCAGTCCAAGCAAGATGTGCTGGACCTGATCGGCCAGCAGTTCATGCTGCCGACCCAGGTAGGAAAAAACTTCGATGCCCTGTACGACAGCCTGACCGACCCGGTCTACAAGTCGGGGCCGCAACCGGGTTTTATTTCTGTCCTAGAACATATTCCTGCCAATGCCAAGTTCGACAAAGAGGCGCGTGAGCAACTCTTGGATATCTTCCGCGACACGGCCGACTACTGGGGGGACAGGAAGATACCCTTCCGATGCTTCTATTCTTTTCTGTAGCCCGTTCTGCACAAACCAGCCAAGCAGAACGGGCTAACGAGGCTAGCAGCGATCACTCGGGGGTACAAACCATGTCAGGCATTGATTTGGTAACTGAAACCGGGGAAAAAATGCCAACGGACAAGCTTGTTGACGTATCGCCCTTGGCGCTGCGCATGAGCAGCCCCTTCAATGCCGGCTATTGGTTGGCCGCCGCATAAACAGCGCCACCCAATTGCACTGCGCACGCCCGCCCTTGATTCACCACAAGCGGCGGGCTGCACAAGTAGGTGTTAAAGGCTTGCGCCTACCTGCTGTGCCAAGCCCACGTAGTCTTGCACAGTAACTTCTTCGGCGCGGCGCTGTAGATCAAATCGGCCCGCAAAGCCTTTCTCCTCCAACCAGCGACCCAGGGTATGGCGCAACAGTTTGCGCCTTTGCCCAAACGCCACCCGCACCAACTCACCCAGAAGATCGACCGCAAGCGCCTGGGGCGCAGCATGGGGCACCATGCGTACCACCGCACTGTGGACCCGCGGCGGCGGGTCGAAACACTCAGGCGGGACCGCAAGCACAGCCTCCATCGCATAGCGCCACTGCAGCATCACCGTCAAGCGGCCGTAGGCTGCGGTGGCAGGCGCAGCGACCATGCGGTCCACCACCTCTTTTTGCAGCATGAAGTGCTGGTCTTCGATGCCATCGGCGAACGCCAGGAGATGAAAAAGAATAGGGGTTGAAATGTTGTATGGCAGATTGCCAACAACCCGCAACCGCCGTCGGGCCAGGGCCTCGCCATCGCCCGAGGGTGCGCTCACGGGGGATGCAGGCAAGTCATCAAACGCAACCTGGAGCACATCGGACTCCACCACCGTGAGATGCGGATGGTCTCGCAGGCGCTGCGCCAAATCGCGGTCCAGTTCAATGACGGTGAGGTGTCCCAAGCGCTCCACCAGCGGTTGCGTCAGGGCCGCCAGTCCGGGGCCGATCTCCACCATGCGATCGCCCGCGTGCGGACTGATGGCCCGCACCAAAGCGTCAATGGTGGCCTGGTCCGATAGAAAGTGTTGGCCAAAGCGCTTGCGCGCGACGTGCTTCATGGTTCAGAGCGGCGGCTCGCGCAGCTCGACAAACGCACGGCCTCGGATATCGCGGGACCAATTGGCATAGGCCTCTTCGGTGCGGGTTTGGCGCAGGGTGTTGCGCACAAACTCGCGCATCTCGCTTGGGCTAAGTTCCATCCTGCGGCGTTCTAGCAACTGAACAAGGTGAACTCCAAAACGCGAAACCAGCGGTTGGCTGATTTCCATGCTGCCGAGTTGGTTCATCACCTCTTCAAACTCTGGAACAAACATGCCCGGGCTCGCCCAACCCAAGTCGCCGCCCTGTGCAGCACTACCATCCTGCGAAAACTCGCGCGCCAAAGCAGCAAAGTCTGATTGGCGCGACACAACGCGCTGGCGCAAGGCCAACAAACGCTCGATGGCTGCGCCCTGGCTGAGTTCGGGCGAGGTGCGCAGCAGGATGTGGCGCGCCCTGCTTTGCACCACGCTCACTGTGGGGGTGCCAGCCCGGCGCTCGACCACCTTCAAAATATGAAAACCTGCGCCAGATTGCAAGACCTCGGAGACAGCGCCCACCGGGACATTGCGAACCGCATCCAGAAACAAAGGCGGATATCGCTCACCGCGGCGCAATCCCATTTGGCCGCCGTTGGCCTTAGGCGCATCCGAGAACTGCTCCACCAACACCGCAAAATCCTCCCCCGCACGCGCCCGCTGCAAAAGGCCTTGGGCACGGGTGCGCAAGCCAGCAATCTGGTCTGGGGTGCCGTTCTCGGGAACCGCAACCAACAGCTGCGCGATGTTGATTTCCTGCACGAGAGGGTCGGCGTTCTTGGCCTGGAGGTCACTGAGGTAGCGGTCAACGTCGCCATCTGTCACACGGATGCGGGAGTCGACCTCGCGCTCACGCAAGCGTGCAAGCACCAGCTGGTCGCGCACACGCGCCCGAAACGCCTGGGGATCAACGCCCTCCGCAAGCAGACTTTTACGAAGCCCTGCCACATCCAATTGGTTCTGACGGGCGATGTTTTGTTCTGCAACATCGACGGCACTCTCGTCGATGCGGATACCCACTTCCTTGGCGGTTTGGAGCTGCGCGCGCTCATTGATCAAGCGCTCCAGCACGGCTTGGCGCAGCTCGTCGGGCGCGGGCATGGGCTGGCGCTGCGCGGCAAGCTGCTCCCTGAGCAGCGCAACTGCCGCGCGCAAATCGTTGTTGGTAATGGGCTCGGAGTTGACCAAGGCGACGATGAAGTCCGCCTGCACCGCGCGCTGCGCATGCACTGCTTGGACTTGGCACAGGCCGCATGCCGCAAGGGCCAAGGCCCACAACTGGTGTTTCATGGTGATGTTTAGTCGTAATTGCTAAAGCGGCTGGCGCTGCCGCTGCTACGTGGATCGCGCAAATTTTGGTAACGCGAAATACTCTGTGTCAAGGTGCTTCGGGGGTCTATCCCTAGGCGGGTAAAGCCCACAAACTCCAGCTGAAACATGATCCGCTGGGTTGCAGTCACTCGGCTGGTCTGGGTGCGGGAAATCACCACACGGCCCAGCCAGCAGCCCGCATCGTATTCGACACCCAGCACCGAGTCGACCATGCGCTGCTCGTTGATGCTGTAGTTCAACCGCCCGACGGCGTAGTACCTGCCCTCGCCCTGGCCGCGTCCTGCACCAAGGTCTTGGCCGCGGTCGCCCCACAGGTTGTTGATGGGCCACTGCCAACTGGTATCGAGCTGCTCGCTGTTCTCACGCTGGTAGCGGTAGGCCAGGTTGAGAATTCGGTAGGGGCCTGGCTGGTAACGCAGCCCGACGGTGGCCCGCTCGGACTGGTCGGTTTTCGGGTTGTACTGCACGGTGGAATCTACCGCCCACTGCGCGCTGGGGTTGGCCGTTGCACCCAAGAGTACATCGCTGATGCCGGCCACAGAAGGTGGTGTGTTGTTGTCAATGGTGACACGCTGGTCCTCAAAGCGCAGGCGCTGCGCCACGCCAAAACGGGCCAACTGGGCGCCCGTCTGTGTTTCCAAAAACCGCGTGGTCAGGCCCAGGGTCACGAGGTGGTTGTCAGCGATCTTGTCGTGTCCAGCGAAGGTGTTTTCTGTGAAGATACTGGCAAAGTTGAAGTCGTTTACGGCGGTATCGTAGTTGGGCAGATGACTTTGGTCACGGTACGGGGTGAAGACATAAAACGCCCTTGGCTCCAAGGTCTGCACCATGTCGCGCACGCCCCAACGGGTCTCGCGCTCAAACACCAAACCGCTGTCCACACTCAAGGTAGGCACCACGCGGCTGGCGCTGCCCGACCCGTCTCCAAGCAGTCCGTCGAACTGGTAGGTGGATGCATGCAGTTGGAGCTTTGGGGTAAAAAATCCTTGTGGTCTCCAGCCCGGCCGGCTCACTTGCAACAGTGCAAAACTGCGTTGGGCGTTGGGTTGCAAGGTGCGTGCGCGGTCAGCTTCAAACTGTGTGAAATCCGCATCGACTGACCAATCCAGCCCCGACCAAACTTGCGGCGCGTAACGCAAGGTGAGCTGCGGCAGGCGGTCGTAAGGCGGAACAATCGGGGCGCTCACATCCTGCAAGGTTTGCCAGCGCAGCAGGTGCACTGTGCCGCTCGCATCACCGCCCGACCAGCGCGCCTGGGCCTGCGCTGGCAACAAGCGTTGCGTGACGCTGGAGCTCGAACGGGTGAAGTCGCGCCAATAGTCGTTGTCGCTCACCCGGTTGATGTTGAGGGACACGCCCACCGGTGCGAGCGCATCCAGCCCCGTGTCTACCGTGGCGCTGTGCGCCCAGCCCAGTGACCATCTGTCGGCGCTGCGCAAGGCGTCGTCGGGCATGTAATGCAAGCGGACGTCGCCCTGGTAGCGGGGCTCTAGGTAGCGGAACTGGGCACCCACATCCACACCGCGGTTGGTCATCAACATCGGCGAGAAAGTTGCGTCGCGGTTGGGCGCAATGTTCCAGTAATAAGGAGCTGTAACTTCTGAACCGTTGACGTTGTCAATGCCCAGCGAGATGGGCAGCAGTCCAGACTTTCGTTTCTCCGACAGCGGGAAACTGATTGCGGGCACCGGCAAGAGCGGCACGCCCTTGAAGCTGAGGTAAGCACCCTCAGCGACACCCACGTCTTCTTCATTGTCTAAACGTATCGTCGCTGCACGCAAAATCCAGTCGGGCATCCAACTGGGCCCCGGCAGGCGGCGGCAGGTGGTGTAGGTGGCGTTGTAAACGACGGTGCGTGCTTCGTCGATGAACTCGGCCCGCGATGCCTCGCCGTGGCCCTCGTTTTGCAGGAACTGATAACGCGGTTGTTCAAAAAAACCTTCGAACGTTTCCAGCTTGAGCTCCATGCGCGGGCCCTGGTACACATTGCCGCCACGGTTGAGGCGCACATTGCCAATGGCCTTGGCCACATCACTGGTTTGGTCGTACTCCAACCGATCGGCGCGCAACACCGTATCGGCCTTGCGCAATTCGGCATCGCCCTGCACAACGGCATCCAAGTCGGTGTGCCCTGTCATCGAATCGCCCTGCAGAAAAACGGGGGCGCTCCTGCGCTGCTCTGGCGTTAGCGCTGGATCAAGCGCTCGGCTCGGTCGCAACAACACGGGGGCTTCGTTCGTCGCTGGTACAGGCGTGGTTTGCGCTCCAGCCGCCAAGCCCAAGAGGCTGCCGGCACACGCTACGCAGCACATCCATAGTTGCCGCCGCGAGGGGTGTGCAGCAAGACAGAGGACGGGGTGCATGGGGGCTTGGGCATCGCTGGGGTTTGTAGAATTGATTATCCATGAGCACCCCCCACACTTCCGCGCCACCGCCCGGCGAAGCGACCGGCAACGCAGCGATCGGCACCGCGGTGCAATGGGCAGATCCGGCTCGCCAATCGCAGTTCGATGCGTGGCTGGCCAGCCTCGAACCCCACTTCCAACTGCACCGCACCAGCCTTCGAAGCGCCTCCGCAGACGCGAGCTTTAGGCGCTACCTGCGCATCGACAGCGCAGCAGGAAGCCTGGTCATCATGGATGCGCCGCCCGACAAAGAAGACAGCAAACCCTTTGTGAAAGTGGCCCGCCTGATGCAAGCTGCGGGACTGCGCGTGCCCGAGGTGCTGGCCTGGGACGAGGCCCATGGTTTCTTGCTGCTCACCGACCTGGGCAGCCACACCATGATGCAAGTGATCGACCCCAGCGCGGCGCCGCCTTTGGACCTGTACATTCATGCGGTGGATGCGCTGGTGCAATGGCAATTGGCTTCGCAGCCCGGCGTACTGCCGCCCTACGACGATGCGCTGTTGCGCCGTGAACTCGGTTTGTTTCCACAGTGGTACGTGGCGCAGCACCGCAACATCACACTCGATGCCGCACAGCGCGCCACCCTGGACACGGCCTTTGACTGCATCGTGCAAAACAACCTGCGCTGGCCCAGCGTCTACGTGCACCGCGACTTCATGCCCAGGAACCTGATGGCCCCCACGCTTGCCGCGCGTGCTGCGCTGCCCCCCCAGGGGGCGCTCCCGGCTTGGGACGGCCCGGCGCCGCTCGTGATGGCCCCCACGCTTGCCGCTGCGCGTGCTGCGCTGCCCCCCCAGGGGGCGCTCCCGGCTTGGGACGGCCCGGCGCCGCTCGCGATGGCCCCCACGCTTGCCGCTGCGCGTGCTGCGCTGCCTGTTTCGCCGCTGGGTGTG
Organism: Rhodoferax sp.; assembly: GCA_044346035.1. Taxonomy (GTDB): domain Bacteria; phylum Pseudomonadota; class Gammaproteobacteria; order Burkholderiales; family Burkholderiaceae_C; genus Allorhodoferax. The sequence goes on along the minus strand of JBIIZY010000018.1, from coordinate 5,085 downwards.
TTGGACTTTCAGGACGCGGTGTATGGCCCGATTACGTACGACATTGCCAGTCTGGTGCGCGATGCGTTTTTGAGTTGGGAAGAGGATTTTTGTTTGGACGTAACCATCCGCTACTGGGAAAAGGCGCGCAAGGTAGGTCTGCCGGTGGGCGATGACTTTGGCGAGTTTTACCGCGGCGTCGAGTGGATGGGTTTGCAGCGCCACCTCAAGGTGGCAGGCATCTTTGCACGGTTGACGCTGCGCGACGGCAAGCCCCAGTACCTGGCCGATACGCCGCGTTTCATTCAGTACATCCGCGCCACCTGCGCGCGCTACCGCGAGCTCAAACCGTTGTTGCGTTTGGTCGAGCAAATCGATGGCATTGCGGTACCCAATGCGTTTGCATTTGGCCGCGTGTAGCGCGCCACACATGCCACGCTTTTTTTGTCCTGCCGCTTTGGTGACCGGCCAGACGCTGGACCTGCCCGCTGGTGCCGCCCGCCATGTGCAGGTGCTGCGCCTGCAACCGGGGGATGCCATCACGCTGTTCAACGACGGGCCAGGCTGGGACCGACCCCTGTCCGAGCGAGGCAATGGCACAACAAGCCGCGTGGTGGGTGGCGAGTTTGACGCCAGCATCACCGACATGGGTCGCAGCCATGTGCGCGTACAGGTCGGCGCGCACCACGCCGTCGAGCGCGAGCCACGGCGGGTGGTGCATCTGGCCGTGGGCATGCCGGCCAACGAACGCATGGACTGGCTGGTGGAAAAAGCCAGCGAGCTCGGTGTAGCCAGCATCCAGCCACTGATGACCGAGCGCAGCGTGCTGCGCCTGGCGGGCGAGCGCGCCGACAAAAAAATAGCGCACTGGCAAAGCGTGTCCATTGCTGCCTGCGAACAGTGCGGCGGCAACCGCGTGCCCACCGTGCACCCTTTGCTGACACTGGCACAGTGGGTCAAAGTGAACAGCGGCAAGCCCGCGTCAGCTTGGCCCGCGCAGCGTCTGCTGCTGTCCCTGCGCGAAGGTGCCAAGCCGCTGCGCAACTTGGCGCTGCAGCACGATGTTGCATCCGGTGGGGCCGACCAAGCCGCACCCGCATTGTTTTTGTCCGGGCCCGAAGGTGGCCTTAGCGCGCAAGAGGAAGACGCTGCCATTGCGGCAGGCTTTGCCGCTGTGTCGCTGGGCGCGCGCGTGCTGCGCGCCGAGACCGCCGCGCTGGCCGCGCTGGCGGTGTTGGCATGAACCGCAACCTGTGGCTGCTGGCGCTGTGCCAGGGTTTGTTTTTGACGAACAACGTCACATTCATTGCTATCAACGGCTTGGTGGGTTTCTCTATGGCGCCCCTGGGCTGGATGGCCACGCTGCCGGTGATGGGCTATGTGGTGGGCAGTGCGTTGAGCACCTCGCTGGTGGCCAAAACCCAGTCGCGTTTTGGACGCCGCACGTCATTTCAAATTGGCTTGCTGGTGGCATTTTTCTCGGCGTTGGTGGGCGCCTGGGCGGTGTACAGCCACAACTTTTGGCTGCTGGTGGGCACCACGGTTGTGGCTGGGTACTACGCAGCCAACGGGCAGCTGTACCGCTTCGCTGCCGCCGAGCTTGCGTTGCCCGCGTTTCGTGACAAGGCGGTGTCGCTGGTGCTAGCAGGTGGGCTCATCGGCGCAATTGCAGGGCCCAACCTGGCGGCGCAAACCCGCAGCATGACCACCACGCCCTTTGTTGGCGCCTACCTGGCGCTGGCCGGTGTGGCGCTTTTGGGCATGGTGCTGATGGCCGGCATCGTGTTTGCGCCAGCACCCGTGGCAAAGCACCAAGCCGGGTCCGGGCGACCCCTGTGGGAGATATTGCGCCAGCCGGTGTTTGCAGTGGCCTGCGCTGCAGCGGCCTTGGGCTATGGCGTGATGAACCTGCTCATGGCCGCCACACCGCTGGCAATGCAGCAATGTGGCCTGGACTTTGACGATGCGGCGCTGGTGCTGGAGTGGCATGTGATCGGCATGTTTGCGCCTGGCTTTTTCACCGGTAGCCTGATCAAGCGTTTTGGCGTGCTGCCGGTAATGGCGGTGGGGGTGGCGCTCAATCTGGCGTGCATTGCCGTGGCGCTGACGGGCGTGGCGCTGCTGCAGTTTGAGATTGCGCTGTTCTTGCTGGGCGTTGGCTGGAACTTCTTGTTCACCGGCAGCACCACGCTGTCGCTGGATGCCTACCGGCCCGAAGAGAAAGACAGGGCGCAAGCGGCTATCAACTTCTGCGTCTTTGCGGTGATGGCACTGACCTCGTTCGCCTCGGGCGCGCTGATCACCACCCAAGGCTGGACGCTACTCAACTTGGGTTCGCTCTTGCCCGTGCTGCTGACCGCGCTGGCGCTGGGTTGGCTGGGTTGGCAACGGCGCAACGGTGGCCCGCGCGCTGCTTAAAAGCGCTGGTCGAGCCAGCTGCGCATGGTGGCGAGCACTTCGGGCGCTTCCGGTTCGTTGAAGATTTCGTGGAACTGCGCAACAAAGCACACCGAGGTGAGCACCGCTTGGGGCGCCGCGTTGGCAAAGTCGCGGCTGCCTTGTGGGTCCACCAAGCGGTCCTTGCCCGCGTACATGAGCAGCGTAGGCACGCTCCATTGGCCTGCCAATGCGAGGGTTGCGCGGCCCGCGCTGGCAATAAACTGCGCAAGACGCGCCGATATGCGGTCGTGCACCCGCCGGTCTGCACAGTAAGCACGTACCACGGCGGGGTCACGCGATAAGTACGCAGGATTGAGGCCGTTGCCCACACGCAGGTTGGGCGCAATGCGCGGCAGCAGCGCCAGCAGCATCTTCTGAAACCGACTCAGGCCCGGGTCCAACGCGGGCGACGAGAGGATGGCGCCTTCCACAGGGCGCAGCGCCAACGCAACAAAGCGCGCCACCACCAGACCGCCCAAGCTGTGGCCCAGCAACACCAAAGGCACACCGGGCGCCATGCGCTGGCGCATGGCATCCACCATGTCTGCGAGGTCATCCAACAGGCGTGAGTCTTGGGGCAGCCCGCCACGCGGTCCGCCCGAATCGCCATGGCCGAATTGGTCGTAGCCACGCACCCAAAATCCCCAGCTGCTGAGTTGCTCGGCCACCTGCGCGTACCTGCCTGCGTGCTCGCCCAGACCATGGACCACGATCACAACACCCCGCTGTGGCGCACCAGGTGCCGGCTCCCAGTCGTAGAGCGCGAGGTGATTGCCGTCCTTGGCCTCGTGGGTAGAACGGTCGGGGCCGCTCATGGCATTTGCGCAATCACCTGGGCCACTGCCGCGGTGAGCTTTTTGGCATAGGGCAGGTGCAAGAACTCGTTGGGGCCATGGGCGTTGCTTTTGGGTCCGAGTACGCCGCAGACCATCATTTGCGCCTTGGGGAATCCTTCGGAGAGCATGTTCATCAAAGGAATGGTGCCGCCTTGCCCGATGTAGCCACACGGCGCGCCGAAATGCGCGGTCGATGCCGCGTCCAGCGCGGTCTGTAACCAAGGTGCGGTGTCGGGCGCATTCCACCCGGTGGCGGCGGAACCGCGCTCGAACGTAACTCGGGCCTGGTAAGGCGCGTTGTCCTCTAGCAATGCCTTGAGTTCTTGCACCGCCCGGTCCGCCTCCACCAGCGGCGGTAGGCGCAGCGACAGTTTGAAAGCCGTATAGGGCCGCAGCACATTGCCAGCGTTGCCCAGTTCCGGAAATCCGTCGGCACCTGTAACGCTGAGCGTGGGCACCCATGTGCGGTTGAGCAGCGCCTGCGTGGGGTCGGTGGTGGTGGGCAACGCAAAGGTGGTGGAGCCAGCGCAGTCGTAATGCGCCCAGGGAAAGCGCTTGTACAGCTCCTCACCCAATATAGCGGCGGTGGCTTGGGCCTGCGCCAAGCGCTCGGGCGGCACCTCGCAATGGAAGCTGGCGGGTAGCAAGCGCCCGGTGGCGCTGTCTTCGAGCCGGTCGAGTACCTGGCGCATGATGCGAAAGCTAGACGGCACCAAGCCGCTGGCGTCGCCTGAGTGCACGCCCTCGGTGAGAATTTGCACCTTTAGCACACCGCTGGCCATGCCGCGCAAACTGGTGGTCAGCCACAGCTGGTCGTAGTTGCCCGCGCCCGAATCCAGGCAGACCACCAGGCCCACATCGCCCAGCCGGGGGCGCAGGGCGTCGAGGTAGGGCAACAGGTCGTAGGAGCCGCTTTCTTCGCACGACTCGATCAACCCGACGATGCGGGGGTGCGGAACATTCTGGGTTTTGAGCGCCTGGATCGCCGCGATGGCCGCGTAGGCTGCGTAGCCGTCATCCGCACCACCCCGACCGTACAACTTGCCGTCCTCTAGCTTGGGTGTCCAAGGACCGAGGTCCTTGCGCCAACCGGAAAACTCGGGCTGCTTGTCGAGGTGGCCGTACATCAGCACGGTCTGGCTGGCGGTGGTTTGTGTTGCGGTTTGGGTCGAGGCCACTTCAAAAAACAACACCGGTGTGCGGCCGTCCAGGCGAACCACCTCCAAGGTCAGGCCATCCACCTTTTGCGACTCAATCCAGGATGCGGTGTTGCGCACCACCGTGTCGAGGTAGCCATGGGCCTGCCAGTCGGCATCGAACATGGGGGACTTGGCGGGTATGCCGATGTAATCCTGCAGCTGCGCCAAGATGCTGCTGTCCCAGGCTTGGGAGACTTGGCCCAGCGCCTGAGTGGCGTTAAAGGGTGCGGTGGGGACTCGTGCGTTCATGGCGGATAGACCTTCAGAAATATGCCGAAAGACAAGCGGACAAAACAGACTTAACTTTCGGAATGTTGAAACTCGGGAGGTTAACTAAGTCGGCACACAGCAACTTAAAACCCCCGCCGTGTCCATTTGGCCGGGAGACGGGAGAGCTTACTCTTTGAACTTGTGTTTTAGCCACCGCAGCAACTCCCGCTGGTCCACAGCTGTTGCACGACGCACCTGAACCAGCAACTTGGTGAGATCAGGCCTTTGCAAGGTAAGGCGGATTCAAGCACGAAGTGCAACGATGACCACCCGCAATAAGGAGGCTGAGGATGTTTAGCATTCAAGGCTTCTAGACCTGCAAGTCAAAGTTGCCAATTGAACTACAAACACCTCAGCCAAAT
>JBIIZY010000151.1:0-6936 GCA_044346035.1 Rhodoferax sp. | reverse complement strand
GTCAGCAGCATCGCGCAGACGAAGAGCGCGCAGGTCCAAGCCTGCGGTGCCAACTGCCTACAGACCAACGAAGCCGCGCTGCGCAAACCAAGCTGTTGCAGCCCAAGCGAAAACCTCATGCTTTTCACGCTAATGGTGGTCATGCTGGTCTCCCGTGGTGGACTTGGCTTTGGGTGCAGCGCCTGTGCGCGCTGCCACCACGATCTTGCCTTGCATGCCAGCCTCGTAATGGCCCGGGATCAAGCAGGCCAGGTGCACCACGCCGGACTGCGTGAACTTCCACAGCAGTTCGCCCGACTGCCCGGGCGCCAAGCTCAACATGTTGTCTTCCTCGTGCTCCATCTGGGGAAACTTCTTCATCAGCTCGTAGTGCGCCTCCAAGTCCTTCTTGGTGCCCAGTACAAACTCATGCTTGAGCCGCCCCGCGTTCTTCACCACAAAGCGCAGCGTCTCGCCTTGTTTGACCGACACGCTGGCAGGCGAAAAGCGCATGGTGTCGCGCATCTCGATCTGCACCGTGCGCGTAACTTCCGCTCTCTTACCGGCCTCGCCGATGAGGGCATTGTCATGGCCGTGGCCGCCCGCGTGTACGCCGCTGGCCACAGCTGCGACAGAGAAAAAAGTGGCAGCCAAGGCCACCAGAATGGTTCTTTTCTTCATGGTTTGTCTTTCGTCTGAAGTGGTGGAAAAAATGGCAGCGGAATGCGCAACACCCCGCCCTTAGTGGCCGGCATGAGCGCCCTTTCCTTGCGGCTTGCGCACGTGCAAATGCACGTCGGTGGGGGCCTTCTCGACACGGGGCATGGACTGCCCACCAGTGGACAACGTGCGTGCTGGCTCGGCCAGCGCGCCAGTGAACTCGTAGGCCACCGTGCCGGGCGGATGCTGGAACCAACCGGGGTTGGTGTAGTCGCCCGGCTTTTGGTCCTTGCGCACCTTGAGCACGCTGAACATACCGCCCATCTCGACACTGCCAAACGGGCCTTCGCCGGTCATCATGGGAATGGTGTTGTCTGGCAAAGGCATCTCCATTTCGGCCATGTCTGCCATGCCGCGCTCACCCATCACCATGTAGTCCGGGATCAAATCGGTAATGGTTTTGACCACGCCCGTGTGGTCCACACCAATCATGGTGGGTACCGCATGGCCCATTGCATTCATGGTGTGGTGGCTCTTGTGGCAGTGAAACGCCCAATCGCCCTCCTCGTCGGCCACAAACTCTAGCTGCCGCATCTGGCCCACCGCCACGTCCGCGGTGACCTCCCACCAGCGCGTACTCTTCGGCGTGGGGCCGCCATCGGTGCCAGTGACCATGAACTCGTGGCCGTGCAGGTGAATTGGGTGATTGGTCATGGTGAGGTTGCCCACCCGGATGCGCACCTTGTCGCCCAGCCGAACATTGAGTGCGTCAATACCCGGAAAGATGCGGCTGTTCCAGGTCCAAAGGTTGAAGTCCAGCATGGTCATGATCTTGGGCGTGTAGGCGCCGGGGTCGATGTCATAGGCGCTGAGCAAAAAGCAAAAGTCGCGCTGGACCTCGTCGATCAAGGAGTGCCGCTGCTTGGGGTGGGTAACCCACATGCCCATCATGCCCATGGCCATTTGCGTCATCTCATCCGCATGGGGGTGGTACATGAAGGTGCCGGGGCGGCGCGCCACAAACTCATACACAAAGGTTTTGCCCGACGGGATCGGCCGTTGCGTCAAACCCGAGACGCCATCCATGCCGTTGGGCAGGCGTTGGCCGTGCCAATGCACGCTGGTGTGCTCGGGCAGTTTGTTGGTGACAAAGATGCGGACGCGGTCGCCCTCCACCACTTCGATGGTCGGCCCAGGCGACTGGCCGTTGTAGCCCCACAGGTGCGCCCGCATACCGGGCGCCATTTCACGCACCACGGGTTCGGCGACCAAGTGGAACTCTTTCACGCCCTCACGCATGCGCCAAGGCAGGGTCCAGCCGTTGAGCGTGACCACCGGGTTGTACGGGCGTCCGGTGCGCGGCACCAACGGTGGCATGGTGTCTGGCATGGTCTGGATTACCGGCTCGGGCAGTGCGGCCAGCGCCGCGGTGGCCACGGAGGTGGCAGCTACCGCACCACCGGCCACGCCTGCCAGACCCACCGATTTGAAAAACTCGCGTCGTGTGTTCATGTTGGTCTCGTTGTTGGTTTGCTTGAATTGCTTGGATGGGCGCTGCTTCAATGGGCAGGGGCTGCGGAATCGCCCATTGGCGCAACAGACCCCACAGCGGCTACCGCGCTGGGCCGTCCGACCAGGGCGGCTTGCAATGCGGCATCGGCCAGCCAGAACTGCTGTTGGGCAGCGATGGACGCCACTACGCTGGCAATTTGCTCGCGCGCATCGGCCAGCAGGTCAAACACCCCCAGCAGCATGCCGTTGTAGCGCAGCAGCCGCTCGTCAGAAATGGTTCTTCGCAGCGGCACCACCTCGTCGCGGTAGTGGGTTGCCACATCCAACGCTGTGCGGTAGCTGCCATAGCTTTCGCGCAAGCTGGAGGCCGCCTGGCGCACCGTGGCCTCCAGGTGGTTGGCAGCTGCCAGCGTCTGCGCTTGCATGGCGTCGCGACGCACCCCGCCCCAGTCGAACACCGGCAAAGTCAGGCTGATTTCGTAGCCTTGTACCGGCGTGGCGCTGCCGTGGGCGTTGTCAAACCGGGTGTCACGCCGCACCCCGATTTCGATGTCGGTAAAGCTGCTGACCCGGCCCAGCCCCTGGGCCGCAGCGGCTTGGTCCAAGGCGGCTTGCGCCAGTTGCACATCCAAGCGGCCCGCCAGCGCCGCACGGGCTACATCCTGCGGGCTGCGCGCTTGGGCCGGCAAGTCTGGCAGGCGCTGGGGCAGTTGCAGGCGCGCCGATTGCGCATCCGTTAAGCCCAGCAAGCGCACCAAAGCTTCCCGCTGCACCGCTGCATGGTTTTGGGCTGCGGCCAGTTGGCTGCTTGCATCGGCATAAAACAGCTGCTGGCGGGCGCGGTCCAGCCGGTTGAAATTACCCGCTACCTGCATGCGCCGGGCCAGCTCTGCGCTGGCCTGGGCCGCCGCCTGCACCTGTTTCGCATAGCCCAGGGTTTGTTGGGCTGCAACCGCACGCACCCAGGCTTGGCGCACCGCGGTGACGGTGTCCACCACATCGCCGCCAAGCTGCAGGCGCACGCGTTCCACCATGCGCTTGGCATTGGCGTGGCGCGCGGGCAAGGTCAGCAGCTCCAGCAGCCCGAAACCCAGGCTGCGACCGATGTCCACTTCGTCGGGCGAGGTGCTGCGCTCGAATGTGAACTTGGGGTTGGCGATGCGACCCGACTGCGCCGCACCAGCCGCATCGGCCCAATGCTGCGCCAACAGCGCCTGCAACTGCGGGCTGTTGACCAGCGCCAACTGCACCGCAGCGGCTTGGTCCAGCGGCTGGGAGAGCAAGCGCTGCGCGATAGTGGCGTGCTCCGCGCGCTGTGCCGCAGTCTGCGCAAGGGCCAGCTGGCCTTGGGTGAAGGCGCCATGTTGCGCATTGGTTTGGGCCAGCGTGTCTTGCATGTCCACACTGGCGCAACCCGAGATCGCGCCTGCCGCGACCAAGACGGCCACGGCAACAGCAATGGTGCGCGCGTTCATGGTGTTGCACCTTGCGCCGGCGTCGGCTTGGGCGGTGCCGACGCGCCCGCCCGGTCGGCAACTGCGCCACCCGGCGCGGGGGATTGCGTGTCTGTGGCGCGTGCATTGGCAGCCTGCACCTGGCGCGCATATGCACGCCAACCACCTACCTCGCGCACGCGGTCGTTGGTGTCACGCCAAGACGCGACGGGCGCGTCGGCAAATGCGCGGTAGTCGGCAAACGTGTCGGGTGCCGGCAGTTGAATGGAGCCCGCGCTGTGGGCCGTCTGTGCCAGTGCGGGTACGGGCGCGGCCAGGCCGACAAGGGCCAGGCACGCCAGAGAATGGTTGATTGAAAGCACCGTGAACTCCTCGATCCATGGATGGGATGGTGCGCAGCCGCGCTGCCCACCAAGCGAACGCGTCCACCCAGGTGCACGCGCACAGCGCGTGGCGAGCTCTTGGTGGAGCGGCTTAGCCGAGGGAGGTGCGCGGAGGTCGCTCCAGCCCGTTGGGCACGGTGGAGCGGTGCAGTGGTGGCGGGTCGGGAAAGCGTGCGTCACCGGGCACGGACGCGAGCGTTGCGCTGGCCGGCACACTGGACAGGGCCATCAGGCAACACGGACTGCATCCCTTGCAAGCGGGCGTCGAGGGTGATGCGCCCGCACCGTCGTGTCCTAGGTGGCCACCGTCAACGGCGGAGTGGAGCGCGGTGTGCTGGGTCGGCAGGTGCGCACCAGTTGTTGCGCTGTGGCAGGGTGCGCCTGTGTTGGCCAGCGCCGCCTGTGCTGGCAGCACCAGCAAGAGCCACAACACGAAGAGTATGGAAGATGGGCGCCGCATCGGCAAATTATACCATAGGGACCGCCCCACGCGGAACACACCAACGACCCGACGCAGTAACCGCCAAGCGCTACGCGGGGCTGTTGCCAGCATAAGCTGCCAGAAAGCGCTCATCCTGCGCGTCCAGCCGGCCTTGGGCGCGGGCCTGTTCCAGCAAATCGGGGCGGTGCTGCGCGGTCAGGGCCAGACGCTGTTCGCGGCGCCAGCGCGCAATCTGCTCGTGGTGGCCCGACACAAGCACCGGCGGCACCGGCTTGCCGTTCCACTGCTCGGGCCGGGTGTAGTGCGGGCAGTCCAACAGGCCGTCGAGTTCGGGGTTGAAGCTGTCCATCAAGTGGCTATCCGCGTCGCCCAGCACACCGGGCTGCAAGCGGGCCACGGCGTCCAACAGCGCCATGGCAGCGACCTCGCCACCAGAGAGCACAAAGTCGCCGAGGCTGACTTGCTCATCCACGTGGGCATCAATGAATCGCTGGTCAATGCCTTCGTAGCGGCCACACACCAGCACCGCCCCCCCGCTGTCCGCCCAGCGCACCACCTGGGCGTGGTCCAGGCGCCGACCCACAGGAGAAAACAAGACCACCGGTGCGCCATCGGCGCGGTCCGCCTGCACCGCCTGCAGCGCCGCTTGCAAGGGTTCGGCCAGCATGACCATACCCGGTCCGCCACCGAAAGGCCGGTCGTCCACGCGCTTGTAGTTGCCGTGGGCAAAGTCGCGCGGGTTGGTCATACGCACATCCACTTGGCCCGACTCAAACGCGCGCCGGTTGATGCCGACGCGCAAAAACGGCGCAAACAACTCCGGAAACAGGGTCAGCAGGTCAAAGCGCATGGGCCGCGCCTTAGTAGTCGAGATGCCAATCGACGGTGATGCGCCGCGTCTGGAGGTCCACAGCATCGACGTAGGCCGACACAAAGGGAATCATGCGTTCCTTGTCAGAGCCGTCTTCTTGGTACGCCAGCACCAAAACCGTTTGCGGCCCGGTGGAGAGCAGTTCGCGCACGGTGCCCAGCGGTTCGCCTTCGCGGTTGACGACCTCTAGGCCGATGAGGTCCACCCAATAAAACTCGTCGGCCTCTGCGGTGGGAAAGCTCGACCGCGCCACAAAAATGCGGGCACCGCGCAGGGATTCTGCGGCGTTGCGGTCTTCAATGCCGTGGGCGCTGGCAACCACACTCTCAGAATGCGTTTTGGCCTCCTTGATGGCCAGCTTGGCGCAGCCTTCAAAGAGCCGGGCGCCTTTTTCGGCAGGCAACAAAAACCAGCGTTTGGAAGAAAAAAGGGCCTCGGGCTCGGCGCTGTAGGCCAGCACCTTGAACCAGCCCTTGATGCCCCATGCGTCCGCGATGCGTCCAACCTCGATGGCGTCCGCGGGGAGTTCCGCGGCTTCGAGTCCGGGCAGCATGGGGAGGGGGAAACTGGCTTTGGCAAGACCCGGCGTGTGCCGGGCTGCCTAAAGCTCTAAAAACAATCGAAGATCAGGCGGACTTGGGAGCCGCTTGCTTGATCAGACGCTCCACTGTGGGGGAGGCCTGGGCGCCCACGCCACGCCAGTAGGTCAGGCGGTCTTGGGCGATGCGGATGCTTTCTTCGTTGGCGGTGGCAATCGGGTTGTAGAACCCGATGCGCTCGATAAAGCGGCCATCGCGGCGGGTGCGCTTGTCAGCGACAACGATATTGAAAAACGGGCGTGCCTTGGCACCGCCGCGAGCGAGTCGAATGACGACCATGGTTTATCCTTTGGGTGACCGGCATGCACTGCCAGCCATGAAATTCAAAGTTGAGACACGCAACTGGCCACCCGGCCAGTGACACTTTGAGAAGCCCGCGAGTATATCTTCTTCCTCTCCCATGAAAAAAATTCGCCCCAGCAGCGCCGCCGACATGGCCGCAGTGACCGACATCTACGCGCACCATGTGCTGCATGGCACCGGCACCTTTGAGACCACGCCGCCCACCCTGCAAGAGATGGCAGCCCGGCGCGAAGACGTGCTCTCCAAAGGCCTGCCCTACCTGGTGGTGGAAGACGCAGCGGGCGTGTGCGGCTTTGCGTACTGCAACTGGTTCAAACCGCGCCCGGCCTACCGCTTTTCCGCAGAAGACTCCATTTACCTCGCGCCGCGCGCGGCCGGCCAAGGGCTGGGGCGCTTGTTGCTCGCCGAGCTGATGGCGCAGGCCGAGCGCGCCGGGGTGCGCAAGCTGATTGCGGTGATTGGCGACTCGGCCAACCACGGCTCGGTGGGCGTGCACCGCAGTTGCGGCTTCCAGCACGTCGGCGTTTTGTCGAGCTGTGGCTGGAAGTTTGAACGCTGGCTGGACGTGGTCTTGATGGAATGCCCGCTGGGCCTTGCGGACTCTAGACCACCCGCACAATCGGCCCCATGAAAAGCAAAACTTTGGCGGTGTGGCTGACCTTCTTTCTGGGCCCGACCGGCCTGCACCGCGTCTACCTGTTGGGCAAGTACGACCTCGTCTCAGTGGCGCTGC
>JBIIZY010000150.1:0-6958 GCA_044346035.1 Rhodoferax sp. | reverse complement strand
TGTGAATGGCTGTCCAGAAGCGCACTTTTCTGGCTTTTGAGCGCGGTATTGATCCCGATTCAACGATCCATCACTTGAATTCATCCGGGTGGCCCGAGGGCCACCCGGATGGGCGAGTTTCATAATCCAGCCAATACTGAGGTGCTGCCGGAGGTGTCTTGCACGAACAGACCGGCAGACTTTTCCTATGCGCACGTTGCCAGACACAAGTCCTGATTTGCAGCCAATGTGACCGTGGCCATCGCTACTGCGTCAATGGCTGTGCAAATATCACCCGTCGAAGCCGCCAACGCGAGGCCAGTAATCGCTACCAGCAAAGTCGCACCGGACGTCACAAACACGCAGCGCGCATGCACCAATGGCGCAAACGCCGCGCAGCCTCAGCAAAGATAGTGACGCATCACGGTTCCCAGGCCGCCCCTACCGATGCTGTACTGCCGGTCAACGAATCAACCTCGGCACTCCCGCCAGATTCACAGTCCCTATCGCTATGTACATCGTCAACATCAGAGTCAATTGTGGTCGGCACCACCCACAGCGGCTTAGCTGCGCCAGTCTGGCGCTGCCACTGGTGCAAATCACCCTGTCCAGGCCTGGTGCGCCAAGGCTTTCTTCGCCACAGCAGATGGGTGCGTAATGGTTGTTACCCCTGAACTGCGCGCCCAGATCCTGCGTCTGTACCTAGCCGACCAATGGCGAATCGGCACCATTGCCCGCCAATTGCACGTTCACCGCGACACCGTGCGGCGCGTCTTGGCAGTCTCCAGTGTGCTGCGTGCACCTGCCGCCGTGCCAGTCCGCCTGATTGACCCATTCATGCCGTTCATCCAGGAGACGCTGGCAAAGTTCCCCACGCTGGCGGCCAGTCGCCTGTACGCCATGGTTCAGGAGCGTGGTTATGGTGGCGGCAGTTCGCATTTTCGCCATCTGGTGGCGCCACTGCGCCCGCGGCCTGCAGCCGAGGCCTACTTGCGACTGCGTACCCTGGCGGGTGAACAAGCCCAAGTGGACTGGGCCCATATGGGCTATGTGGTGGTTGGCAAAGCCAAGCGGCCCTTGATGGCATTCGTGATGGTGCTGTCGTATTCCCGGCGCATCTTCTTGCACTTCAGCCTGAATGCCCAGATGGACAGCTTCCTGCGTGGCCATGTTCTAGCATTTGAGGCATGGGGCGGTGTTCCCAGAGTCATTCTCTCGGACAACCTCAAGAGCGCCGTACTGGAGCGCATGGGCGATGCCATCCGGTTCAATCCGCAATACCTGGCCTTTGCGGCCCACTACCGGTTTGAACCGCGCCCCGTGGCGGTCGCACGCGGTAACGAGAAGGGACGAGTGGAACGCTCAATCCGCTATATCCGCGACAACTTCTTTGCCGCCCGTGTGTTTGCGGACGTGGCGGACCTCAACGCTCAGGCCAAAGCCTGGACCGATGGACCTGCGACTACCCGGCCATGGCCAGAAGGTGTGCAGTTAACTGTGACCCAGGCGTTTGAGACCGAGAAGCCTAAGCTGATGGCACTGCCCATGGACGCCTACCCGGTGGATGCTCGTCTAGAGGTATCGGTGGCCAAGACGCCCTATGTGCGTTTTGATCTCAACGACTATTCCATCCCGCACACCCATGTACAGCGCACCGTGACGGTGTTGGCCAGCGCGGATTGGGTCCGCGTGCTCGATGGCGAAGTGGTGCTTGCCGAGCATGCGCGCAGCTATGACAAGGGTGTTCAGGTCGAAATTGCGGTTCACGTGGAGGATCTGGTACAGCAAAAACGCGGTGCCCGCCAGCACAGGGGAATGAGCCAACTGACCCAATCGGTACCTGCCATGGCGGATCTGATGACCAGCGCCGCCGCCAAAGGCCACCACCTGGCCTCCATGACGCGGGTGCTGGGTCAAATGCTGGATCACTACGGTGCACCGGCCATGCAAGAGGCGGTGCTCGAAGCCTTGCGCCGGGATGTTCCTCACTACAACGCGGTACGCCATGCTCTGGAGCGTGCGCGCCAGGAACGACAGGATGCCCCACTGATCGTGCCGCAACTCTCCGAGCGAGCCCAGCGCATGGATGTGACGGTTCAGCCGCACCGGCTGGATGCTTATGACGATTTGCAAGCACCCACCCCTGACACCGATGTTGAAGAGGACACCCAATGAAGAGCAGCACACCGAAGAACAGCACATCAGTCAGCGCCAACATGGCGCAACTCCAAGCCCGCGCCAAGGAACTGCGACTGGCCGGACTGCTGGCCCACTGGGACACGCTGGTGTGTGACCCCGCCCGACTGGCTTGGGTGACTGAATTGCTGGGGTGGGAGGAAACTGAGCGTGACCAGCGCAGTTTGGAGCGACGCTTGCGCGCATCCCATATCGGCAAGTTCAAGCCATTGGCAGACTATGAGTGGGATTGGCCCAGGCGCTGTGACCGCCAGGCCATCCAGGAACTGATGACGCTATCGTTCATGGCAGACGCCAGCAACGTGATGCTGGTGGGGCCCAACGGGGTCGGCAAGTCCATGCTGGCCTGCAATCTGGGCCATCAGGCCTTGATTCAGGGCCACACCGTGTTGTTCATCACTGCCGGGCAATTTCTGGGCGAGCTGGCGGCACTGGACAGTGACTCTGCCTTGCGCCGCCGCCTCAAGCATTACGCGGCACCAGATTTGCTGCTGATCGACGAGGTGGGGTACTTGTCGTATTCCAACCGGCACGCCGATTTACTGTTCGAGCTAATCAGTCGGCGTTACGAGCACAAGAGCACCGTCATCACCACCAATCGGGCTTTTAAGGAATGGCACGAGGTGTTTCCCAATGCCGCCTGCGTGGTGTCGTTAATTGACCGGTTGGTGCATCGCTGCGAGATTGTGGCCATTGAGGGCGAGTCTTACCGACTAAAGGAGGCGAAGGCGCGTTCAGAGAAGAAGGCGGCAAGCCGTGCGGCTGCGCCCCGCAAAGGCAAAACACCATGACACGGCGCAATCTGGTGATGGGACAGCGATCACAGGAAGAAGGCAACAGTTCCACCATGTGGAAGTTGCCAACGCATTGGACGGCCGCCCAGGCCTTGGCAGTATTTGAGGTTCTGGACGGCTAGGCGAAGAAGATTCAGCAGGCTGCACGCCTAGACCGCACCGTCACAACGCCATCACTGCCAGCAAACATTGATATTGGGGATGTGCCGTTCTAGGTCGGCAATGGGTTGGGAGCCGTCTTTCGGTTAGCGGCCTTGAAGGGCAGTTCCCGACCCAAAAGCAGTCTTCTAGCACCTCAGCTTCATGGCCCGTTAGCTGACATTCGATGAGGGATCAACGGACAGGTACGATGGACGGCCGTGCAGCGGTAGGCGACGTTGATCACTCCGTTGCGATGGTCCGGATGCGACCCTGGGCCGCCCTTGTGCGCCCCGATCTTGCCGCCATAAAGCTGCGGTCCAATCTACCCGCTGGCGCCCAGCTATGCCCCGGGACTCAGGCCACGCATCTGTCGGCAGCAGTCGACGCCAATGGCGCATAAAGCCTTCCGCGGCGACCAGGGCCAGCTCCCTGTGAACTTGGCGCAGAGGTCACCCGAGTCACATCCCGGGCTCAATCAGAGAGCGCAGATAGGAACCAAGCATCCGTTCGAGTTCCATCGACAAGCTGTGCTCGGTAACCGGCTTACCATCATGGTCGATTACCCAGCGATGGACCACGGCGTCCGTGGTCTCAACCAAGAGTGTCGCGACGAGCTTCGGCTGGCGTACGACGCCACTTAGGTGATGCTCGACGCGCATGACCGTTGCTTCCAAAAGCTGTCGGGCACGCGCGGTGACGTGCGACGAAAGCGGAACGGTACCAGACAAGGCGCGGTGAAGGGCAGGATCGTCGTGGTGAATCTTGATGAAGCCTTGAACGAGCGCATGCACGAATTGCTCCAGCGTCATGGACGATCGATCGTCGGCATAGGCCTTCTCAAGCAATGCCTCGCCCTTCGAGAGGTGCTCGTTAGCGACTGCGTCGACCAAGGCCTGCTTGTTGGGGAAATATTCGTACAGCGAGCCAATGGCGACGCCTGCCCTAGCTGCAACCGCGTTGGTATTGAAACCGTCCCAGCTGCGCTCGACGAGAACCCGAGCAGCGGCCTCCAATAACACGGCGACCGTATTACGTGCACGGTCTTGTTTCGGCTTGCGGACAAGGGCTTGCGAGCGTCTCTGACTGCCTGTCGTCGCCATGCAGAATCCGAGTTGAAAGTTGAGCAATGGCTCGATATTATCACTCCCATCTCGGCTAATCCGCTGGCTTGGCGGTCAACAAATGAAAAGCTACTCACAGCTTCCATCGTGGAACAATTACAAGGCGCTGGTTGCGCGGCGTTTCGGCATCTCAATCTTGCGCGAGCCCAAGGAATCAAGCATGCCGATCCGGGGCCATGCCATTCACTTGGACACCTGGGAACCAGATGCCCAACCCCGTGGCACGATCGTCCTGGTCCATGGTGGCGGCGGGCATGGCCGAATTCTTGCGCCGCTGGGTGATGCCGTCGCTGCGCTGGGGTGGCGTGCGATCGCGCCGGATCTGCCCGGATACGGACTGAGCACACCAGCACCAGGGTTCAGGTGGGAGTACGAAGAGTGGCCGGCAGTGGTGGCCGAGGTCGCCAACCGCGTCTCGGGACCTGTGGTCCTTTTCGGTTTATCTGTCGGCGGCTTGACTGCGGCTCTCGCAGCGACCCGCGCCCGATCCGTTGCCGGCGTCATCGCCACCACGCTGCTGGACATGGGCGACCGTGTGATCTTTGCTCGTTCCGCGCGGTGGAAGTGGCTCGGCCACGCGTCGATAGTGGGATTCAGTGCTTTGCCGTCTATCCTTGACAGGGTGGTTCTTCCGCTTCGGCTGGCCGCGCCGCTGGACAAGATGTCGCGGGACGTAGAGGTAGCCGCGTACTTTCGTCGCGATCCGCTGCTGGGAGGGCTGAAGGTTCCGACAAGGTTCTTTAGGACATTGCATGCGTGTAAAGTCGGCGCTCTTGCCTTGCCTTGTCCCCTCCTGCTGGTTCACCCGGGTGCGGATGACTGGACGCCGACAGCACTCAGTCAGGCAGTCTTCGATCGGATCGAGACTCCCAAAACATTCCGCGAGCTGAGCAACGGATCACACCTCCCGCTGGAGCAACCCGCCTACAAGGAGCTGATGGCTGCGGTGGAAGAATGGTTGAAGCCGCTATCTGAAACCGAACTCATGAAGGCGCCGGCCAAACCGTGGGGCCAACACGTGGTGGCAGATATCACTCCGAGTTGAGCTCCCACACACCTGCCGTCGTTGAACAACCACTCCTAACCGGAAACCTGCCCATTGGTTGGTGGCATCAGAAGGTCCGCTCCTAGCCTCAAGCTGAAGATTCGATTCGGCACAGTACGCCAGATGGAAGCATCAAAGTCACTTCCCTAAAGCGGTCATTGGCAATTGCCAGCAACTGGCCCACTCCAGCCTTAGAACTGTCACAAGCCTAAGACCACAATCGGCGGCATAGCTGGCTTACGATTTTCCCCATACCCGACCTTCATTTACCCTGACTCTTTGCGGGAGCAACCTCTTCACTGGGCAGATCGACAGCCTCCCGCAACGCCTTACCTACCTTGAAATGCGGCACGCGCGCCGCAGGAATCTCCACTGGAGCGCCACTGCGCGGGTTACGACCCATCCGCGAGGCACGGTCAATGACTGAGAAACTACCGAAACCCCTGATCTCAATGCGCTGCCCACGCACCGTTGCGCTAGTCATCGCCTCCAAGATGGTCGAAACGGCGGCTTCAGCATCCCCCTGTGTCAGCTGACTGAACCGTTCGGAGAGAAATTGCACAAGGTCTGTTCGGTTCATTCGCTCCGAAGGATAAGGCAGCTTTTTCAGGATTCGCCCAAAAAGCGCGTTCAAAAGCCATTTAGGCGCGCTTTTGGACAGCCGCTAACACTTGGCACGGATTTCACTATTCGTGTCACCCGACAACACACTCAGATATCAATATTCCCCGCCCGAAGCGCGTTGCTTTCGATGAACTCGCGGCGTGGCTCCACCTCGTCGCCCATCAGCATGGTGAACACGCGGTCGGCTTCGATGGCGTCGTCGATTTGTACTTTCAGCAGGCGGCGCACGGTGGGGTCCATGGTGGTTTCCCAGAGCTGCGAGGGGTTCATTTCGCCCAGTCCTTTGTAGCGCTGGCGTGAGGTGCCGCTCTCGGCTTGGGCAATGAGCCACGCCATGGCCTCGCGAAAATCGCTAACCTTTTCTTCCTTTTGGCGATCGCCTTCACCGCGCATCACGCGGGCGCCTTCACCCAGTAGCCCCTTGAAGGTGTTGGCCGCTTCGGCCAGCGCGGCGTAGTCGGCGCCGTGTACAAAGTCTTGGGTCAGCACGCTGCTCTTTACGTTGCCGTGGTGGCGTCGGCTGATGCGCAAGATGGGTTTGTCGGTGCGCACATCAAACTCGCCCGCCACTTCGGCGTCGGGTAAGCGGGCTTGCAGTGCGGCAGCAGAGATTTCGGCATCGGCCAAGGTGTCTAGGTTCAGCGCCACGCCATCGGCTACCGAGCGCAAGGCTTCGGCATCCATGAAGTTTTTGAGGCGTGCGATCACGGCCTGTGCCACTTGGTGCTTGCGTGCCAGTTCGGCCAGCGTGTCACCTGAGAGCGTGGTGCCTTGGCGCACGCCATTGGCGTCGACGTTGGGGCCACCGGTAAACACCGATGCGTTGACCAGCGCGATGCGAAGCAAAAAGCTGTCAAGGTCGGTTGCGCCTTGCAGGTACAGCTCTTCTTTGCCGGCCTTGACTTTGTAGAGCGGCGGCTGGGCAATGTAGACATGGCCACGCTCCACCAACTCGGGCATTTGGCGGTAGAAAAAGGTCAGCAGCAGGGTGCGGATGTGCGCGCCGTCTACGTCAGCGTCGGTCATGATGATGATGCGGTGGTAGCGCAGCTTGGCGA
>JBIIZY010000149.1:0-7022 GCA_044346035.1 Rhodoferax sp. | reverse complement strand
CACCGGGCGAGTGAAGACGGTTGGAGCCAGATGGTCTGGTCAGACCCCAATTTCGAGGACTGGCCCTTGCGCGAGCAGCAGGTGGTGCAGTCGCTCGATGCGTGGGCCCGACGTGGACGCAAACTCACCATGCTGGCCCGGCGTTTCGACGCCATGGCGCGACTCCATCCACGGTTTGTGGCGTGGCGCCAGCGCTGGGACCAGGTGATCGAATGCCGGGTGTGCCGCGATATCAGTGATGCGCACATGCCCAGTGCGCTGTGGAGTCCAGTGTGGGTGCTGCGTCGCACCGATGTAGAGCGTTGCGCTGGATCTGCAGGCTTTGAGCCCCGGCGCAGGCGGGCGGTCCAAGAGGAGTTGGAAGAGCGCAAGCGCCAAAGCACGCTGGGCTTTAGCGCTTCGGTGCTCGGGCTCTGATCGATGATTCAGGGTTTTCCCGCGGTACCCTTTTTGGTGCTTGTATAATGCGCGGCTCTGACAAAAAGAGATCGAATGCTTCTTGTCAGGGCCTTGCGGGCGTGCTCGCAGGGCAATTTCCGGAAATTGTTTCGTTAACTCACTCTACCTTTTAAAAATGAACAAAACTCTCGTTTTGGCAGCCGTGATTGCTGCCGCCGCTCTGGCCGCTTGTGGCAAGAAAGAAGAAGCTCCCGCGCCTGCAGCAGCACCCGCTGCCGCTCCCGCGCCTGCAGCAGCACCCGCTGCTGACGCATCGGCTCCTGCTGCTGCTCCCGCTGCTGACGCATCTGCTGCCAAGTAACCATTGGCCGCAAATAAAAAAAGCCACCTTCGGGTGGCTTTTTTTTGCCTCGGCGCAGGCACTACGGCCCACCCGCAGGCGTTTAGCGCAAATCTTGCGCGATGAGTTCCACGATTTTCTGGGCGACGTCCGATTTCAAGGGCGCGCCTGCTGCATCCAATACCGACACGGTGCTTGCATCCGCTTGGCTGCGCACACTGATCTGGTACTTGACGGCTTCTGGCGGTTTGGGCTTGCTGCTAAACAAGCGGCCCAAAAAGCCCGGCTCTGCGGTGGGCGCGCTGGTCGCGACGTACCGCACAAAGTAAATGCCTTGCTTGCGGTCGCGGTCTTCCACAGTGAAGCCGGTGCGGTCCAGTGTCAGCCCCAAGCGCCGCCAAGCCGCATCAAACCCCTCGGGAATTTGTACCACCGGTTGGCCGGCAACGACAACAACTTGCGACTGGGGCTTGGCCACGCCGCTAGCCAGTTGCGCCTGGGCTTGCTCGGGTGATGCGCCCAAGCGCACCATCAGGCGGCGCATGAACTCTGCTTCCAACTCGGGGTCGGAGGCCCGTGGCCGCCACGTCGTGCCCGGGCGGTCTTTGGCATCAACTTCGAGCAATCCGCGGTGGCTGATGTAGATCTCTGTTTCACCCTTGGCGTTGGTTTCGAGGCGGGTACGGAATTTGTCCCGCTCGGCGGTGGAGTACAGGTTGTCCAGTACCTTGCCCAGCGTGGCGCGCAAAAAGTCTTGCGGAATCTTGGCCCGGTTCTCTGCCCAGTCGGTCTCCATGATGCCGATGTCACTTTGGTCGAGGGTGAGCACAAAGCCGTTGTCTTTCCAAAACTCGCGCACGCCAGACCACACCTGGTCTGGCGTGCGCTTGACGACCAGCCAGCGCTGGTTGCCAGAGCGTTCAATGCGTACATCGCCCAAGGCAGCGGCTGCAACCGTTGGCGGGCTTACTGCCGACTGTGCTGCCTTGGAGCCGGCGGCCGACACCGCACCTTCAACGATGGCGTAGCGGGTGTCTCTGGAGAGTTGGGTGAGGTCAGGTGGCACCTCCAGATTGTTGGTTCGTGCGGCGCTGCGGTAGTCAACCTTGTCAGGCTGCAAGTACGAGCACCCGCTGAGTGCCACCGTGGTGGCGAGTACAGAGGCTTTGAAGATGGTGTTCACAAGGTTCCTTGGCGAATTGCAAAGTGTTAAAGCAGTCCGGACTGCTGCATGACCCGCTCCAGCACCTGCTGGCTGGCTTGTGTCAGCGGCGTCAGGGGCAGGCGGATGCCGGCCTTGCACAAACCCATGCGCGACGCCGCCCACTTTACCGGGATGGGGTTGGATTCAATAAACAGCGCTTTGTGCAATGGCAGCAGCGCGCGTTGGATCTCCATGGCGCGACTGGCGTCGCCGGCAATGGCAGCCATGCACAGCGCGTGCATTTGGGCTGGTGCGATATTGGCGGTCACGCTGACGTTGCCATGGCCGCCGCAGAGCATCAGGGCTACTGCAGTGGGGTCGTCTCCAGAGTAGATAGAAAACGCCGGCGGTGCTTCCTTGATGAGCCACTGGGCGCGCTCAATGTTGCCGGTGGCCTCTTTGATTCCCACGATGCCGCTCACCTGGGCCAACCGCAGCACGGTGTCATGCGCCATATCGGCGACCGAACGGCCAGGCACGTTGTAGAGCACCAGCGGCAGGTCAACCGCTTCGGCAATCGATTTGAAGTGCTGGTACAGGCCTTCCTGGGTTGGCTTGTTGTAGTAGGGCACGACCTGCAATTGGCAGTCGGCTCCTACGCCTTTGGCAAACTGGGCCAGCGCAATCGCCTCTTTGGTGGAGTTGGCGCCGCAGCCGGCCATGACCGGCACCCGCCCTGCCGCCTGCTCCACACAGACGCGGATGATTTCGCAATGCTCTTCGACTGTGACGGTTGGCGACTCACCGGTGGTGCCCACAGCGCCGATGCAGTCGGTGCCTTGCGCAATATGCCAATCTACCAGCCGGCGCAGTGCTGCGTAGTCAACCGAACCATCGTCGTTCATGGGAGTGATCAGGGCGACGATGCTGCCTCGGATCGGACTGTGTGGGAGTGTCATAGCGTGCCAGTGTGGGGGAAGCGTTTCATTTTAGCGAGAGGCAATATGCCGCAGTGTGGGTAGTTCCCGCAATGCGGCGTACTGCTGCAATCCGTTGGATGTAGCGCGTGGGGCTGTCCAGCACCCCGCACTCGTAGGCGACCACGTGGAGTCCCGAAAAGTGCTGCAGCAGCTCGCCGGGTTGCAGCAAAAAATCCGGGCGGGCGGGTCGCCCCACGGTCTCGTTGCCAGCTGCAAAGGTCTCGTACAACAACACCCCGTCGGGTGCCAGGCTGCGCAGCAGCGTTGGCATCAGGGGACGCCACAGGTAATTGGTTACCACCACAGCACCAAACTGCTGTGGCTCGCCTTGGTGTAACAGCGGCCAGGGCTGGCCTTCTGTGTCTGACTGCACCAGCTGCGCGCCTGCTACCCACGCAGCGCCCGAGGTGTCGATGTCGATACCCAGTACCGGATGGCCACGCTGCGCGAACCACTGCAAGTGCCGCCCGCCTCCGCATGCGACATCGAGCACCTTGCAGCCCCCTTGGAGCAGGTGGGACCAGCGAACGATCCAATCAGACGGTGCCAAGGTGCTCATGGCTGCAAAGCGCAACGGGCGTAGGGCTGGGCCATGCAAACCAAAACCGTGGATTCAAAAGCAAGCCCACAAGTGGTTGCTGAGTTGAACCACGAGGTCCGGCTGGGCGTAGAGCAAGAAAACCAATCCCAGCACCCCCACTGCCGCAGCCCAGATCAGGCCGCGAATTGCGAGTTCACGCCGGGCACGCGCCATGTTTTTATCCTGCGGGCGACGGCGCAGGACGGGCAATCGCCCGTTCCTGGATTGGTAAGTTGATCAGCGCGGCAAACACACCCAGCGCAATGGCGATGTACCAAACCACATCGTAATTGCCAGTGCGGTCATACAAATAGCCACCCAGCCACACCCCCATGAACGAGCCGAGCTGGTGACTGAAAAACACAAAACCGCTGAGCATGGAGAGGTGCGCCACACCAAAAATTTGCGCTACGGTGGCGTTGGTGGGCGGAACGGTGGAGAGCCACAGAAGCCCCATTACGCTGGCAAACACGTAGACCGACCACGGCGACAGCGGCACCACCAAAAACACACTAATTGCAACCGCACGCGCGAGGTATATGAAAGCCAGAATCTTGCGCTTGGCCAGCCGCTGTCCCAGGGACCCGGCGGCGTAGGTGCCCAGCACATTAAACAGTCCGATCAGCGCCAGTGCGTAGCTGGCAACCTGGGGCGACAGCCCATGGTCTTTGAGGTAACTCGGCATGTGTACTCCAATGAACACGACCTGGAAGCCGCACACAAAGTAGCCCGCCATGAGCAACTGAAAACTGGGGTACTTGAAGGCCTCAGCAACCGCTTGCAGGATGGTTTGTTCCCGCTTTGCAGCCAGCCCCGCGCCGACCATGGACGGCTCGCGCAGGCCCCAGGCCAAGGGAATCATCAGCAGCGCCGCCATGCCCAACAAAGACAGCGCCTGCTGCCAGCCAAAGCTGCTGATTAAGAAACCCTCGGTCGGAACCATCAAAAACTGGCCAAACGAGCCGGCCGCCGCGGTGATGCCCATGGCCCAGGACCGCCGTTCGGCTGGCACGTTTCGGCCCAGCACGCCGTACACCACCGCGTAGGTGGTGCCAGCCTGCGCCACCCCAATGAGCACACCGGCTGCCAGCATGAACAGGGTGGGCGTTTGCGCATAGGCCATTCCCGCCAGACCCAGTGCGTAAAGCACTGCGCCCACCACGACCACCCGGAAGGCACCCAAGCGGTCTGCGGCCATGCCAGCGAAGATACCGGCAACGCCCCAGGTGAGGTTTTGAACGGCCAGCGCAAACGCGAAGGTTTCGCGGCTCCAGTCGCGGTCTTGGGTAATCGGCTGCAGCCACAGGCCAAAGCCGTGGCGAATGCCCATCGAAAGCGTCACGATGGCAGCGCCGCACAGCAGCAGCTGTGCCAATGGCAGGGTGGGCTGGGTGGAGTGCGCGGGAGAGCTTTGCATGGTGGCTAATGTAGCCAATCCGCTGCGGGTCTTCCCCGGCCAGTGCTGGCGCGGTCGGGGGTGCGAAGTGGACTGTTCATTCGTACAGCTTTTTTGGATTCGCCGTCTACAATTCCGGGCATGTCTGTCAAACCCCCCACCGAATACGGCGAATCCTCCATCCGGGTTCTCAAAGGGCTGGAGCCTGTCAAGCAGCGCCCCGGCATGTACACCCGCACCGACAACCCCCTGCACGTCATCCAGGAAGTGCTGGACAACGCTGCCGACGAGGCCTTGGCGGGCTTTGGAAAGAAGATCAAAGTCACCCTGCACGCCGACGCGTCTGTGTCGGTTGAAGACGACGGCCGCGGCATCCCGTTTGGCATGCACCCGCAAGAAAATGCGCCGGTCATCGAGCTGGTGTTCACCCGGCTGCATGCGGGCGGCAAGTTCGACAAGGGCAAGGGCGGTGCATACAGCTTTTCGGGTGGTCTGCACGGTGTTGGCGTGAGCGTGACCAATGCGCTCGGCAAGCGCCTAGAGGCCACCAGCTACCGCGAGGGTTCGGTGGCGCGCATTGTGTTTGAAGGTGGTGATGTGGCCGAGGCTCTGCAGATTCGCAAGGCCGCCGAGGGCGATCGCAAAACCGGCACCACGGTGCGGGTCTGGCCGGACCCAAAGTACTTTGAATCCGCCGCCTTGCCCATGGCCGAGCTCGTTCACCTGCTGCGCAGCAAGGCGGTGCTGATGCCCGGCGTGGGCGTGACGCTGTTGCAGGAAAAGTCCAAGGAGACCCAGACCTGGTTGTACAAAGGCGGCCTGCGCGACTACCTGTTGCAAACCCTGAACGCCGACCCAGTCATCCCGTTGTTTGACGGCGAGGGCTACGCCGACAGCCAAAGCGATAGCTTTGCCGAGGGCGAGGGCGCGCAGTGGTGCGTGGCCTTCACCGAAGAAGGCCAGCCGGTGCGCGAGAGCTATGTCAATTTGATTCCCACCAGCGCTGGCGGCACCCACGAGAGTGGTCTACGCGATGGCTTGTTCAATGCGGTCAAGAGCTTCATCGAGCTGCACAGCCTCTTGCCCAAGGGCGTAAAACTCATGCCCGAGGATGTGTTTGCCCGTGCCAGTTATGTGCTGTCAGCCAAGGTGCTGGATCCACAGTTTCAAGGGCAAATCAAGGAGCGGTTGAACTCCCGCGATGCGGTGCGGCTGGTGTCGGGCTTGGTGCGTCCGGCGCTGGAGCTCTGGCTCAACCAGCACGTGGAGTACGGCAAAAAGTTGGCCGAGTTGGCCATCCGCGCGGCCCAAACGCGCCAACGCGCGGGGCAAAAGGTAGAGAAGCGCAAGAGCTCGGGCGTGGCGGTGCTGCCCGGCAAACTCACCGACTGCGAAAGCCGTGACCTGGCCTACAACGAGGTGTTTTTGGTGGAGGGCGACTCCGCTGGCGGTAGCGCGAAGATGGGACGCGACAAGGAGACCCAGGCCATCTTGCCACTGCGCGGCAAGGTGCTCAACACCTGGGAGGTGGACCGCGATCGCTTGTTTGCCAACACCGAAATCCACGACATCTCGGTCGCCATCGGCGTGGATCCGCATGGCCCCAACGACACGCCCGATTTGGGCAACTTGCGCTACGGAAAGGTCTGCATTTTGAGCGACGCCGATGTGGACGGGTCGCATATCCAGGTGCTGCTGCTTACCCTGTTTTTCCGCCACTTTCCCAAGCTCATCGATGCGGGCCATGTGTTCGTGGCGCGCCCGCCGTTGTTCAGGGTGGATGCGCCTGCGCGCGGCAAAAAGCCTGCGTCCAAGGCCTATGCCCTCGACGAAGGTGAGCTGGTGGTGATTTTGGACAAGTTGCGCAAAGAGGGCGTGCGCGAGGGCGCCTGGACCATCAGCCGTTTCAAAGGCCTGGGCGAGATGAATGCCGAGCAGTTGTGGGACACGACTTTGAACCCGGACACGCGGCGTTTGCTGCCCGTGGTTTTGGGTTCGATGGACTTCGCGCAGACCGAGGCCTTGGTGGCCAAGCTGATGGGCAAAGGAGAGGCAGCGGCTCGGCGTGAGCTCATGGAGATCCACGGGGACTCGGTGGAGATCGACGTGTGAGTTCCTGGATTTTCTTGGCACAAGGTTTGGCGCTCGGGCGCGGCATGGGGTGCCGGCGGGGGCCTCATGGT
>JBIIZY010000148.1:0-7048 GCA_044346035.1 Rhodoferax sp. | reverse complement strand
CTGGAGCCGTGGCTGTCGGCTTCACCCAGATCGAACAAGCCCACCTGGTTGGCGTTGGCGGCGGCGGCGGTCGCGAAGTCAAACGCCCGGTCGATCGAGGCCACCAGCGCGGCGCGGTTGCGCTGCAGGGTGTCGAACGCGCCTGCCTTGATCAGCGCCTCGACGCAGCGCTTGTTGAGGCGGCTGCGCTCCACGCGGCAGCAAAAGTCAAACAAGCTGGTGAACGCGCCAGACTGCCCGCTGGGCCCGCGCCCCTCGCGTGCTGCCACGATGGCCTCGATGGCCTGCTGGCCGGTGCCTTTGATGGCACCCAATCCATAGCGAATCTGGGTGTCGGAAATGGGCTCAAAGCGGTAGACGCCGCGGTTGATATCGGGCGGCTCAAAGCGCAGGCCCATGCTCTGCGCGTCCTCGAACAGCACCTTGAGCTTGTCGGTGTCGTCCATCTCCACCGTCATGTTGGCGCAGAAAAATTCTGCGGCGTAGTGCACCTTGATCCAGGCCGTGTGGTAGGCCAGCAAGGAGTAGGCGGCGGCGTGCGACTTGTTGAAACCGTAGCCGGCAAACTTCTCCATCAGGTCGAACACTTCGTCGGCCTTGGCCTCGCTGATGTTGTTTTTGGCGGCACCGGCGCGAAAGATGCTGCGGTGCTCGGCCATTTCTTCGGCCTTCTTTTTTCCCATCGCCCGGCGCAGCATGTCGGCGCCGCCCAGCGAGTAGCCGCCCAAAATCTGCGCGGTCTGCATCACCTGCTCTTGGTAGACCATGATGCCGTAGGTCTCGGAGAGCATGTCGGCCACCAAGGGGTGCGGGTACTCAATCACCTCGCGGCCGTGCTTGCGCGCAACAAAGCTGGGGATCAGGTCCATGGGGCCCGGCCGGTACAGCGCGTTGAGCGCAATCAGGTCTTCCAGCCGGGTCGGTTTGGCGTCGCGCAGCATGCCTTGCATGCCGCGACTTTCAAACTGAAACACCGCCTCGGTCTTGCCTTCGGAGAACAACTGGTACACCGCCTTGTCGTCCAAGGGCAGATCTTCGTAGCTGAACTGCTCCATACCCGGATGGCGCTGGCGAATCAGGTCGCGCGCGATCTCCAAAATGGTCAAGGTCGCCAAGCCCAGAAAGTCAAACTTGACCAGGCCAATGGCCTCCACGTCGTCCTTGTCAAACTGGCTCACCGCCGAGTCGCTGCCGGGCTGCTGGTACAGCGGGCAAAAATCCGTGAGCTTGCCCGGCGCGATCAGCACGCCACCGGCGTGCATGCCGATGTTGCGGGTCATTCCCTCAAGCTTGCGGGCCAACTCCAGCAGGGTCTTGACATCTTCCTCCTTGGCCTCGCGCTCGGCCAGCAGCGGCTCGGCCTCGCTGGCGTAGGTGAGCTTGTCGCTCTTTTTGCCGTCTTTGGGCGGCAGTTGCAGCGTGACGCTGGTGCCGGGTTTGTTGGGGATGAGCTTGCTGATGCCGTCGCAAAAGGTGTAGCTCATGTCGAGCACGCGGCCCACATCGCGCACCACACCGCGCGCGGCCATGGTGCCAAACGTCGCAATCTGGCTGACTGCATCTTTGCCGTACTTGTCCTTGACGTAGTCGATCACCAGGTTGCGGTTGGTCTGGCAAAAGTCGATGTCAAAGTCGGGCATGGACACCCGCTCGGGGTTGAGAAAGCGCTCGAACAGCAGGTTGTACTGCAGCGGATCCAGGTCGGTGATGTTGAGCGCATACGCCACCAGCGAGCCAGCGCCCGAACCACGTCCCGGCCCCACCGGGCAGCCGTTGTTTTTGGCCCAGTTGATGAAGTCGCCCACGATCAAAAAGTAGCCAGGAAAACCCATCTTCACGATGGTGCCGATCTCAAACTCCAGCCGCTCCAGGTAGCGCGGCGTCTGCACCTGGCGCTGCGCCGGGTCGGGGTACAGGCGCGCAAGCCGCTTGTGCAAACCCTCGTTGGAGACATGGCGAAAGTACGCCTCGGCCGACATGCGCTCGCCGTTGACCAAGGGCGTGGGGAACTCGGGCAGCTGCGGCTTGCCCAGCACCAAGGTGAGGTTGCAGCGCTTGGCAATTTCTACCGTGTTGGCCAGCGCAGACGGAATGTCTTGGAACAAGGCCTCCATCTGCGCACTGGACTTGAAATACTGCTCGCGGGTGAAGCGGCGCACCCGCTTTGGGTTGCCCAAAATCTCGCCATCGGCGATGCACACGCGGGCCTCGTGGGCTTCGAAGTCATCGGGCGCGGTGAACTGGATGGGCTGGGTGGCCACCACCGGCAAACCGATGCGCGCCGCCAGCTGTACGGCAGCGGCAACATGGCTTGCGTCGTCGGTGCGCCCGACGCGCTGGAGTTCCAGGTAAAAACGGTGGGGAAACGCGCCAGCCAACTGCAGCGCTGCCTCGTGGGCGCGCGCCGTATCGCCTTGAACCAGCGCCTGGCCCACCGGTCCGGCCTGGGCACCCGAGAGCGCAATCAGGCCCTCACTGCATTCAGCCAGCCACGCAAACTTGACCACCGCCAAGCCCTTGACCACGTTCTGGATGTGGGCGCGGGTGATGATCTCGGAGAGGTTGAGGTAGCCCTGCGTGTTTTGCACCAGCAACACCATGCGGGTGCATGCTGCAAGGTCGCCGCCCAAGCCTTCGAGCACGATCTCCGCGCCGATGACGGGCTTGACGCCCTTTCCACGTGCCTCGCGGTAGAACTTGATGGCGGCAAACAGGTTGTTGAAATCGGTAACGGCAAGTGCGGCCTGGCCGCCTTGCACGGCGGCTGCAACGACCTCGTCGATCCGGCAGGTCGAGTCGACGACAGAAAACTCGGTGTGCAAACGCAGGTGAACAAACATGCAGTGATTGTAGGTTTTGCGATCCGCTGGGTCGCGCAACGCGGCACGTAAAATCGGCCGCGTGAACGTGCTGAACATTTCCTGTTACCGGTTTGTCGAACTCTCCGATCCGCACGCCGTGCGCGAGGTCTTGCAAGAGCGGGTCGTGGCGCTGGAACTCAAGGGCACGATCTTGTTGGCGCACGAGGGGATCAACCTGTTTTTGGCGGGTGGCGCCGACCCCGTGCGCGCATTCGTGGCCCACTTGCAGCGGGATGCGCGCTTTGCCGGCATCGTTCCCAAAGAAAGCTGGTCCGCCACCCAGCCCTTCAAAAAAATGCTGGTCAAGGTCAAGGGCGAAATCATCCGCATGAACCACCCCACGGTGCGCCCCGCCCAAGGCCGTGCCCCAGCGGTAGATGCCACCACCGTCAAGCGCTGGTTGGACCAGGGGCACGACGACAGCGGCCGTCCGGTGGTCACGCTTGACACCCGCAACGACTTCGAGGTCGACGCCGGCAGCTTTAACGGCGCCATCGACTGGCGCCTCACCAAATTCAGCGAGTTCCCGCAGGCGCTGCGCCAGCACCAAGCGGACCTGCACGGCAAAACGGTGGTGAGTTTTTGCACCGGCGGCATCCGCTGCGAAAAGGCCGCCATCCTGATGCGCGAACTTGGGCTGGAGTCGGTCTATCAGCTAGAGGGCGGCATCCTCAAGTACTTCGAAGAAGTGGGCGGCGCCCACTACCGGGGCGACTGCTTCGTGTTTGACGAGCGCCGCACCCTGGGCGCCGACCTGCGGGTCACTGCGCCAGCAGCTGCCGCACCCGCTCTTGCAAGCCCGCCGGGCTGACCGCATCCACGGGCACCGGCTGCCCCACTTGGAGGCCGACCCGGCTCCACACCCCACGGCGAAATGGCCGCACCATGGCGGTACCGCGCTCGATGCGGCTGAAGAACGAGCCCCACAAGTTGGTCAAGGCCATTGGCACCACCTGCAAATCCACCGCCTCGGCCTGCGCGCGCGCAAGAATTTTCATGATGCCGCCCTTGAACTCTTGGACGCTACCGTCCTTGCTGATGCCGCCCTCGGGAAAAACGCACAGCAAATCACCCTCGCGCAGCACCTTGGTCGCCGCATCAAATGCCGCGTCGTACGCAGCAGGGTCTTGCGCATGGGGCGCCACGGGAATCGCTTTGGCCAGCTTGAACAACAGGCCCAGCACAGGCAGCTTGAAGATGCGGTGGTCCATCAAAAAGTAGATCGGCCGCGGGCTGGCTGCCATCAACAACACGGCATCGACAAAGCTCACGTGGTTGCACACCAGAATGGCGGCACCGTGGGTAGGAATGTACTGGTCACCCACCACCTTGAAGCGGTACACCAGCCGCGACAGCAGCCAAGCCACACAGCGCAGCAGGTACTCGGGCACCACCAAGAAAATGTAGCCTGCCACCAGCAGGTTGGTCAGCCCGGTGATCAAAAAGATTTCGATGATGCTAAAGCCGACCGATAGCAAGGCTCCCGCCAAGACCGCGCTGGCAACCATGAACAGGGCGTTGAGTATGTTGTTGGCGGCGATGATGCGGGCGCGGTGTGTGGGCAGGCTGCGCATCTGAATCAGTGCGTACATCGGCACGCTGTACAGACCGGTAAACAGGCTGAGCAGCACCAAGTCGGCCATCACGCGCCAGTGTGCTGGCTGCGCCAAAAATGGGCCCACGCCCAAGGCCGCCGATGGCGGCAAGCCTCTGCTGGCGAAGTACAAATCGATGGAAAACACACTCATGCCCAAAGCGCCAATGGGTACCAATCCGATCTCCACATGGCGGCGGCTCAGCACCTCGCACAGCAGCGCGCCGGTGCCTATGCCCACCGAGAAAAGCACCAGCAGCAGGGAGGCCACATGCTCGTCGCCGTGCAGCACGTCCTTGGCCAGACTGGGAAACTGGCTGAGAAACACCGCACCAAAGAACCACATCCAGCTGATGCCCAACAAAGAGCGAAACACCACCAAATTGCCGTGCGCCAGCTTGAGGTTGCGCCAGGTCTCGGTAAACGGATTCCAGTTGATGGCAAGGCCGGGGTCGGTGGCGGGCCCCGAGGTAACAAAGTGCACCACCAAGCGCCCCAGCAGCGCCACGGCAACGCAGGCCACGGCCACATAGGTCGCGCCCACCTCGGGCACCGCAATCAGTAGACCGCCCACCACATTGCCCAGCAAAATGGCCACAAACGTGCCCATCTCGACCATGCCGTTGCCCCCGGTGAGTTCCCGCTCGGAGAGCACCTGCGGCAGGTACGCAAACTTGACAGGCCCAAACAGGGTGGAGTGCAGGCCCATCAAAAAGGTGCACAGCAACAGCACCGGCACCTGCGCGTAAAAGAACGCCCAAGCTGCCAACACCATGATGGCGATTTCCAAGCTCTTGACGAAGGCCATCAAGCTGCGCTTGTCGTATTTGTCCGCCAGCTGACCGCTGGTGGCAGAGAACAGCAAAAACGGCGAGATGAACAAGGCCCCAATCACCAAGCCGGCCATCGCAGGCTCCAGCCAATCTACCGAGAGCTGGTAGGTCACCATGACAGTAAACGCGAACTTAAACAGGTTGTCGTTGGCGGCTCCGCAAAACTGGGTCCAAAAAAACGGCCCAAAACGGCGTTGACCCAGCAGCGCAAACTGGTTGGGGTGCTCCACACCAGAGCGTGGTTCGGGGGCTGCTTCGGGCGCTTGGTTTGGCGTGGTGTGTGGCATGGTGTCTGGCATAGGCCGTCGGGTGTGGTGTGGATTCTGGTGCAGCAAGGGCTGTGTCGCTCCGTGGCCTGTTGACGCGGGTGCGTCCTCGCGCGGACCGGTCTGGGGAGGTGGCTGGTGCATGGCGGAGTCTGGGCTGCGGTAGACGCGATTTAACCCGATGTACGCCATGGCACATCTGGTACCCATACACATTGCTGGTGTGGCGCGCAGACCACCACACCCCCTCCTCTGCACCGTGGCAAACAGTGCGCCTGCTACCGTCACCTCTCAGCCCCGACAGTGCCCGGTCCCATCCACCTTGGCCAAAGGCGCTTCTACATGCAATGTCACCACCACCACACCACGCGCGCAGCCTGCAAGGCTGTGCTTGTTGCCACCCTGGCCGCCTTGGGCGCATGCGCCTCAATTGAGCCACCCAACTCCCTGATCGAAGACGGGTTCATCCAATCGAGCGAGGGAGTACCAAGCGGACTCTTCAAGCGCAGCGCCAAACCGGCGTCGGGTTTGGACCATTACGCGGGTGTGCGCGAAGCCTACAAAAAAGCCGTCGCCAATCCGCAAGACAGCAAGACCAACGCCGTGTTTCTAACCGAGGGCATGGCCCTGGTGCAGTCCAACTGCAGCGCCTACTTCACGCGGCTGGGCTCGGGCGCGCAGCACCTCGGGTTTGCGCGCAAGGAAACCTCACTCGCCGGTGGCTTGGCTGCCGCGGTGATGGGCTTGGCCGAGGCCAGCGCCACCGCGATTTCGGTCACCGCCTCGGCCTTTGGCTTTACCACCGCGACAATGGACAACTTCTCAGAAGCCTATCTGTTTGCACCCGACATCCGGGCCACGCAGGACTTGGTGATGTCGGCCTTGGAGGCCCAGCGGTCCATCGGTGCGCAGGTCCTCCAAGACGTGGCGAGCAAAAACCAGACGCTGAGCTTCACGCAAGCCAGCCAGTTTTTGCTGGAAATGGAAACTTACTGCCAGCCGCACGGCATCCGCTCACTGGTGACCAGTGCGGTGAACAGCCAGCGCGCGGTCCCCGCCAGCGAAGCCAACCAGGCCGTGCAGACCACCACAACGCCTACCAGCAAAGAGACTACCGTCTCGGGCAGCAAGCCAGTGTTTCCCCCACCCAGCGCCATGCGCAGCCAGTCCTTGATTCTTCAGGGTAAAGCGCTGCAGAACCAGTGACGCACCGGCGCGGGCTGCGTCACCATAGCGCAGGCCGCGCCGCCGCTGTACCGCTGTACCGCTGCAGCGCGGGCTAGCAGCCCAGCCCGGTGGTTCAGCCGCGCAGCTTGGCAGCGATCTCGGCCACGCGCTTGCCGTAGGCTTTGGCGGTGTCCAGGTCTCCTTGGGGAATGTCCTCGGCCGGGCTGGTCGGTCCGACTTGGGCCATCACACCGGAGTTGGAGCCGATGCGGTTGATGGTGCCGTCGTTCATCGCGGGCTGACCGACCCAGACCATGCCTTGCTGCA
>JBIIZY010000147.1:0-7060 GCA_044346035.1 Rhodoferax sp. | reverse complement strand
TCGCATGTGGCCGAGAACACCGACGAGATCGCCTGGGCGCGGTCCCTGTTTCCCGGCTCGCGCAGCTACCTGTCCACCTACGCCGACTTCGGCCTGATGCGCGCGCGCGCCGTCTATGCCCATTGCATCCACTTTGATGACGACGACCGCGCCCTGATGCGCGAAACCGGCGCAGCAGCAGCGGTCAGCCCCACCAGCAACCTGTTTTTGGGAAGCGGGTTCTTCGATTACGCAGGTGCCGACCGGGTGGGCTTTCGCTACGGCTTGGCCAGTGATGTGGGCGGTGGCACCAGCTTTAGCCCATTTCGCACCATGCTGGCGGCCTACACCGTGGGTCGCGAGGGGCAGACCAAGGCTGGCTTGTCGCTCTCACCGCAACACCTTTGGTGGCAGCACACTGCGGGTGCGGGGCAGGTTCTTGCAGGTGGAATGACCCCGGCGCAGCTCGGTAGCCCCAGCGCGCCGTCTCCGTGGGGCAATTTGCTGCCCGGCTGCGAGGCGGACTTTGTGGTCCTGAACCCCCAGGCCACGCCGCTACTGGCCCGCAAGACCGCGCGCTCGACCACGCTCGACGAGTTGCTGTTTTCAATGATCGTGTTGGGCGACGACCGGCTGGTGGAGCGCACCGTCATCTCGCAGGCGTTGGATGCGCAGACGCTCTAGGGCCGCTGCTTACAATCCGCGCCACACCAGGAGCCTGATTTCATGAGCATCAAAAGCGACAAGTGGATCCGCCACATGGCCGAGACCACCGGCATGATCGAGCCGTTTGAGCCGGGCCAGATTCGCCAGAGCGAGGGCAAAAAAATCATCTCGTATGGCACCAGCAGCTACGGCTATGACATCCGCTGCGCACCGGAGTTCAAGGTGTTTACCAACATCCACAGCACTGTGGTGGACCCCAAAAACTTCGATGAGAAGAGCTTTGTGGAATTTCACGACGGTGTCTGCATCATCCCGCCCAACAGCTTTGCGCTGGCCCGCACCGTGGAGTACTTTCGGATTCCGCGCAACGTGCTGACCATCTGCTTGGGGAAAAGCACCTATGCGCGCTGCGGCATCATCGTCAACGTCACGCCGTTTGAGCCGGAGTGGGAAGGCTACGTGACGCTGGAGTTCAGCAACACCACGCCACTGCCCGCCAAAATTTACGCTGGCGAGGGCTGTGCCCAGGTGCTGTTCTTTGAGAGCGACAAGGACGATGTGTGCGAGGTCAGCTACAAGGACCGTGGTGGCAAGTACCAAGGGCAGGTTGGTGTGACGCTACCCAAGGCCTGAAAGGGCCGTTGGGGGATAATGCAGCTCGCCTCCAAGCCTGGGGGCCACCCTGCTATCGGATGGATAGCACCCACTTGGCTATGCCTGACCGACTTGAAACCTGAATCCACCCCCTCTGCCGCCCCCGAACTGTCCACCGCATCGGACCCTTCTGCGGCACAACCTGCCCCCCTCGCTGGCACCTACTCTGCTGGCAACAACGAACTCAATACCGACACGCCGGTGATGGCGTTTGCCCAGCTCCAACTGGCCGCCCCGCTGGCCCGTGCCGTGGCCGAAATGGGCTATCAAACCATGACGCCGATCCAGGCCCAGGCCATTCCGGTGGTACTCACCGGCAAGGATGTGATGGGCGCGGCCCAAACCGGCACCGGCAAGACCGCCGCCTTCGCGCTGCCCCTGCTGCAGCGCCTCATGAAACACGAAAACGCCTCAACCTCGCCCGCCCGCCACCCGGTGCGCGCCTTGGTGCTGCTGCCCACCCGCGAACTGGCTGACCAAGTGGCGCAGCAGGTCAAGCTCTACGCCAAGTACACGCACTTGCGCAGCGCCGTGGTGTTTGGTGGCATGGACATGAAGCCGCAAACGCTGGAGCTCAAGGCCGGCGTGGAGGTGCTGGTCGCCACACCGGGGCGGTTGTTGGACCACATCGAGGCCAAAAACGCGGTGCTCAACCAGGTCGAATACGTGGTGCTTGACGAGGCCGACCGCATGCTCGACATTGGCTTTTTGCCAGACCTGCAGCGCATCCTGTCCTACTTGCCCAAGCAGCGCACCACGCTGCTGTTCTCGGCCACCTTCTCGCCCGAAATCAAGCGCCTGGCCAACAGCTACTTGCAGAACCCGGTCACCATCGAAGTGGCCCGCTCCAATGCCACAGCCTCCACGGTGGAGCAGCATTTCTACAGCGTGGGCGAAGACAACAAACGCCACGCCCTGCACCATGTGCTGAAAACCCGTGGCATGAAGCAGGCCTTCGTGTTCGTCAACAGCAAGCTGGGCTGCGCGCGCCTGGCCCGCTCGCTGGAGCGCGAGGGCCTCAAAACAGCAGCCCTGCACGGCGACAAGAGCCAGGACGAACGCCTCAAGGCGCTCGACGCCTTCAAAAAAGGCGAGGTCGATTTGCTGGTTTGCACCGACGTGGCCGCGCGCGGTCTGGACATCAAGGACGTGCCTGCGGTGTTTAACTTTGACATCCCGTTCAACGCGGAAGACTATGTGCACCGTATCGGACGCACGGGCCGCGCTGGCGCGTCGGGCTTGGCCGTGAGCTTTGTGGGTGGCAACAACGACGCCCGCTTGGTGGCTGACATTGAAAAGCTGATCAAAACCAAGATTGAGCTAGAAGCCATCGAATTCGAAGAAGACCTGCCCGATGTGCGCCGCCAAGGCCGCATCAACGACGGTCGGCGCATGTACCGTGATGACGGCGGCGACAACGCCCGCAGCAGCCACCCCGATGTGCGTCCGCAGGCGCGCACCCACAGCCGCCCTCCCGCCAAATCGCGCGACCCGTTTTTCGATATGCCGTACCAGCCCGCCGCCGAGGCCGAGTCGGCGCCGCCCTCGTGGGAGGCTTCGGGGCGGCCCGCAGCGCGCAGCATCTCGGCCAACATCAAGCCCAAGCGCAAGGTGGCTGCGCTGTTCAAATCGGAGTAGCCAGCGCAAATCGGAGTAGCCAGCGCCCTACCGGGCCGATGCAACAAGCCACCTTCGGGTGGCTTTTTTCTTTGGCATGTGCAGGAAAGTGTAAAAATTCGAACAAATGGGAAAATTTCCCATATAGAATGTTCGCGTGAACACAAAGTCCAAGCCGCCGCGCCGTCCGTCCAAGCCCTTGTTGCGGCTTTTGCGGCCGGTCGTGCGCTGGGCGCTGCGCTCGGGCATTGACTACCGCGAGTTCATGCAAGAGGCCAAGCCGGTGTTTTTGGAGGCGGCGGTTTTGGAGCTGGAGCAAACCCAAACCAAAATCACCGACTCGTCTTTGAGCCTGCTGTCGGGTCTGCACCGCAAAGACGTGAAGGCGTGGCGCGAGGCGCAAACCCTGGTCACCAATGCCGCCGGTGACGTGGTGCCCCATGTGGCGGGTCAGCGCCGCCCCAGTTTGCCTGCGCAGCTGGTAGCGCGCTGGTTGGGCTCCGAGCAGGCCATGACGCTGCCGCTCGCGGGCGAAGCACCGTCGTTCACTGCGATGGCACAGACCTTGTCTACCGATGTGCACCCGCGTGCGCTGCTGAGCGAACTGGAGCGCCAGGGCGTGGTGCAGGTCGACGGGCAGCGCCAAACGGTCACGCTGTGCCAGCGCGCCTACATGCCCGACGCCGAAAGTGCGCAGGACCAAACCGCCCAAAACTTGCTGGCCGACAGCGTTTGCGACCACCTGGCTGCGGGCATGCACAACCTGCGCGCGCCGCCCGCTGACCGCCACCTAGAGCAAAGCGTGTTTGCCGATGGCCTCAGCCGCGAGTCGGTGGATGCTTTAGAGCGACTCTCCACCAAGCTGTGGATGGATGCCATGGCCCGTTTGGTGCGCGCCGCGACCCCCTTGTGCGAGCACGACGAGCCGCGTGGTGGCAACCAGCGCTTTCGCATGGGCATGTTCACCTACCGAGACACGATGGATACCGAAGAATGAAGCGCGATCCACTCCCCCTTTTGCTGGGCCTGGTGCGCCCAAGCCGTTGGCTGGTTTTACTGTTGGCCATGCTGGTGGCCTGCGGCGGTGGCGAGGACACCGCCGGAGTTGGCACCGGCGGCACGGGCCTCAAAGAAGGCAACGTGACCGGCTTTGGCAGCGTGTTCATCGATGGTGTGCGCTACGACAACAGCCAGGCGCTGGTGCAGGTGGACGACGGCAGCGGTACCTTGGCTGCGGGGCAGTTCAAGTTGGGCCAGCGGGTGCGTGTGTTGGTTAATGGTGCGGGGCAGGTGAGCACCGCAGAAATTCTGCCCGCCTTGCTGGGGCCAGTAGAGCGCGCGCCCGATGCGCAGGGATACCTCAATGTGATGGGCCAGTGGGTGCGCTTTGTGAGCCGCACCTTGCCCTACCACAGCACGTTGAGTAGCAGCACGTACTTGGACGGATACGACGACATTGCCGAGGTGAACGCCTTCGATGTCGTCGAAGTCCACGGGGCCTGGGTGGAATCCGACCCGATCCATGGCAGCGTTCTGGTTGCTTCGCGCATCGAGAGGCGCAGCAGCATGCCCCAGCGCGTGTTGGTCACGGGCACTGTCGTCACCGTCCAGCCGGGATCGCGCAGCTTCACGTTGCGCACCGGGGACGGCCGGGGCGTGCAGGCCGGCGATGTTCCCGGTGATGTGCTTGTGGGCGACTGGGTCAAGGTCTGGGTTGATGCGACCGAACTGCCGAGCTGGCAGGGCGTTGCGAGTGTCCCTGCCGCACATTGGCGTGAGGCCAACCTGCCCGCCACCCCTGGGCTTGCCGGCAGCACATTGGAAATCAGCGGTCTGCCGGAGCAATTCAGTGCGCAGGACAACGTGGTGGTGGTGCAAGGCATTAATGCGCGGATCGATGTCGCCCGCCTGAGCCCAGGCAGCTTGCTGGCACTGCAAGCAGGCGTTTTCTCGCGCTTCACGTTACGCCAGGATGAACGCACCGGCGTTTGGACCGTAGAGCAGGTCACCCCACGTGAAGGTGACTCGCTGGGTCGCAGCGCTGCGGTGGTTTTCCACGGCAGTGCGGGCAGTGTGATCGGGGCGGAACAGATTGTTCGACTTAACGGCGTGACCGTGGATTTGGGCCATTGGCAGGCGCAAAGCGGTACGTGCGCTGACCTGGATCCAGAGACCAGGGTGGCTATCGAGGTCCGTGGCGACCCGCGCGGCTCGGTGGTGCTGGCCGAGTCGGTAGCGTGCCGCGTTTTGCTCTCTGGTGCGCTGCGCTAGTGCGTTGCGCACTGGGGTGTTTTTTTGTGATGGTTTGTGTACATTCAATTGGAAAGGAGTTTCTCCCATGAAAGCGTCAATACCTTCTTGGGCGCCCGTTTGGGCTACGCGTGCGCCGCCTTGGCGTGTGGGCTTGGTTTTGCTGAGCCTCTCGGTGCTGTCCGCCTGCGGCGGTGCCGGTGGAGGCGCAGCGGTCACGCCAGCCACTACCAACCCCACGGTGAGTGCGCAGGTGCAAGACCTGCAGCCTACCGACCCGGCCGATACGGTGGGTGCATTTGTCGAGCTGCAGCCGGTAACACCCAGCAGTGGCGTAACCCTGAGCGCCGACGACGCGCGGAGCATGGCGCAAGACCAGTTTCTGGCTGCGCTGGCGCAAGCTGCACAGCGCCCAGCAGCCGGAGCCGATACCGGCAGCAGCTGCGATGTGAGTGCCTTGGCCGCCCGCATCGCCCAGGCCTACAAGCCCAAGAGCGGTACGGTGGTGCGCATTGAACTCACCGCGTGCGAACTCAACTTGCTGCCCAGAATCGGCAACGTCAAGGGCGTGTTTGCAGACATTCCCTTGAGCACCAATGGGGTCGCTACCAGCAATACGGTGGCCTCATTTAACCAAGCAGTGGTAGACGGCTTTGATGGCAGCAAGGCATGGCCCAGTTACACCGTGGGCGGCAACACCTTGCAGGCCACGGGGGCGGGCACTGTGATCGCGGTGCTCGATACCGGGGTGGACGAGCGGCACCCGGCATTCAGTGGCAGCGGCAAAGTGCTCAAGGGCGCGTGCTTCTCCACACCCTCGGTGGGTGGCGTCGGCTTTTGCCCCACCTTTTCATCCAACAAAGCGACCTCCGACACCACCAGCGCAGACGCCGGGCGCAGTTGCGTGGACAAGTTAGGCAGTACCAACGGTGCCCAGGCCTTGGGTGGCGGTTGTGGTCACGGCACCAGCATGGCGGCCACCGCTGCGATGGCGTATGCCAATGGCGCGGTCACTGCCGGTGGCGTAGCCAAAGCGGCCGCCATCCTGCCGGTGCAAGTATTCAGCGGCAGCAATGCCAACGGAAAAGTCAGCGTATCTGCCAATTCGGGCGACTTGTTGGCAGGTATTGAATGGGTGACGGCCCAAGCCCAGGCGCGTATCGCCGCAGGTCAGCCGCCCATCGTCGCCATGAACCTCAGCCTCGGTGGCGGCAGCTACAGCGCTGCGTGCGACAACGAGGGCGTTGGAAAGCTTTTCCGCGACGCCTTTGCAAATTTGCGCGCGCAAGGCGTGGTACCCGTGGTGGCTGCGGGCAACTCCTACAACACTTCAGCAATTTCCTTCCCAGCCTGCGTGAGCAACACGGTGAGCGTTGCTGCAGCCAAACTCGGCGGTAATGCGCCTGCGGCCTATACCAACTTCAGTTCCCAGGTCAAACTGTTTGCCATTGGCGGCGATATCGATGCGAAGTACAGCATGCCGACCCCCTGTGCCAACGCCAGCGAAGGCTTTGAATGCTGGACCGCCGCAGCCGGAACCTCGCCGGCCACTGCCATGGTCTCTGGTGCGGTGGCCGTGCTGCGCGGCTTGAAGCCCAATGCCAGCTTGGCCGAAATTGAAACTGCGCTGCTCACCAGTGACAAGACCATTTCGCTAAGCGGCCAGACGCGCCCGTTGCTGCGTACCTCCAAGGCGGGCGCCCAACTGCTGGCAGTGGCAGGAGTAGATACGCCCACGCCCACGCCCACTCCCACGCCCACGCCCACGCCCACGCCTACGCCTACGCCTGCGCCTGCGCCTGCGCCGGTCGCTACGGACTTCACTCGGCTGTGCGTGTACAGCGCTCCGAACTACCAAGGTCGGCGTGCTTGCGGGATTTTTGCCAAGGGTGAT
>JBIIZY010000146.1:0-7071 GCA_044346035.1 Rhodoferax sp. | reverse complement strand
GCCGTAACTGCACTGGAGGCCCGCATGGCGGACCTGCGCCAGCTCGAAGCGAACCTGGAGACGGTGCGCCAGGCGCACTACGCAGCGGGCGACTTGGTCAACC
Organism: Rhodoferax sp.; assembly: GCA_044346035.1. Taxonomy (GTDB): domain Bacteria; phylum Pseudomonadota; class Gammaproteobacteria; order Burkholderiales; family Burkholderiaceae_C; genus Allorhodoferax. The sequence goes on along the minus strand of JBIIZY010000146.1, from coordinate 6,968 downwards.
AAGCGCAGGGCAAGCTGTACGAAGCAAGCACCGATGTTGGACGATTGGAGACCGAGATCCGTTTCGTCGTAGAAGGTCGCACACGGGTTGAACAAAGGCTGGTGACCTTGCGCGAACAGGCTGCCTTGTGGGCGGGCCGTGCCGAGGAAGCACAAGCTGAACTCGGGCGCCTGGACGATGTCGCGCTCCATGGCGACGCCCAGACCGAGCTGCTCGCAGCGCAACTCGAAGAACACGCCCACCAGATTCCCGACCTGGACGCTGCGTTGCGCCAAGCGCAGGCCGCTGCAGATGGCCAACGTGCTGCGGTGGTGCAAATCCAACAACAGCTGCAGGTGCTTGCCGCCGAGCAGCGCAGCGTTGAAGAGCAAAGCCGCGGCCAGCAGATGCGCTCTGAGCGCCTCCGTGCCGACCGCAGCGCCTTGGTGGTGGCGGACGACGCCGGCCTGCGTGACCTGCAGGCCCAATGCGACGCTTTGCAGCAGGCAGCGCAGCAGGCGCAAACCCTGGTAGACACCTTGCAGCACGCGCTGGCCGAACGCGACGCGCAGCGCCGCGAAAGCCAGCAGGCCGCCAACGATGCGTCGGCCCGACAGGCCGAGCTGTCGGCGCGGCTGGAGGCGCTCAAAGCACTGCAGGAGCGGGTGAAAACCGACGGCAAGTTGCAGCCCTGGCTGGTGCGCCATGGCCTGGACCACTTACAGGGTTTGTGGAGCCGCTTGCACATCGAGCAGGGCTGGGAAAACGCGCTGGAGAGCGCCTTGCGGGAACGTCTGTCTGCCCTGGAAGTGTCGCGCCTGGACATGGTGCGGGCGTTTGCTGAGGACGCGCCACCGGCCAAGTTGGCCTTTTGCAGCCTGCCCCAAGCCAGTCGGCCAGAGCCCAGTAGCAGCCTGCCACGCTTGGTTGATTTGCTGCGCCTGAGTGACGCCAGCCAGCGCGCCATGTTGGCCGACTGGCTGCACGGTTGCCTGACCGCTGCCAGTATGGAAGACGCGCTGGCCCAGCGCAGCCAGCTGCAGCCTGGTGAAACCATTTACCTGAAGTCGGGCCACACAGTCAGCGCCCACGGCGTGGGTTTTTACGCGCCAGATTCCGAGCAGGCAGGCCTGCTGGCACGCGCACAAGAGATTGAAAGCTTGGACAAGCAACTGCGGGCGCAGCACATCATTGCCGAGGAATCGCGCATGGCGCTGGCCCGCTCGGAGGGTGGCTACGCGCAGGCCATGCAAGGGCTGCTCGATGCCCGGCGCACGGCCACCGAGGCCCAGGCAAACCACCACGCCGCGCAAGTCGAAACCCTGCGTCTGGCCCAGCAAGCCGAGCAAGCCCGCAGCCGCAGCCAACAACTCGATACCGACCTGGCCGAGGTGCTGGCCCAGTTGGAGGCACTGCAAGAGCGCCGCGCCCTGGCGCAAGCGCAGTTCGAATCGCTGGACATGGAGCTGGCCGAAGCCCAAGAGCGCCACGCCGAACTGGAGGACCGTGTGCTGCAGGCGCAGCGTGTCCTGACCCAGTGCTTGGAGCAGCAGCGCAGCGTGGAACGCCAGGCGCAAGAGGCCCAGTTTGCCCAGCGCAGCCTGCAATCGCGCCAAGCGGAATTGCTGCGCGCGGTGGAGACCGCACACGCCCAGGCACAGACCATTGCACACGATGAGGCGCGCGCCCGCGAGGAGTTGGGCGGGCTGACCGACGCGGCGGCCCAAGCCGGGCTACAAAATGCCCTGGCCCAAAAACTGGCGTGCGAAAAAACCCTCGGTGAGCGCCGCAGCGAGTACGACGACCTGACCGCCAAGCTGCGCTCCAGCGAAGAGCGCCGCATGCAACTTGAGCGCGAGCTTGATCCGCTGCGTCAGCGCATTACCGAGTACCAGCTCAAAGAGCAGGCCGCGCGCTTGGCCTTCGAACAAATGCAGGCGCAGCTCACCGAGGCGCAGGCCGATGTCGCAGCACTTGAGAAAAGTGTCCAAGAAGGCGCCGTGCGGCTGCAGGGACTGCAAAGCGAGATCGACCGCTTGCACCGGGACATTGCCGCGCTCGGTGCAGTCAACCTGGCGGCCTTGGACGAGTTGGCAGCAGCGCAGGAGCGCAAGGGGTTTTTGGACGCCCAAAGCCAGGACTTGCGCGACGCGATGAACACCTTGGAAGACGCTATCCGCAAGATCGACGCGGAAACCCGCGCGCTGCTCTCTGAGACTTTCAACCAGGTCAATGGGCATTTTGGACGCATGTTCCCTGAGTTGTTTGGCGGAGGTAACGCACGCTTGGTCATGACGGGCGACGAAATTCTCGACTCCGGCGTGCAGGTCATTGCACAGCCGCCGGGCAAGAAGAACCAGACCATTCACCTGCTGTCCGGTGGTGAGAAAGCGTTGACCGCGATTGCGTTGGTGTTTGCGATCTTCCAGCTCAACCCGGCGCCGTTTTGCCTGCTTGACGAAGTGGACGCGCCGCTGGACGATGCCAACACCGAACGCTATTCCAAGCTGGTAACGAGCATGAGCAAAGACACCCAGTTTCTTTTCATCAGCCACAACAAGATCGCCATGGAAATGGCCGAGCAGCTCATTGGCGTGACCATGCAAGAGCAAGGTGTTTCTCGCATCGTGGCGGTGGACATGGACTCCGCCATCACAATGGCCACTTCGGTGTAAATCCCCATGATGAGTAACCTGCAAATCGGTTTGGCGGTGCTGGGCGGCGTGGTGCTTGCCGTGCTGGTGGCCCACAGCACCTGGACGGCCCGCAAAAATGCGCCGCGCCGTGCGCAGCCCGACTTCGGGGCGCACGACGCAGCGCAGCCGCCCCAAGAGCCCATGCTGGATGACACCGACCTGGCAGCGCCTGAACTGCCGCGTACGGTGGTGCAGCGCAAGTCGTTCCTGGATCCGCTGATTGATGTGATTGCCACCGTTGCGCTCGACCCGGCAACGCCGGTTGTGTCCGGTGACGCCGCCATCGCCGCGTCGCCGGCCACCCGCCGCGCGGGCACCAAACCGTATGCAATTGAGGGCTACAACCTGGGCACCGAGGTGTGGGAGCCACCGGCGGTAGGCCAGCGCTATGGTGGCTTCCAGGCGGGTGTGCAACTGGCCAACCGGTCGGGGCCGCTCAACGAAATCGAGTATTCGGAGTTCGTGGTCAAGACCCAAGCGTTTGCCGACGCCCTGAACGCCACACCCGAGTTCCCGGAAATGCGCGACGAGGTGGCCCGCGCCCGCGAGCTTGACCAGTTCGCCAGCGCGCACGACGCGCAGCTTGGCTTCACCATCCGCGCCAAGAGCGCTTCATGGAGCCCCGGTTACATACACCAATGCGCCGCCCGTCTGGGTTTTGTACCTGGCGCGGTGCCGGGGCGCATGGTTTTGCCCGCCAGCGCCGAGGGGCTGGCGCCAGTGCTGGTGTTGGCCTTTGATACCCAAGCGGCATTGGCCGAGGACCCCGAGCAGTCAGCCATCCGCGAACTGGGTCTGCACCTCGATGTGGCGCACGTGGACCGTAACGAGCAGCCCTTTGTGCGCATGCGCGATGCCGCGTCTGCCCTGGCCCGCGAGATGGATGGCGTGGTCACCGACGACGACGGCCAGGCGCTCGAAGCGCGCACCATGGACGTGATCGGCCAAGAGCTGGAGTCGCTCTACAACACGATGGAGCAGCGCGATTTGGCCGCCGGCAGCGTGCTTGCGCGGCGTCTGTTTTCCTGACGGGCGCGCCCGCGCTACGGCCATGTCCCACAACCCGCTGACCGGTGCTTTGGCCACACAGTCGGTGGACCTTGAGCGCTTGCATGCGCTGCACACGCAACTGCACCACCACGCGTACTGCTATTACGTGCTGGACGCGCCCGAGATACCGGATGCGCAATACGACCTGCTGTTTCGCGAGCTGCAGGCGCTGGAGGCGGCGTACCCCCAGTGGCGTACGCCCGACTCCCCCACGCAGCGTGTAGGCGCCAAGCCGCTGGAGCAGTTTCAAACGGTGCGCCACGCGGTGCCTATGCTCAGCATTCGCACCGAGACCGACACCGAATCTTCTGGCGCGCAAGCCTTTGACGCCCGGGTGCGGCGTGAACTCGAACTCGCCGACGACGATCCCCCGGTGGAGTACGTGGCCGAACTCAAGTTCGATGGCCTGGCCATGAACCTGCGTTACGTGGATGGTGTGCTGGTGCAAGCTACCACCCGTGGCGATGGCGAATACGGCGAGGACGTGACCCAGAACATCCGCACCATCGGCCAGATTCCGCTCAAGCTGCCAGCCGGAGTGCCCGAGGTGCTGGAAGTGCGTGGTGAGGTGTACATGCGCCGCGACGACTTTGAGGCGCTCAACACACGCCAGCGCGTGCGCATTGCCGCGGGCGAAAAAGGTGAAAAAACCTTCGTCAACCCGCGCAATGCCGCCGCCGGTGCGGTGCGCCAGCTCGATCCGGCCATCGCTGCGCAGCGGCCCTTGAGCTTTTTTGCTTACGGCGTGGGCGAGTTGGGCTCCACAGCCGGGCGGCTGTTCGATACCCACTTCGGCCTGTTGCAGTCGCTCAAGGCCTGGGGCTTTCCGGTGGCAACGCAGACCACGATCGCGGTGGGCGCCGCTGCGCTGGTTGCGTTTCACCAGCGCATTGCGGCCGAACGTGATGCCCTGCCGTTTGACATTGACGGTGTGGTTTACAAAGTCAACGCCATCGCCTTGCAGCAGCGCCTGGGCTTTGTTACCCGCGAGCCGCGCTGGGCCGTGGCGCACAAGTACCCAGCGCAAGAGCAAACCACCATGGTCCAGGCCATCGATGTGCAGGTCGGCCGCACCGGCAAGCTCACGCCGGTGGCCAAGCTCGCGCCGGTGTTTGTCGGTGGCGTCACCGTGACCAACGCCACCTTGCACAACGAGGACGAAGCCCGGCGCAAAGACGTGCGGGTCGGCGACACCGTGATCGTGCGGCGGGCCGGGGATGTGATACCGGAGGTGGTCGCCGTGGTGCCCGAAAAGCGTTTGGGCGATGCGGCTGTGTTCACCATGCCCCAGGTCTGTCCGGTTTGTGGATCGGCTGCGGTGCGCGAGGAGGGCGAGGCCGACTACCGCTGCACCGGTGGCCTGTTTTGCCCGGCACAGCGCAAGCAGGCCATATTGCATTTCGCGCAGCGCCGCGCGGTGGAAATCGAAGGACTGGGTGACAAGCTGGTGGAGCAGCTGGTGGACGCACAGATCGTGCGCACCTTGCCCGACCTGTACCGGCTGGGGCTCACCGCGCTGGCGGGCCTGGAGCGCATGGCCGACAAGTCGGCACAGAACATCCTCGATGCGCTGGAAAAGTCCAAGCAGACTACGCTGGCGCGCTTTATCTACGGCCTGGGTATTCGCCATGTGGGCGAGGCCACTGCCAAGGAACTGGCGCGCCACTTCGGACGCCTTGACGCGCTGATGGACGCACAGGAAGAGACTTTGCTGCAGGTCAACGATGTGGGGCCGGTCGTCGCGAAAAGCATCCACACTTTTTTTGCCCAAGCCCACAACCGCGAGGTAGTGGAGCAATTGCGCGCCTGCGGCCTGACCTGGGAAGAGGGCGCGGCCGCAAGTGGTGCGCCCAAACCCTTGGCGGGCCAGACCTTTGTGCTGACCGGCACTTTGCCTACGCTGGGCCGCGACGAGGCCAAGGACCGCATCGAGGCGGCGGGTGGCAAGGTATCGGGTTCGGTCAGCAAGAAAACCCATTACGTCGTGGCAGGTGCCGAAGCTGGCAGCAAGCTCGAAAAAGCGCAAGCCTTGGGCGTGGCCGTGATCGATGAGGCCGCGCTGCTGGCGCTACTTGAGGAGCTCCCCCATGGCCGTACATGAAATTCTGAAAATGGGCGACCCGCGCCTCTTGCGCACGGCGCAGCCGGTGAGCGCCTTCGACACCGACGCGCTGCACTTGCTGGTAAGCGACCTGCTCGACACCATGCGCGCCGCCAACGGCGCTGGCTTGGCCGCACCGCAAATTGGTGTGGATTTGCAGGTGGTGATTTTTGGCGGTTTCTACCCCAATCCGCGCTACCCAGAGCGACCACTGGTCCCGCCCACCGTGCTGGTCAACCCCACCATTACGCCCCTGGGGGAGCAAGAGGAAAGCGATTGGGAAGGCTGCTTGTCGGTGCCTGGCTTGCGCGGCATGGTGCCGCGCTGGTCGTCCATCCGCTACACCGGGTTTGACCAGTTTGGTGACCCCATCGACCGCAGTGTCAGCGGTTTTCATGCCCGGGTGGTACAGCACGAATGCGACCACCTGTGGGGCACGCTGTACCCCATGCGCCTGCGCGACTTTGCGAAGTTTGGTTACACCGAGGTGCTATTTCCCGGCATCACGGACAGGTCTGACGACTGACGGTTCACGCAGCCAGCACGTCCAGCAACTCGGTCTCGATCTCGATTTGGGTCCGGTTGTGTTGCAGTTGGGGGCCGTGGATCAAGAAGGTGTCCTCCACCCGCTCGCCCAGCGTCACCACCTTGGCCAGCTGCACCTCGATTTTGTGGCGCGCCAGCACCCGCGCAATCGAGTACAACAAACCCAAACGGTCGCTGGCCGAGACGTTAAGCAACCAGCGCTGCGCCTTCTCGTCAGGCCGCAGCGACACGCGTGGCGCCACGGGAAAGCTTTTGACCCGGCGCGACACCCGGCCCCGGCTGGGTGGCGGCAGTTCGGCGGCATGGGCGATGGCGCCTACCAGCCCGCTTTCGACCATGGCGGTGATTTCTCGGAAATGCTCGTCCAGATCGGTTGGGGTGATTACCTGGAAGGTATCGAGCGCGTAGCCGGTCTTGCTGGTGTGGATGCGTGCATCGAGGATGCTGTAGGCCCCTTGGTCAAAGTAGCCACAAATTCGGGCGAACAAATCGGTCTGGTCTTTGGCGTAGACCAGCACCTGCAGGCCCTCGCCCACGGGGGAGCGGCGCACCCGCACGATGGGCTCAGTGGTGTGTACGTGGCGCGAAAGCTGCTT
>JBIIZY010000017.1:0-25222 GCA_044346035.1 Rhodoferax sp. | reverse complement strand
CCGGTATCGAACACCCCACTGGACGTGCTGCTGGTGCGCGGTCGGGTGCAGGCCGGGTTTCCCTCTCCAGCAGAAGACCTGGGTGCCCAGCGGATCGATCTTGCCCAGCTTCTGATCAAGCATTCTCAGGCCACCTATTTCGTGCGCGCAAGTGGGCACTCCATGGTGGACGCCGGCATCTTCGATGGTGACATCCTGGTGGTCGACAGAGCCATCAAGCCGCGCAACACCCATATCGTCGTGGCGGTGGTGGACGGTGAGTTCACCGTCAAGGTGCTGCACCAGCGCGCAGGACGCATGAAGCTCAAGGCTGCCAGTCCCACCTACCCTGACATCACCCCCAAGGAGGGCCAAACCATTGAGGTCTGGGGCGTGGTGACCAGCGCTATCAAGCGGTTCAACGTTTGACCTAACTCTGCCATGTACGCCCTGGTTGACGGCAACAACTTCTACGTCTCCTGTGAGCGCATCTTCCGCCCCAGCCTCAGGGGCGTGCCAGCGGTGGTGCTCAGCAACAACGACGGCTGTTGTGTTGCCCGCTCCAACGAGGCCAAGGCGCTTGGGATCAAGATGGGCGCACCGTGGTTCCAGGTCAAGCACTTCGAAGACTCGGCAGGCCTGGTGGCCCTCTCCGCCAACTTCGCCCTGTATGGCGACATCAGCGACCGGATGATGAGTCTGGCAGCGGGCCTGGGCCCCACCCAAGAGATCTACTCCATTGACGAGTCCTTCATCGGCCTAGACGGTGTACCGGGTGACCTGGTGGAGCGCAGCCACCAGATCCGCTCGCGCATCCTGCAATGGGTGGGTGTGCCCTGCTGTGTGGGGATTGGTACAACCAAGACCTTGGCCAAGCTGGCCAACCATGTTGCCAAGACGGCGGAACGCAAGCCCGGCCTCTATCCGGCCCACCTGGCACAGGTGTGCAACCTGGCCACCTTGAATCCTGCAGAGCGGCAAGCGGTGTTTGAAGCGACCGAAGTGGGCGAGGTCTGGGGCATTGGCAGGCGTATTGGCAAACAGCTCATGGACAGCGGCATCCAGACGGTGCAGGACCTGGTGCGCATGGATGTGGCCACTGTGCGGCGCGGCTGGTCGGTGGTGCTGGAACGAACGGTGCGGGAGTTGCAGGGCACGCCTTGCATCGGTCTGGATGACGCACCGGCGCCCAAGCAGGAGATTGCCTGCACCCGCTCCTTTGGCCATGCCGTGACTGCCGTGTCGGCGTTGACCGAGGCGGTCAGTGAGTTCTCCAGCCGGGCAGCAGAGAAGTTGCGCAAACAAAGCAGCCTCGCCGCGCAGGTAATGGTGTTCATCCGCACGAGCCCCTTTAGGAAGGATGCGCAGTACAGCCGCAGCATCAGCGTGCCCCTGCGTCGCCCCACGGCCGACACCGGTGCCATCGTGCAGGCCGCGGTGCTGGGCTTGCAGGCCATCTACAGGCCGGGGTTCAACTACGCCAAGGCGGGGGTCATGTTGATGGACTTGCAGAGTGACTGCATACGCCAAGGAGAACTGGAACTCGGCGATGAAGAGTCGCTGGACGACATTGCAGAGAACACGCGGCTGATGTCGGCGCTCGATGCGATCAACCAGCGCTATGGCAAGGGGACGATGAAGGTGGCGAGTTCAGGTCTGGACGGTGATCGGCGGGTGTGGTCTATGCGCCAGGAGCGCAGGACGCCGGGGTACACCACCGATTGGGCGGGGATTCCGGTGGCTAGGACTTGAGTGCTGACAGGTCAATGAGCAGCAAAGATCAATGTGACATGAAGCCCAGCACCATCCCGAGCGTCGCGGGTGTAGCCTAAAAAAGTACCAATGAACTCTTGGAGGTCGTCTGAATAATCTGTCAATTGCTGTACTATAGGTTGACTAATAAAATTTTTTAACTTTAGACATCAGGGAGGCGCGTTCATTCGCCTCTGGTCGGTGCCCCCTGATTTGCCTAAGCTCCACACCTAGGAAACTGTGTCAGACACAACATCTCTCAGCGTCCTCGACCGCTGGCGTGAAATTGTCAACAACGTTAGGGACGAGTACCTTTCCACGACACAAAACTATCCGTGGATCATTGGCTTTTCAGGTGGTAAGGACTCAACCCTTGTCGCCCATGCGGTTTTTGAAGCGCTCATGACCATGGCGCCGTCGCAGCGTACACGTCCAGTTCATGTGGTGTCGAATGACACCATGGTTGAAAGCCCTCTTGTAATGGCGCATCTTGACGAAGTCACCTACCAGATTGATGAGGCTGGGCGTGGCTTGGACTTGCCTATAAAGGTAGCTCGTACGAAGCCCGACCCCGATAAGACGTTTTGGGTCTTGCTAATCGGCAAGGGTTATCCCAGTCCCAACTCCTCCATGCGCTGGTGCACGGACCGGCTAAAAATTCAGCCGACCAGTACATACATCAAGGAAAACGTGTCCAAACACGGGGCTGCGATTGTGGTACTCGGCGTTCGCCGTTCGGAAAGCATCCAGCGGATGAACACCATCAATAAACATGAAAATGTTCGTGGCACTCAGCTTACTGAGCACACATCTGTTCCCGGCGCCCTGATTTACCGACCAATCGTTGACCTCACTACGGACGACGTTTGGGAAATCCTGGGTAGCTTCCAGGCCCCCTGGGGCGGTACACACCAGAAGCTGTTCCAGCTGTATCGGGACGCCGAAGGCGGGGAATGCCCCGTTGTGCTCAGCAAGGAAGAGGCTCCTGGCTGCGGCACAAAAAACAGTCGTTTCGGATGCTGGACCTGCACCGTTGTAGAAAAGGACAAGAGCCTGCAAGGCTTCATCGACTCCGGAAAGCATGCATACAAGCCGTTGGTTGCCTTTAGGGACTGGCTTGTGGACATCCGAAATGACCCCGCACGGCGCAGCGCCGTGCGAAGAAACGGACGACTTACGTTTGACCTGACTGGTAAGCACATACCGGGACCCTTCACGATACAGGCCCGAAGAGAAATCCTGGAAGGGCTCCTAAAGGTTCAAGAAGAGTTTGGCGCCACGCTAATAACAACAGAAGAAATCGACCTCATACACAAAGTATGGGCTACCGACCTACAAACAGAGGAGAGTCTCGCATATGCCTGATATTCAAGAAGACCACGTACTCGAAGAACAGAGATCGCTTGCGGACCTTCCTCTATGGACGGATGCAGACGCACATGCCAAATTGCAACAAGTCTGTGAGCGCCACAACGTGCCGATAGACGTTTTGACTGAGTTGGTGACTCTGCAACGAGAACGGCAGCACCAGGAGCGAGCACGCGGAATCTTCATGCGATTTGAAGAAATCCTCGGTCGGATGGATTAAGGGAGAGCTATCTTGTGGATTTCAAAAATAGAGCTCACCAACTTCAAGAGTTACAGCCACGCAGAACTCGAGTTTCCTGAGCCTGTCAACGGTGAAAACATCGTGCTGATAGGCGGCATGAACGGGTACGGGAAAACATCCATTTTAGAGGCCTTGTACCTCTGCCTGTACGGCAAAGACGCAATCATTCATCTGGCGCGCGCGGGCCTCAAAATGGACGATGCGCGGGGCTATCCGACCTTTCTGGAAAAGGCGTTCAACGGCGAGGCCAAGCGAGACGGACAGAACTCCATGTCGGTCCGCATAGTGTTCAACAAAAGCCGTTCCAAGGCCTTTGAAGTAAATCGGCGCTGGTACTTCCGCACCAACAGTGGCACCTGGACCAATGAGGAAGAAGCCCTGGTCTACGAACTGACTCGTAATGTTCGCGGGACCCCTCGGAGAGATGGGGCCAACGGCTTTCAGTTGGCAGAACTGTTGGACGACAACTTTGTCCCCGCGCATATCGCACCGTTTTTCTTCTTCGATGGCGAAGAAGTGAAGAAGCTTGCTGACCAACAGCGGATAGAACAAGTCAAGGTCGGCCTTGAAGGCTTATTGGGCGTCGTGTTGCTGCGTCAATTAGCGGAGCGGCTGCGTAGCTTTGAGAACGGTAAACGTTCGGACGTCAGCAATGTGGACGAGAGCAACATCTCGCGGTTGCTGGAGTCCCTTACTGCGGACGAAGACCGGCTGGCGGGTGTACGTGCCGAATTGTCGAAACAAGGCGAACGGTTGAACGTGCTTAAGGCCGAGCGTGAATCGCTGTTTCAGCGCATTACCAGTGCCGGCGGTGGCCGCGGTGACATCGCAACCGTTAAAGACCTCGCGGAAGAGCGCCAAGGCCTGCGCTCACAGATGGCTGATGCACAAAAGCAACTGGAGCGCATCCTGGCAGACAAGCTCCCCTTCCACCTTATGCCCAAACAGCTGCTAACGGACTTCAAGGCGCAGCTCAAAGGTGAAATTGCATTGGCGGAATGGCAGGCCGAGTGCCGTACGCTGCAACCTAAAAGAGACAAGTTTGAGCAGTCGTTTCTCGGAGACTCGGGCCCAGGCTTCAACCCGGAGCTGACGGCCGAGCAACTAAGCGTCGTGAAATCCAGAATTGAAACGGCATGGGCTTCGCTCTTTCATCCGGCCCCAACGAATTGCGCCGATAACGTGGTTCATGGATACCTACATGAAGGCCTGCGCGAGAGAGCGCTGAACTTCCTTGGAACAATCCAAGTCGGACAGCAAGAAGTGCATGACTTGCTTGCGCGGCAAAAAGCGTTGGAAGAGCAGATTGGGGAGCTCAATCGAAAGATTGCACGGGTCGAGGGCATTGACCGTGACGGCACCTTGAACGACCTTACTGCAAACCTGAACCGAATTAGTTCAGAGATGGAAATCGTTGAACAGGCTATCAAGGACAAAGAGCGCGAAGAGTACAGCCTTGAAGTGACCGTGAGCAACACTAAGGCCAGTTATTCCCATGAGAAGTCTCGTCTTGATGAGACTAGCCCTGTGCGGAGCCTGTTGGGCAAGTCTGAACGGGTGCGCGCTGTCATTGACGAAGTTGTCCCGTTGTTGTTCCCCTTGAAGGTCAAAGCGCTCGCCACGGCCATGACCAAGGTTTACAAGCAGCTGGCCCACAAGGACCAGGTCGCCAAGATTGAAATTGATGACGATGGCACAACCCGCATCATGGGCAAGACCGGTAAAGAGATGACGTTCGATAGGTCTGCTGGCGAGAATCAAATTTTCGCTACAGCGCTCATCGCGGGTCTTGCAGAGGTTTCAGACATCAATGCACCCCTGGTGGTGGACACCCCGTTGGGCCGTCTCGATAGCGCACACAGGGAAAACATCTTCAAGTTCTGGATTGGCACACCCAATCGTCAAGTTATCCTGCTTTCGCAGGACAAGGAAATTGACGGCGATTTCTACGCCCGAATTGAGAAACACGTTTGTGCCACGTACTTGCTGAAGCACTCGGACGTGGGCGATGGCATAGGGCGCACCATGGTGGTGGAAGGTGAATACTTTGGAGTTCCAGTATGAGCCAGTTAGACATACAACAGGTGCTGAGCGCTCGGTATGTGACAAGCCAGGAAGCCGACAAGCACACGGACCAGCTTCGGCAGAACCTCGGTCTCGACACTAAAGCACAGGTTGCACGACTGGCAATTGGCAGGTCCTTGGCCATGGGCAAACTGCCCGACATAAAAATTGACTCGTCCGGCATGGCCATCCCTGCTACTTCGCTGTTTTCGTCTGAAAACATAGGGGCATGGGTTGGACTGTTGCTGACCCAGGCCATTTCCACCGATGGCCCTGTTTTTGACAATATGGATGGACTGCGCAATGCCATTCGTGCTCACTGGCACCGAGGCGCGATTGCGCTTTGGGAGGAATGGAAGTCCAGTGATGAGAATTACGAAAAGTTCATTGAGGCGCTCATTCGGCGCTCCGAAATGCCTGATTTCGCCGGTACGGCTGATGACCCTGCTAATGTCGACGGTCAAGGCAAGCCGCCCGTCAACGTCGAAGAAGCCCAAGACCTGTCCGTTACGATGACTAAGGCTTTAGACGAATTGGGTATCAAGGTTCAGGTTAAGAACTCGCTAGTAGGCCCCCGCCTGACGCGCTACCGTGTGCTCTTGATGAATTTGGCGGACCTGGGCAAGCTCAACCGCAGTGTTTCTCAGCTCAGCCTGGCACTGAACCTCGGCGCGAATGTAGTCGCGGTGTCCAACGGAGACGAATCCAAGACGATATTCATTGATGTGCCACGCCCCAAGTCCACTTGGACGGCCGTTGGAATTGAACGGCTGCAAGAATGGGCCTATGGCGGCACCAAAGACGTCAATCAACTGGCACTGTATGCGGGCGTTGATGTCACCGGAAACGATGTCACTTTGGACCTGGCAGCTGCTCCCCACCTGCTAGTGGGGGGAACTACGGGGTCCGGCAAAAGCGTATGCCTGCACTCGTTCATTCTTTCGCTGTTGATGCGCCACAAGCCAGAGACAATGCAGCTGGCGTTGATTGACCCTAAGCAAGTTGAATTTGCAGCATACGCAAAGCTACCAAACCTGTACCGGGGCGAAATTGCCACAGAAATCCCACAGTCCAGAGAAATGCTGACTGAACTCGTAATTGAGATGGATGCGCGGTACTCTGCGTTCAACAAGTTGGGGGTTTCAAGTATTGGCGATGCCCGCAGGAAGGGGCAAAGTCTTCCGTACATCGTAGTGTTTATTGAAGAATTGGCCGACCTGCTGATGCAGGACGAAACCATTGAACCTTTGATTGAGCGCTTGGCGCAGAAAGCGCGTGCTGCAGGAATTCATCTGGTTCTGGCTACTCAGCGGCCAGACGCTAAGACGTTTTCCGGCTTGATTCGCAGCAATATTCCTGCACGCGTCGCTCTGACCGTAAGAACTGGCGCTGAGTCCAGAATTATTCTGGATGAAACTGGCGCTGACAATCTGTTAGGTTCTGGCGATATGTTGTTACGTTTGCCAGGAGAGCCTGCTAAGCGTGCGCATGGAGTGTTTGTTCGACTGGAAAGCGTTGTCAATATTGTTAGTGGCGTTGGAAAGTAACGCGGGGAGATTTGCGGTCATTTGAATGGCCGAGGTATGCGTCTTCCAGATTTGTTAGGGCGCATTTCGTAGGCCAAGAACGCAGGAGCTGATGACCAACTGATGTGTAATGGGCGGTCTGAACCGTAGAAATAAAGCCGGTCGAATGGCAAGTTTTTTACAGCCCAGTCAGCGACTTCACGCATGTCCTCGTCTTCAACCAAAAAATCACAGGCAGCGCCACCTCGATTGCAAATCAATGCGCCGGTAGCCTGGCACTCTTCCCCTGAGTGTTGGTCCAAGGTCGGAGCTACGCGCTCTTTAATGTGTTTGCTGAGGTCATGTGAGCAAAACCCGTAAGTCAGTTTTATTGCGCCAAAATAGTCGATAAGCGGGTCCAGTACGTTGGTGGCCAGGCCATGCAGTGCATTGTAGGTTTCAGACCTTTTGGGAATGTTGGGGCATCCCAGTCTCAATTGGGTTTCCCCACACTCAACAAAATCGCGGTAGATGAAGTTAACACCGCACGGCGAATCTAGTGAGGGTACAGTATTGCTGGGCACCAATTTCCAGCCCTTCACCCTAATCCGAGATTGTTCTAGTCGTTCTGCCAGTTTTTCGGGCCGAGGACCATATTTTTCGTCACCTAGGACTCCCGATGCCTCAAGTGCCTCGTCAAAAGCTAACTGCTCTGCATAGAGCGGGGAGTCTTCATTGAGGAACCGGCTTTTCCAATACAGGATGGGCTTGGGAAATTCACCGCCGTAATCAAACAGGTCATACGTCAGCTTTCTTAGGTTGACCTTGATACGCCGTGTCATAAACGGCAAGGGGTTCACATCAAAGTCTTCAAACTCCATGAGCGACAACTTTCCGGACATGATGTGCACCTTCAAAAGTTTGGCATCGCTCAGGCCTTGCGTAAGCACCATCGCACAAGCGATATACGCCCTGAGTAGGACCGGCAATCGGTCTACCAGCTCGACATGTAGTTGCAATGATTGCTCATCTTCAAGGGCACCCAGCCCGGATTCTGTGGCTTGCTGGCATGCTTCAAGGATCCTTTCAGAGACGGAGGCCTCCTGGAGCAACTGCAGTCCGGCGGCTTGAGCGGACAAATAATCACCAAAAAATTCAGCGACGTCCTTTTGTAACCTGGGTTCCAATTGTCGGTACCTGGGGCGCTTGGAGAACTGCTGAGCTGCAAAGTACAGTCGCAAGTCGTCTGTTCTGGCTTGGCGGGCCGTCTCAAGCAATTCCAAGGGATAGTGGGCTTGAATTAGCCGCCAAGCTCTGCGAAACGTAGGCACCTTGTCATTGAAGCAGAAGGCTGCAGGCAGTTCTTCAGTGCTGGGGCGTCTGCCCAACGCAAGAGCGGTTTGCCAATACAAATCCAAAACAGGCCGTGCTGCCTCTAGCCGACGTTCGTTCGCCGTAGTTCGAGGTACGCGTAAAACCTCGCGTCGCGCGAAAATGCGGCGACTTTGCACAATAAGGCGCGAGTCCACATTTCGCGACCGGTATTTGGCAGTCAGAAAGCGCTGCTCCAGCCCTTTGTCCGCAAAGACGAAGGCGATACCAGGAGCCACGAGGAACGCCTCTTGGTGCAGGACTTGCTCTAGGTAGTCTTTGAGTTCTTCCTGGCTGAAGTATTTCTGGAAAGTGCCTCGGGAGGTGACAACGCCGTCGCCGTATGCCTTGCCGCCCCGCTCTGGGCCATGCAGCATCACACCTACTGCCAGAACACCACTGGAGAGCTTGAATGCGTTGGTTAGCGCTTCTACTCGCTCTGCGGGGTCTTCAATCACATTAACGACAAAGCCAAGGTTTACGGCGTGGGCCTTAATCGGCAATTCATTTGTCGGGGCGTAGTGAGGGTCCCACCCTGCCGTTGTGTAACCGCTGTCGGCCAATGCGTTCAGGTCGTCACCTCGGCCGCAACCGTAGTCGAAAAACAGTTCTTCCTTAGTTATAAGCCCATGACGCACGAGGAGTTGTACGGGGGCAGAGAGTGACGTCCGGGCCATAGCGGTCCGGTGCCGTTGAATGGTAACTAACGCGTCATCCAGAGACGAGACGTCCCCGTACGGGGATTCCGCATTTCCCAGCGGTAAGAATTCTGTGCCGACCAGTCGAAAGCCCTTGCGAAAAATGGCTCGCTCCCAGTTCAGAAGGAATCCTATGGTTTTCGAGTTTTCGAAAAGCCCCAGCGCTTCGCAGACTTCCGTTGTCTTGACCCAATCGGCATACCTAGGGTGGTCACTCGGCACGAGAAGCTCTTTGCGGTGCAAGACGGGCGGGTTTGCCGACTGCTCATACGATCGGAAATTGAGTGCTGATGAGTCGGGAGTTGCCATGGACCAACTGCCTTTCAGCGTGGGGAAAGGATCATCTTCGAATTCCGCGTACTCAAGCAAGGATACTCGTTGTCCCGTTTGACTGACCTTGACGACGTTCGGTCGCTCTCGCGCGTCAAGGGGCAGCAAGGCCAGGGCTCGGCGTATGAGCTCCTGGTTTTCTCCCCCCAATCCTGCTACTGAGGTTATGTGGGTATAGATGCAATCGCCAATCTTCTTACCAATGCTGGTCATTTCAATTACCTCACCCCTATGCCTTTCGTGGTCGGTCTTGTTAAAGCTAATCGCAGGCTTCATAATCTGCATCCGACATGCCGAACGTAGACTGCGGTTAAGCCCTTGCGAAAGTTAATCTGACATGGCCAACCTAATCGAGATTCAGAATCAACTTGCAAGTCTGAACAGGCAAGCCAGCGATATCAAATCCAAGGAATTCAATTCGACAGTTCAGGACATCGTGGCCAAGATGCAAGCTTTCGGCTTCACAGTCAAGCATTTGCAGTCAACCAGGCCTGTGAAGAGTCGAAAGGGCGTTCGCCGCAACTATGCCTCTGATGCCACGGCTCGGCGCACCACTGGCGCTTCCAAGAAGGCTGAAACAGTGGTACAGGCAAAGTATCGTGGACCGCAAGATGAGATGTGGTCAGGCCGGGGGCTGACGACAAAGTGGCTGGCCACCCTGGTCGCGCAGGGTCAAGCCAAAGACTTCTTCTTTATCGCGCAATAGGGCCAGTGTGGGCCACGTAGCCAGGCCTTCTGGTCGTTGGTAGGCACTTATCGCATGTCAAAAGAGATTGCACCAAAACAAACCTCGCCACTTTCTGATGGTGTGGATGAGAACTTCTCGCGGGAAATTCAAGTGCATCAGCTCGAACTCGAAGCTCTTTTGAGGATGCATCCGTCCCGGCAAGACTTCGAGAAGATCTGGGTTGTTCGCGATCGAATTGCTGGCCTGACCAAGGCCGTCAATGAAAAGGCCGCATCGCGTGCCCGAGAGCAACAGCGCATTCGACTGGCTGCGCAGGCACAGAAGGAACGTGAAGACGCGGAGCATCATGCGATGCAGGAGCAGGATAGGCTTAGGGTTGAGAAGCTGCGCTTGGCAGAGAAAAGAAGGCGTGCAGCTAGCGCGCTCATCACATCAAAACTTTTGTCTGCATGCACTGACTGTGATGATGGCAAAGTAAAAGTCGAGTGCACTGCTTGCGCTGGCACCGGTCAAGGGGCGCCGCGACTCACTGAATCCACGGTCACCGCAGTTTGCTCTGACCGGCGCGCAACCTGTGCGCATTGTGGTGGTACAGGTGTCATGCAGGCAAAGGCGCGCGCGCTGACGACGAGTTGCGCAAAATGCAACGGTGATCGTGAGGTCGTCGTTCCTTGCTATCTCTGCCAAGGCTCTCGCGTCGTCTCATTTGGAACCAAACCCTTTAGCGTGCCAGAGGATATTCAGGACTTGGTTCTTTCAATCCTCTACAAAGGCCGCTGACACGCTAAAGCGGGTTCAAAACCGACCGTATTCGATCACCCCACCTCAGAATGTTCAAAAATTAGCTTGACTAATTTTGAGCACCCTCGATGATTCGTTCACCATTTTTGAACACTTCGAGGACGAAATCTTGACCCGCGTATTCGCCTACTGCCGAGTTTCAACGGCTGACCAAACCACCGACAACCAAGTGCAAGAAATTGCTGGTGCCGGTTTTCAAATCACCCCCCAGCGCACCATCACCGAAACGGTGTCGGGTTCAGTGGCCGCCAACGAGCGCAAGGGGTTTAAGTTGCTGCTCAACAAGCTCGAGGCGGAGGACGTGCTGGTGGTGACCAAACTAGACCGCCTGGGTCGCAATGCCATGGACGTACGGGCCACCGTTGAGGCTTTGGCGGCTATGGGAGTCCGGGTGCACTGCCTAGCCCTGGGCGGCGTGGACCTTACCAGCCCCGCCGGTAAGATGACCATGGGCGTAATCGCCGCCGTGGCCGAGTTCGAGCGCGACCTGCTAATTGAGCGCACGCAAGCGGGGCTGGCGCGTGCCAAGGCCGAAGGCAAGACCTTGGGCCGGCCACCGGCGCTCGACCAAGCTCAACGTCAGGAGGCACGGCGCCGGCTGTCCCACGGCGAATCCATCGCGTCTATTGCGAGGCAGCTGAAGACATCTAGGGCAACGGTGATGCGGCTGAGGCAAAGTCCGCAATAGACACAAAGAGACGTCGAATTGCATCCTTTTTTTTATGCAATGACACGATGTCGCCGAAGCCCGCTCAAGGCGACATCACGGGAAAGCCTTCGATCAGAACACTGTTTCGCTGTCATCCATCTCAGCAAGCAATCTGCGCCATGCCAGTCGCTCGTGAATTATGTCTAGCACAAATGGCATGGTGACAGGTTTGTCAGTTGCCGCCAGGAACAAGTCAACTTCCGCCCGATTAAAGCCCTGCGAGCGCAGATTAGCCGAAAGTAAGCGTCTCAGGTTCTTAGCCCGACGCATTTCAGCCAATGTGCCAGCAGGGAGTTTGCGCAAGTTTGGATTGGTTTTTACTGACATGTTTGGTGTCCTTTAGTGTTGTCGGAAACGGTTACGAATTGGCTATTCAGGCTGACGGGGCTCACCCTGTAGAACCGGTTTTGAATCCACGCCACCAGGTAGCCGGCACGGATGGCGTCCCACATCTGCTGCTGACATTTCTGGTTGCTCGACGCCAAGGCTCCCGCAGCGCGAGCTTCGAACAGCGCGCGAAAAAAGCAAACCGGCAAAGTGGCAGGCAGCGCCACGATGTGGCCAAGTTCCAGGTCGTGCAGCGACGTGCCTGAGGCCGTCAAGTGCGTGAAGGGCGCAGCAATTGGCTTTTGCGGTGTGACTGCTGGTACCGCGCGAACTATGGGCGGGGATTGCGCTGGTGTTCCGCCGGTAGCTTCGTCGCTAAGGTCCACAGAGTCCTGGTCCTCGTGCGGCACTGCCGCCACGTCGATGCTCGCGGGGCTAGTGGCGCTAGTGGCGGGAATTTCCTTACTCCCTTTCACCACTGGAAACAAATTCTGTGTGGATGCCACCATTTTTTTACTTTTTTCCACTGGGCTCGGTAAGGGAAATACCGCCACTTGCGCCACTTCTGCCTCCGGGTAGGCAGTCATAGACTGCTCTGGACCAGATGAACCTTCTGTAACAGTCGCGGAAGATGCAGTTACGTTTGGCGGTGCAAGCGTTACACGGGCGTCCGAGTCCTCATCGTCGCCTTCGACAGCCCGGGCCGCACCGGCCGCAACGCTTTGCAAGAAGCTTGAAAGTCGTGAAGTCATTTTTGCTCCTCGTCGCGCACGCGTAGGCCGAGCACCTGGCGCAGCCCATTGGTACCCTTGGCGCGCTGGAGGCCACGCTTTTGCAGGTTGCGTGAAAAGGTGTTTTTCGTCATGACGCTATCAATACCCTCATGGTTCGCAAAAACTTTGAAGGCGGCATACAGCGCGTCCACTGCAACCTTACCCTTGGAGTCGTCGACACAAGCGGTTTCGATAAAGTGCGCCAAGTGATCTTGATCGTGCCGCCATGAGCGGACCTCACCGACTGACGATTCCGGCACCACGAAGCCACCACTCTTGATGAGACCACTCAACGCCTCCAGAGCTAGGTTGAGGATGCCCGGCAACTCCTTGCCCAGCTTGGATTTCAGATCAGGATCGCGACGGGGGTCGTTTTCTGGAAACTGATTGTTGAACCGCAGAATCAAGAAGCGCCGGTACAGGGCGTCAGAGGCGTCGTTAGTCGTGGGCAGGTGGTTGGTGCCAACCCAGAGCGTGCAGTAGGGCCGGAAATCAAAGGGCGCCTGGTTTTTGTGTTCGGCTGTGATGAGCTCGCCCGAAACAATTTGCTTCAACACACCGTCTGGCACAGCCCCGTTGGCAGGCAGCTCGGTGACAACGTTGGCAAGCTTGCCCTTTAGGTACCCTAGCTGAAAACGGTTTTCAAAGCTGATCAGTTGGACGCCGGCGATGTTGTGCGCTCCTACCAGCATCTCAACCAGAGACAGCAGAACGGACTTGCCGTTGGCACCCCTGCCCAGGAGTAGGATGCCCTTTTCAAACTTGCAGTTGCGCAACAGGGTGTAGCCAAGCATTTGCAGCACGGCATGTGCCTTGTCTTGCGCGTCGACGTCGCCCTCAAAGCATGTCGACAAGAAGTTCAAAAAAACAGGGCACTCAGCGTCCTTGTCGTAATGCACAGGAATCTGCGTAGTGAAGTAGTCTTCCTTCTCAAATGGTCGCAGAACCCACTCGTCGTTCACCAAGGTTAGGGTGCCGCTTTTGCAGTTGATTGCGAAGTCTTCCCACTTTTCGAATGGGGACGCGCTGCGGTACACCTCGGTTTTAAGTAGGTCCGCAATGCTATTGACCAGTGACGCAGTTACTTCAACGTCGCGCGACTTGAGGTGGTTTTGAATCTCAGCCTTGATCTCACGGTCCTCCGCTGGCCGCCACAAGCCGCAGATGTCCCATCGGAATAGGGTCGACCCAACGCAGAGCAGGTCGTCTGGGCCAACCTTGCCCAGCACTTCTTTGCACAGATCCAGGTGGTCGCCACCGTCATCCGGCCCATCACCACGTTCAAATTCTTGTAGCTGCCGACGCAATGCGGCCATCGGAATTTTGAAGCGCGTCTTGATGCATGCGAGCACTTGGAACTTTGCGATGTGGCTGGGCTGCGCGGCGGCGAAGTCCATGAGGAAAGATCCCAAGTCCTGGTCGGGTAGGTTTTGAGCCCGGTTCAGCCACGGTTTGGTTTCAAAGACCGGATATCCCCGGGGATGCGAATCGCCTTCGGATACGGCGACTGTCAGAACTGCAGTCATGTCTGGCTCCCTCTGAGTTGCTCAATTTGCTGACGCACAACAGACACCGGTGGCGCGGCCACGGCGGCGTCGATCAAGACAGACACGGCATCTCGCCCATGGCGGATATGCAAGTCGTTGAAGTCGCCCGGTAGCGGTACCGCGAGTTGACCGTCCACTTGCAGTGCTGCCCTGACGGCCGCACGCACTCCTGGATTCCCTCCGGTCTCTGCGTCGTTGTCGGCGGCCAAGACGATGCACGCCTCTGGCTGCCTCGATCGCACCATCGCTGCCACAGGAGCCAGCCCACCGGTGTCAAAGCAAACGATGACCATGTGGCCTGTGCATTCGTGCACGCTGGCCCCGGTCGCGTAGCCCTCGACAAGGACGTACACGTTCTTGCCGCGCTCGTTGCGCGGCGTAGAGCCAATACAGTGCATGTTGCCGCGCTTGGCGCCGCCTGCCAGATAGGACTTGGTGCCGTCCGGAAAAATGCACTGCAGGCTTTGGAGTTGGCGCTCGCGGTCGCAGATAGGTACCAGAAGGCCGTTCTGCGTGAGGACGACTATTTCTCCAGTCTCCGGATCTTGGCGCTCCCAGCGGCCTACGCGCAAGCCATGCGACTGCACGCCTTTGCGCCGCAGGTAGGGGTGGGACTCGCACGACACGGCGTCGTTCCACAGCGCCTCGGCGCGCGCCGCAGCCTTGGCGTGCTCTTCCGCCTCTTCAATGGCTGCGGCCTCGGCGCGAGCCGCGGCCTTGGCTTGGCTGGCCTCGATCTCCGCCTTGGTGCACCGCGTGTGCTTTCCGTCGTCTACCCAGCCCGCAGCCTTGGCGTCGTAGAACAGCGTGCCGATACCGAGCTTCCCTGACCCCTTGATGGACTTCCACACCGCGCGAGCGTCCCGAGGATTATGGCGATTGGATCCTTGTGCCCATTCATCCCAAAGGTCAAAACCTGCCTCCCCGAACTCACTCTTGATGCAGATCCCGCGCTTGACCCATGATTCGCGGTCTTGCGGGTTGAGAAAGCTCAGCGCGTGGCGAGCTCTCGCAAACTCCGCATAGTGGTATGAAGTCAAGTTCATGACCCAACCCCCAGCAGACGTCGGATTTCGACGACAGACCAAGCCAAACGTCCATTAACGCGGATTGGCCGCAGCGGACCGTTTTCAAAACAAGCCCAAACACGCAGTGTTTGTTGCTTGCGACAAAGGTAGTGGGCAGCACTTGCCGTGTCCAGAACTGGGCGAGTTACCGACTCCAAGGGCGGGTAAGCCCGCTCGAGGGACGCGCGACCAACGGCTGCGCGAGATTGTTTTTCGGCTTGCATGAGTACTCCAAAACATCACCGAATGGCGATGCATGGATCCCAATTGTTTGCACAAACTCGATTACGAGAAATCTACGAGAAATCTACGAGAAATCTACGAGAAATCTACGAGAAATCTACGAGAAATCTACGAGAAATTGACGAGAACGCTTGAAAACAGGCCTTCAGTAAGATGGGCCCGGGCGACTCTCTGGGGGCAGGTCATGGCCATCGGAATTGATTGCCCACACCAACTTCGCCCTTCCACTTGCCTTTGGATCGCGCCCACTCCAGAACAGAGGACTCATACCAGCCGCGGCTCCCCGCTTTGGAGCCAAGCAACCCATTGCGCGATGCGCTACTTAGGTCGGATTCAATCTCCGGCCATTTATCTTGATACTTGCGAATCAACGCACTTTTGCTCATGGGAAGTTCGTCCAATCGCCGCCGGTCTGGGTTATCAACTGTTTGCGAGGGCCGATCGCAACCCTGCACCAAGTTTGTAAGGTCATCCACATGGAACAACCAGTGGCTGGCAGCAATGGCTGGACCGTGGCTTCGTGAACCGCTGTCTTCTAGCGGCCACAAAACTTCGGTCTCCGAATCGAAGTCAAGTCCATCAAACCGGGGCGGTGGTTTCGCAATTGTTACGGGGCCAACGCTCACTTGGTTCACTCGATCTACTTGATCTACCTGCTTCCCCGCTTTTGTTGACAACCTCTGAACCACAACGCCCAAATTTGCACTACCGGTGGAACGCAGATAGCCGCCAGGAAAGTACGCTTTCCGTTTGGCTTTATCGAACGCCATTCGCATCACATCTGTAGCCAAACGATGAGCAGCGGCAGGACGATCGAACACACCGACATTGCCGCGAAAAAAATAGCAAACGGGCAGCATTCCAGACTCCGCAAGCCTATGAATGTCGGAGACCTGCGTCGGCTCACCAGACCTGTGTAAAACCCACTTGGCAGCCTCGTCCGTGTCGTAAAAAATCTTCAATGCCATGGTGGAATACCTCGCTATTCGATCCCTTTTTTTTCTGCAAAATGCAACCTGTAGTGCCCTGCCTTTTAGGCCTGTCAGCCTACCCGCCACACCAGCTCAACCTACTGCGCGAAGTTTTGCATGCTCAAGATTTGTCTCAATCGTTACTCCCGCGAGCGCAATGATGTACTGCTCGATCGAAGTCAAGAACGGCCGGAGTGCATCAACGCTACGCGGACGATAGCCCTCGGCGGTAGCACTTGGCCGATGGCCCATAACCTGAGCTATGGCGCCGGCTGGCGCTCCCGCGGCCTCGCCCAGAAGAGAAAACGAGCGTCGAAGCCCGTGGATACTCAATCCACTTATTCCAGCGTAGTTCAGTACCCTCTTATGGCTTGCACGGGTGTCAGCTATGCGACCAGCCCTCCCGTCGGAAGCAAAAACAAAAGCGTTGATGCGTGGAAGGGTTACCAAAACCTGCGCCACGTACGGGGTCAAGGGAATGGTACGAGTCGCCTCCACCTTGTCGGCGATGGTCAATTTGCACCACTTGAAATCGACATTCGCCCAAGTCAAGGCAGCTAGCTCTTCACGGCGGGCGCCGGTGAGCAACAAAACGCGCAGATACACCGATGCTGTGCGGTTATTGAGTTGTTCCACTCCGGCCCACCATCCGGCCACCTGCGCTGCTTCGAGGGCGTCGGTCCGGCGAACAATGCTCGGCAGGCATTCGACTATCGACGCAGCCTTTCCAGCCTCGCGGTTCGTGATGTGTCGGTATTCGGGGCGTGCCGAACACCATCGCAAAAACCCGCGAAACATCATCAAACCACGAGCCGCCTGGTGCCTACTTTTGAGCGCCTCGGCGTCGTACCAACTTTTTAATGTGTCCTCGCTTACTGCGGCCAGGGGTAGCATGAGTAGGGGGTGCAATGGACCCGGGCGAGTTACCCCCGCGCCCCTCTTTTTCGGAACCCCACCGACCGAGGCCATCATTTCAAGGTCAGCACGGTAGCGAGGTTTCCACGAGTCCTTGCGCTTGGGCCGACCTTCGGCGAGGTACCGTGGCCAAACCTCTCCGACAGTTAGCTCGCACGCAACCGACGCAGCCTCGATGGCCGCCGCGGCAGCAGAAGCTTGACGCTCCTGCTCGCGAGGATCTTCACCCTTGTCAAGTACCACTCGAAGTCGCCTAGCTTCCACACGGGCCGCTTCTATTGCCCAGACACGCACGTCACCTATCGTCCGTCGGATGGTTTGGCGATTCAACTTGCCCTCAAAAACATATGATTTGGTACCTGACAAAGTCACCCGAACTCGAAGTCCCGGGCACTTGGCGTCACGCAAGAACGCTTGGGACTTACCGGCTGGGCAGGACAACCGCTCGATCGCGCTTGCCGTCAAGTCGCAGGCCTGCGCGAGATCCTGCACCGCGTCCTTCTTCTTCCGAGCCATCGAAGTACCTTTCATGTAGCCGCCATGTAGCCACCATGTAGCCACTTTCGCCACATTATTGTGCATTTAGATCAACACTGACGGAAGCCGAAATGCATCAAAAATGATGTAAGTAGTTGATTTATATAGATAAATTCTACATCACTCAACAATGATAAATGCAGGAATCCGATTATTCGTAATGAGAAGGTCGGGTGTTCGATTCATCTCTCCGGCACCAATGAAATCAAAGACTTAGCCCAGCTCACAAGGTTGGGCTTTGTTGTTTCTGGGCCTCTTACAGACTGTTTACAGACTGCGGTACAACGTTAGGCACCTGCCAATCCCGCTGCGCCAGTCAAAGGAAAAACCAAGCGGGTTCGGCTGTGTCTTCTTTCACTACAGGCCAGGCTTTCGCATCTGTTGTCGGTAAGCCCAAGGCGGCTGCGGCGCGGCGCCACTCCATAAACCTTGTTTTCCGACCTTGGCTTTGCCTTCTGCATAGGCATAGGTTGCTCTGTCTTCAACGCTCTGCTCTGCTTCATAGGCCCTGTAGACCCAAGCCATCCCGCGCTCAACCTGAATAAGGTTCACGTCCTGGCCATCGATAAGGACCTTGCCCACGTTGCGGCCATATCGGTCTCGCTTGGTGGTCTCCACCATTGCGACGCGATTGAAAGCCAAGCCCAAAAGTGACTGCTTCGAGCGACTCCCAAACGCTTGTGTCATTTCCGGGGCGTCTATCCCCGACAGCCTTATCTTGTGCTGAGAATTTGATGCGTCCAGCAGCGTTAGAGTTTCTCCATCGGTCACGTCGACAACCTCACCGTAAAGGGCGAAGCACCAACCCGAATGCCCGACTAAAATCAACAAACCGATATGGCTGACCAATCGCCTAAGCATAAGCTTCAGAACTTAGGTGGACAAGATAAGAAATAAACCATGTGCATCACTTACGTCGAGAATTCTAGCGGGCAGGTCCAATGAAGAAGACTGCCGTCACCCTAATGCTCTGCTTTACGCCGGTGTTGTCAAATGCTCAAGAAGGCTCCTTCATCAACTTTGGCAAAGACAGTTCCGGAAGGACACTACATGTTGGGTCCGGTACGAACGCGCAAAGAATCGGCAAAGCAGTACTGACATTCGTTCACGTGGTCGCTGCCGATACAACAATGGGTGGCTGGTCATATCAACTCCTAATGGCATGTGACGGGTCTTGGCTGACTGGCGGGTTCAACTTCAGCTATGTGCCAAAAGGTTTGAGCCTTGACTATTATGAGAGTGAAGCGCGTGCCAACATCCAAAATATGAGCCCAGAAAAGCAGGAATTCAGAACTTGGGCGGATACCGAAATTCAATCCGCTGAAAATCTGAAACGGCATGTAACAGCACTTTGCAAAGGTGCTTCGCAAGAGCCGCGCAATTTTCCACTTGGGGTCTCCCTTTATTCACCAGAGGGGGCATTTCCCGGAGGCTTAGGGTCTATTCTCACTGGAACAATGTCTCGCCGGGGCAAGGAAATTGATGTGTGGACTCGAACTGACGAATACACTCTTGAACCAATTATGTTTGATGGGAAGCCTTGGCTTTTTAACGGGGTAGCGCAGACAAGACAGGTTTTTACTGGCTCCTATAGTTTGGTAAGAACCGCTTATCAGTGCAATGACCGGCGCTTGGGCAGGTACCAGTTCCTCACGTATAAAAAGGGGCAACCCACTCCCACCTCTGTAAGCATTGCTCGCGAGCGCCTGCAACTTGATGACGTCGTTCCAGGCTCAGTCGGCGAAGTAGAACTTGAGGCAGTGTGCAAGCTTTACGGAAACTAGGATAAACATAGGTATTGCGTGCGCGCAAACACGTCACGCTGTGCACGATGCAGACTCATTCGGTTCAATCCCCACAAAGCACACGAACATTGTGTTCGCCGCGTCTGGGTCGTGCCCAGCCTTCCTGATGGCTTGCTCGTTAGTCTCCCCATCCTTCGGCGTTATGAGAAACACCTCAAGGTTTGCCACTTCGGGCTTGGCTTGTTCCAGTGCGGCGATGCGTTTTTCAAGGCTTTGCATGGTGTTCCTTCATCGTAAAAAGTTCAGCGGACAATTCTTCAATGCGCGTGTCCAGTTCGTCGCCTGTGTTGACGTGTCGGGCGAATAGCACTGCAATGCGCTCATCTAGCTCGGCGTCGGTCAGGTGGTCATAAGTCGGGGCGTTCGCCCTTGCTGCTTCCAATGCGGTCAGGCGTTTTTCAAGGCTTTGCATGTTGCTGCTCCAGTGCGGTGATTCGTGCGGCCATCTCATCCAGTTCGGCCACCTTGCCAAGTGTCCCGATAGCGGTCAGCAGTTGCGCACCCTGCCCCGGCGCTAACTCACCAGCAGCTACAGAAGCCAGCACAGCTCGCCCCTGCTCTGTCAAAGTGCCATCAGGCAGGGTAAGGGCTTGGGTTTGCTCTGCGGCCTTCAGTGGGGCTATGGCGCGTTCCAGCAGCAGGCGGGCGGCTGCGGTGTCACCGTCCAATGCTTGCGCCATCAGCTTGTCCAGCAGTTCGGGCAAGCGCTCACCAATGGCGGTGCGAATCTTTGCCACCTCGCCCGTGCCCGGCTTGCGTCCGGCGGGGTTGCCACTCTCGCCCGGCTTCCAACGGCCCGGCGGTCTTTGCTTTGCAGTCATGTTGTTCCTTTGCTTTTTCAGGTCAGTGCCACGCGCTCAAGTCGTGAGCGTGTTCGGTCGTTCGTGTCACCCCGTCGAAGTTGCTCACCTCGGCAATTGGCGCAGGCCGGGCGGCGCTTCGTTGCGGCGGCGGATGCTTGGCAATCGCGGCTTGCTGGGCCTGATGGGCCACAGCCATGCGCTCCGGCTTGCGCGTCACCCGTTCTGAGTGGCGGTCCACCACAGCACACGGCGCGGCCAGTCTCGTGATTACCGGTTGCGCGGGTGTCGGTTGCCCGGTCACTTGAGCGTCGTTTGTGGCTGTCGTGAGAGGTGATTGCGAGGCAAGCCCTACACAGGATAGGGCTTGGTGTTTTCGCCCGCCGATTGCAAGCCCTATAGGCCCATCCTCAAGCCCTATGGGCCTTGGCGCATTCGGTCGGATGCTGTCAGGCGTAATGTTCAGCAGACGCAAGCATTGGAGCGGGTCACGTTTTATGGCGCTTTCCAACAGCGGCCACAGCGCGGCGCAGGCATTGGGCATGTCCTGGGCTTGGCAATGCTGAAAAACCGCATCGACTGCCCATTGCTTCGCTTGGCCGTACAACCTCGCACTGTCGCGTTTCAACCCTGCAGGCCCGGCCACCTCGGCAAAGAACGATTCACGTAGCCGCTTGAGTTCAGGGCGTGCGTTGGCAGCCCCGCCGATGTGCTTTCCATCCCTCAGCGGTAACAGCAACACGTGCAAATGCGGCGCGGCCTCGTCTGTGTGCACCGTCGCCAGCAAAACAGGCAGGCGCAACGCTTGCTCAGTCCACGCCAGGCAGCGGGCGAAGTAGACCGGCGCGTCGATGGTCGAACCCAGCTTCAAACTGAAAACCACCTCCACGGCTTGAACGTGGTCTCGCTTGAGTTTTGACGTGTCAACGCTCACCAGCAGGCGGTCAGCCAGGGCCACCACCTCGGCAGCCGTTGCAGGCCCGGCCAGGCGTGTGTTGCCCGCCGTGCGTCGCGCATCGATGCGGCCATGCGCTCCGAGTTCTGCCTGAATCTCGCGCAGGTTATGGCGCGCGGCGGTCAGCAGCGTTGACGGCTTGCGCCCACCACATCGACTCAGGCCGATGCTTTTCGCGGCAAAGTGTTGAACGCCTTCAACCATGCGGCACCCCCCGGCCAGCGGTCGCCATCCATCGATACAGCTTGCGGCGGTCGCTTGCGGTCAACGAATACACGCCAGGGCGGCACTTTTGGCCGTCGCGGTCTATGAAGGTCACGCGCTCGCACGGAACCTCAAGCCCACGGCGGCGAAGTTCTGCCACAAGTTCAGGCCCGTTGCTTGCGCCTGCAGTGCTGTCCAGGGCCTCACGGGGCAGCGGGCGGCGAAGCATTGCGGTAATGGCGCGCAGGTGTCGCGGGTTGTCGGTGCCTATAAAATGAGCACTGCTCGGGGCGCTCGATTCTGCTTTTGTAGGGTCGGGCGTTTTCATTTCGCAGCCCTCCGCAGCAAACGGGAAAGCGGCAGCGCCCACAGCGCCAGCAATGCGCGATTGATAGCGGCGGTCATTACGCCACCCCCAGCACGCGGCGCAACTCATCCGTAGGCCAAGCTAAACGACCTGAGATACGCAAGGGGCGCAGCGGGCCGTCCTCATTGCATGCCCATCCGCGCAAAGTCTGCGGGCGGCGGCTTAAGTGAAAGGCGGCTTCCGGTGTTGGAAGGTTTGCGCGGGTTTCGTGCGCCAGCGGTGTGTACTGTTGCGCCGATTGTGTCCGGGCTACATTGCTATGTAGTTTTTTCATGGATTCTCCAAAACACCACCGAATGGCGATGCATGGAAACCCATTTTTGTCATGCTGAACTAACTAAATAGCCACCAAGCAATTTATTCTTGAGAATCAATCGTTCCTGATAATTGAATTGTAGGCTTTGGCATCTCTCATGATGGCAACCCACATATCGTCGGCGGAGTAGTAATGTTTGCTCAAGGCGGCAATCTTCATATTTTTTGTTTTTTCTTTCCAGCCATCCAGTCTTTGAACGCGCCTCATTGCATCCGTAATTTTCATGCCTGGGTGGGCCATCAGTATGTCGTCAACGGCAATTTTCAATTCCGCCTTTTCACAGATTCCCCACTCTGTCTTGCGTCCGGCTGGGTTAACAATTCTGAAGCCTGGCACATGCTCTATTGCCAGCGATAACGCTAACCCCATCCAATCACCGAACGGCACAGAATGTGCCTCAAATAGCGCAGGGAACTTTTTTATGCGGTCTTCGTATGGTTGATTGATTAGTTTGTTTTCCTCACGCAATGCCTCAGCAAGCAACAAGCGTTCCGCCTTTCTGGCAATTGGCTTTGCGAGCGTCCCTGTGTATTTCATTCGCCCCCCTTCAAGGTGTCGCTTCTATAAAGAGCCCCGGCAATGTGGTGAAGAATCCCGCCTTTCAGCCGCTAAACCTAGCCAAGACAATTCAAAAGGCTGATTTGCTAGTTCCTTTTAACTAAGTGTTCCAGCAGCAGTCTTTTGTCTGCATCCGTCACAGCATCTGTAGCGTCAATTTTTGAGGCTCCAGCTTGCTTAAACTGCTCCAACATCAGCCATATTGGCTTTTTTAACTCATCCGCAAGAGCACCCACAGAGGTCTCGCCAGGATTAGGCTTTCGTGCTTTAGCTGGTGTTTGAAGCCAACCACTGCCACCGCAAGTGGAGCAACCATGCTTCAGTCCACCATCCCCATTGCACATTGGGCATATCGTCAGTTCTGTCGTTCTCATTTGGCCTTCACCCTATGAATTCCCAATGTTTCTTCCAGTTGTCCGACTTTTCGCGAGAGGTAATTAATCGCGGGCTAGGCTGGGGCAAAACGTGTTCAGGCGGCGGGCTCCAAGCGAAGCACCGCACGCGCTCCCACGGCGCGGGCATACCGCTGCACGGTGCGAAGGCTTGGGGCTTGCTTGCCACTTTCCAGGCGGGCTATCACGCTCTGGGTCGTGCCCATGCGCTCGGCGACTTCGCCTTGTGTCAGTCCGGCCAAGCTGCGGGCGGCAATCAGTTCGCGGGCGGTCTCAAATTCTTCGCTCAACTCATCGTAGGCGGCGCGGGTCTGCGGGCTCTTGAGCAGTTCGGTTTTGAGTTGGTCAAGTGGCTTCATGGCAGGTTCTCCAGTCTGCGGCGGGCGGTTTCAAGGGCGCTGCGGGGCGTCGCCTGGGTCTTTTTGACAAACACATGCAGCACCACCAGGCGGCGGCCTTGGACGGCGGCATAAACGGCGCGGGCTATGCCGTCGCGTCCTTGCATCCTCATCTCCCACAGCTTGCCTTCCAGCGGGCGGATATGGGGCAGTCCCACGCGCTGCGGCCCCATATCCTGTAACAGCTCTGCAACTCGCAGGAACCGGGCTTGCATGTCAGCAGGCAGGGCCATCAGTTCGGCTTCGGCTTGCTCGTGTAGGTGTACCGTCCAAGTGTTCACATCATAGCCTTTTTGCGATAATCAGGCCACAGCTCTCAGCTTGCCGGGTTCGGCCTTGGGCTCAAAGCTCACACCAGCCCCAGCCAGGATATGCGCCTCAATCTGCTCAAGGTACGGCCTCAAGGCGTCGACAGAACGCGGCCTGTAGCCTTCAGCGGTTGCGCTCGGCTTGTGCCCCATCACTTGCGCAATGGCCCCGGCTGGGGCACCGGCGGCCTCTCCCATCAGCGAGAACGAACGGCGCAGCCCGTGAATGGTCAGGGCCTCGATTGCGGCGCTTTTCAGGGCGCTTGCATGGCTGGCGCGGGTGTCGGCAATGCGCCCCGCTTTTCTCGTACTGGCGAACACAAATTCATTGACACGCGGCAAGGTCGCCAGCAGTTGCGCAAGGTAGGGCGTCAGGGGAATGGTCCGGGTGGCCTCCACCTTGTCGGCAATGGTCAGCTTGCGCCACTGAAAATCCACGTCAGCCCACTTCATCGCGGCCAGTTCCTCACGGCGGGCACCAGTCAGCAGTAAGGCGCGCAGGTACACCGATGCGGTGCGGTTGTTCAGTTGTTCAACCCCAGCCCACCAGCCGGGCACCTGGGCAGCCTCCAGGGCATCGGTGCGGCGCGTGTTGCTGGGCAGGCTCTCCAAAATGGCGGGGGCTCGCCCGGCATCGCGGTCTGTCTGGTTCCGGTATTCAGGACGGGCGGCACACCAGCGCAGGAAACCCCGGAACATCATCAGGGCGCGGGCGGCTTGGTGTTTGCCGGTCAGGGCTTCGCGGTCGAACCAGCTTTTCAGGCTATCCTCGTTCACATCGGCCAGCGGCAGCGCCAGCAGCGGATACAGCGGCCCCGGTCGGGTGTCGCCCTTGCCCCTTTTCTTTTTCACGCCACCGGGCGCGGCCATTGATTCCAGGCCAGCACGATAGCCAGGCTTCCACGCATCACGGCGCTTGGGCTTGCCTTGCGCAAGGTACAGCGGCCACACGTCACCCACCGTCACGGCCTGGGCAGCGGCCACAGCAGCGGCAGCAAGGCCAGCGGCAACCTTTGCAGCCAATGCGGCCTGTTCCTCGCGCTCTATGTCGCGCGGGTCTGTGCCTTGCTCAGTCAGGCCACGCAGCCGATGCGCCTCGGTCTGGGCAACTGCAATTGACACGGCGGGCCATTCACCCAGCGCCCGTGTGAACAGCTTGCCCTTGATTCGTGTCTCGAACTGCCAATGCTTGCCCCCGGCCTTGGTCACTCGCAGGCGCAACCCCTTTTTGTC
>JBIIZY010000145.1:0-7134 GCA_044346035.1 Rhodoferax sp. | reverse complement strand
GCGCAGGTGCCGTCATTCGCGGTCCAGGCGCAGGCCTTTGGGCAGGGGAAACTTCACCGTTTCCTGGATGCCATCGACCTTGCGCACCGACACCGCGCCCATGGCACGGATGCGGTCGATCACGGCTTGCACCAGCACCTCGGGAGCCGACGCGCCTGCGGTCAGGCCCACGCGCTGGCGGCCCTCGAACCACTCGGCCCGCAACTCGTCGGCGTGGTCGACCATGTGGCTCTCGGTGCCCAGCTTGTGGGCCACTTCGCGCAGGCGGTTGCTGTTGGAACTGGTGGGGCTGCCCACCACGATCACGATATCCACCTGCGGGCTCATGAACTTCACCGCGTCCTGGCGGTTCTGGGTGGCGTAGCAAATGTCTTGCTGCTTGGGCTCGCGCACCTGCGGAAAACGCGCTTTGACGGCAGCGGCAATTTCGGCGGCATCGTCCATGCTCAGGGTGGTCTGGGTGACCACCGCCAGCTTCTCGATTTGGCTGGGGGCCACGCGCGCCACGTCGGCCACGTCTTCGACCAGATGGATGCCGCTGTCGAGCTGGCCCATGGTGCCTTCCACCTCGGGGTGGCCCTTGTGGCCAATCATGATGAACTCGTACCCCTCTTTGTGCAGCTTGGCCACCTCCACATGCACCTTGGTGACCAGCGGGCAGGTGGCATCAAAAATTTGGAAACCGCGCGCCGTCGCCTCGTTTTGAACCGCGCGACTGACACCGTGTGCCGAGAACACCAGCGTGGCGCCGGGTGGTACGTCGTCCAAGTCCTCGATGAACACCGCGCCTTTGGACTTGAGGTCGTTGACGACGTAGGTGTTGTGCACGATCTCGTGGCGCACATAAATCGGCGCACCAAACTTGGCCAGCGCGCGCTCCACAATCTCGATAGCCCGGTCAACACCGGCGCAAAAGCCGCGCGGCTCGGCCAGCAGAATTTCTTGGGGCAGGTGGCTCATAGCACTCCAATCAGTTGTACTTCAAAGGTCACAGGCTGGCCCGCCAAGGGGTGGTTGAAGTCAAACAGCACCGCCGAGTCGTCGCGCAACTGCAGCACCACACCGGCAAACTGGCCTTGCCCATCGGGAGTAGGAAACTGCACCACATCGCCCACCTGGTAGGTCTCTAGCGGGTCGCCCATGTCGCGCAGCACCTTGCGCGCCAGCCACTGTTGCATGTCGGGGTTGCGCGGCCCAAAGGCAGCACCGGCGGGCAGCTCGAAGGTGCGCCGACTCCCCTCTTCCATGCCCATCAAGCACTGCTCCACCGCAGGGGAGAGTTCGCCCGTGCCCAAACTCAGTGTGGCGGGCTTGTCGTTGAAGGTGTTGATGATGTCGCCATTGGGCCCGCCGAGCCGGTAGTGCAAGGTGAGGAACGATCCCGCCTGGACGCGGGGAAGCACAGTGGTCATACAAGTCCCGATAAACTGGCCCGTATTGTAGAAAGCTGGACACCATGTCCGTCAAAGACCTGCCCCACGAAGCCCGTCCCCGCGAAAAGCTGCTGGCCCGTGGCGCGGGGGCCTTGGGTGATGCGGAGTTGCTGGCGCTGCTGCTGCGCACCGGCATCGCCGGCAAAGGGGTGCTGCAAATGGCCGACGAACTGCTGCAAATTCGCAGCAAGCGCCCAAGCGCCGATGCAGCGCCCGGCTTTGGCGGCATTGCAGGCCTGCTCAACGCCACCGCCGACGACCTTAAAGTGGTCAAAGGCCTGGGGCCAGCCAAGCGCGCAGAGATCATTGCGGTGCTGGAACTGGCGCGCCGCGCCGTGGCGCAGCAGCTGCAAGAGCGCACCGCGCTGTCCGACCCCAGCACCGTCAAGCAGTACCTGCAACTGCAGCTGGGCCAGCGCCAGCACGAGGTGTTTGCGGTGGTGTTCTTGGATTCACAAAACAAGCTATTGGCCATGGAAGAGCTGTTTCGCGGCACGCTCAACCAAACCAGTGTGTACCCGCGCGAGGTGGTGCTGCGCGCACTGCACCACCAGGCCGCAGCTGTGGTGCTGGCCCACAACCACCCCAGCGGCGCGGTGCAGCCCTCGCGCGCCGACGAGGCCCTGACCCAGACCCTCAAGTCCGCGCTGGCGCTGGTGGATGTACGGGTGCTGGACCACATCATCGTGGCACCGGGCAAGGCGCTGTCGATGGCCGAGAGTGGGCTGATGTGAGCTGCCCATGAAAATCAACACCCTGTCCGACCTGAAAAAGGTCAAGAAGGAGATCGAGCGCCAGGCCCAGCGCGCCGCCGCCTTGGCCGCCGAGCAAGCGGCGCAGGCGCAAAGGCAGATTGAGCAAGCGCAGCGGCTGGCGGCGCAGCGCAACCTGTTCCAGGTCGCCGTGGGCAAGGTGGCGCCGCTGCCCCATGCGGGACGGGCCGATCTGGCGCCGCAGCGTCCCGCGCCGGTGCCCATACAACACCAGCGCGACGAGGCCGCCGCCTACCAAGAGGCCATCAGCGACACGGTGGACATCAGCAGCCTGCTAGACACCGACGACCAACTCAGCTTTCGCCGCCCGGGTGTGGGAACGGATGTGACGCAAAAGCTGCGGCGCGGCAAATGGTCCATCCAAGC
Source organism: Rhodoferax sp. (assembly GCA_044346035.1). Taxonomy (GTDB): domain Bacteria; phylum Pseudomonadota; class Gammaproteobacteria; order Burkholderiales; family Burkholderiaceae_C; genus Allorhodoferax. Next base: position 4,562 of record JBIIZY010000145.1, on the reverse strand, counting down.
CCAGGTCGATTTGCACGGCATGCGCAGCGACGAAGCCCGCAGCGCACTCACTGAGTTCATCAAAGACGCCCACAAGCGCGGCATCCGCTGCGTGCGTGTGATCCACGGCAAAGGCCTGGGCTCGCCCGGACGCGCACCGGTGCTCAAAGACAAGGTGCACCGCTGGCTGGTGCAAAAAGCCGAAGTCGTGGCCTTTGTGCAAGCGCCACCCGCGCAAGGCGGCGCGGGTGCGCTGGTGGTGTTGCTGCAGCCGGTGCGCAAGGCGGTCAGTGGTTCTGCCGGTTAGCGCTGCGCATTCGGAAAAAACAACTGCTGGCCCTCGATCTTGTAACCCGCAATCACCGCCTGCCCAGCCGGTGACTTGACCCAATCAACAAACTTTTGTGCGTCGGCAACTTTGACATGCGGGTGCTTGGCAGGGTTGACCGCCATCACACCGTACTGGTTGAACAAGCGGGTATCGCCCTCCACCAACACCGTCAAGTCACCGCGATTTTTAAAGCTCAGCCAGGTGCCACGGTCGGTGAGCACATAGGCGCCGGTGGCGGCGGCCATGTTGAGGGCTGGGCCCATTCCGCAACCGCATTCGCGGTAGCCGCTGCCCTTGGGCAAGGTGTCGCCAGCCGCCTTCCAATACCGCAGCTCGGCCGCGTGGGTGCCGCTCTTGTCGCCGCGCGAAATGAAGGCAGCGTTGGCCGCCGACACCTTTTTCAAGGCCTCGACAATGTCTTTGCCCTTGACTTTGGCCGCGTCGGCCGCCGGGCCCACCAGCACAAAGTCGTTGTACATCACCGCAAAGCGCTGGATGGCAAAGCCTTCGGCCACCACTTTTTCCTCGGCCACTTGGTCGTGCACAAACAGCACGTCGGCGTCGCCCCGGCGGCCCATATCGATGGCCTGGCCGGTGCCCACGGCCACCACTTTCACATCGACGCCGGTCGCCTTTTTGAACTCCGGCAGCAGGTGGCCGAAAAGCCCCGACTGCTCGGTCGAGGTGGTAGACGCCATGACGATGCTTTGGGCGTGGACTACCGAGCACCCCAGCAGCACAGCCGCAAATCCAAACGATTTCAACCACTTCATACCAGCTCTCCTTTGACAAACAAATCGGCTTGGGGGCAGTGCGTTTGCAGCGTCGTGCCGACAAAAAAATCCTGCGTCGGCAGATCGGCCAGCAAGTGGCCGTTCTCCAAGTAGATGACGCGGGTGGCCAAGCGCTTGACTTGGCCGAGGTTGTGGCTGGCAAACACCAGGGTCATGGAAGGGTCCTGCGCCGCAAACCGCTGCACCAGCGCTTCCACCTCGCGCTTGGCGTGCGGGTCCAGGCTGGAGGTGGGTTCATCCAGCAACAACAGCCGCGGTGCGGTAGCCCAGGCCCGCGCCAGTGCCAGGCGCTGCTGTTGCCCGCCCGACAGGGTGTGCGCCGGGCGCCGCGCCAGCGCCTCTAGGCCCACTTGCTGAAGTGCTTGCAGGGCTTGCGCGCGGGCTTCGCCCCAAGCCAAACCCGCAAGCCACAGCCCCAGCGCCACATTGGTTTGCGCTGAGAGCCGCAGCATGCGCGGGCGTTGAAACACCATGGCTTGCGTCAAGCCGGGAGCGCTCCACACGGTTCCGCCGTCGGGCGGCAGCAGGCCGTGCAGCAGCCGCAGCAAGGTGCTTTTTCCGCAGCCGTTGGCACCTACCACAGCCAACCGCTCGCCCTGGTGCAGGGTGAACGACAGGTCCACCAAAGCCTGCACGCCGGGCCGCGGCCCCAGACGCACGCCAGCATGCTGGAGGCGCAGCACCGGCACAGGGGGAGCCTGGGAGGCGGTAGAACGGGCGGCTGTGGTGGCCATGCGTGCTGTGCTAGCTATGGCAGCTGTGCTTGCTGTGCTTGCTGTGCTGGTCATGGTCCCCGCTGTGGCGGTGGAGTCAAGGTTCTGGGTTTGCATCTGGCCCCTCATGTGCCCAAACCCGGCGCGGGCACGGCGTAGGCCCTGCCATCGACCCGGCTGCGCCAGTGGCGCAAGCCAGCCAAGCCACAGTTGAGCAGCAACACCACCAACAGCAAAACCAGTCCGAGGCCCAGCGCCAGGGGCAGGTCGCCTTTGCTGGTCTCCAGCGCAATGGCGGTGGTCATGACGCGCGTGAAACCCTCCACGTTGCCGCCCACCACCATCACCGCGCCCACCTCGGAGATGGCCCGGCCAAACGAGGCCACCACCACCATCAGCAACGCGTAGCGCTCGTCCCAAGCCAGCAAGACCGCGCGCAACAACCTACCGGCGCCCAGTGATTGCAGTTGCTCGCCGTGCTGGGTTTGGGCGTCCTCGACCACCTGGCGGGTCAAGGCGGTGACCACCGGCAAGACCAACAGGGTTTGCGCCAGCACCATGGCCTGAAAGGAAAACAACCAGCCCAAAAAACCCAAAGGCCCCGAGCGCGACAGCAGCAGGTACACCACCAGCCCCACCACCACCGAAGGCACCGCCAACAAGGTATTGAGCACCGCCAGCACCACGGGGCGCAGTGCAAAGTGCGCCACCCCCAGCCAGGCGCCGAGCAGCAACCCCACACCACAGGCCAAGGCACATGCGCTGGCGCTCACTGCAAGCGAGCGGCCCACAATGGCGACCAGGCCTGCATCCATCGTCACCACCAAGTGCAGCGCCGTTGCAAGGCTGTCAGAAAAGCTGCTCATAGGGCCGGTACATAACTTGGGTTATCGTAGTTGCCAGCGCAATCTCCGGCGATATGTACCCGCGTGCACAGGCTCCAGTTCCACTACACCCTCTCCCACGACAGCAGCCCCGCACAGGTGCGCAATCCGCTGATTGACCTGTTGCAGGCGGTGTCGCAGCACGGCTCCATCTCGGGCGGCGCGCGCGCGTTGAACCTGAGCTACCGCCATGTATGGGGCGAACTCAAACGCTGGGAGCACGAGCTGGGCAACGAGTTGCTGGTGTGGGAGAAAGGCCGCTCGGCGCGGCTCACCGAGTTCGGCGCCAAGCTGATGTGGGCCGAGCGCCAGGCGCAGGCCCGGCTGGCACCGCAGATCGAGGCTCTGCGCAGCGAACTAGAACGTGCCTTTGCCGTGGCCTTCGACCCGCACGCCCATGTGGTCACGCTCTACGCGAGCCACGACCACGCGCTGGCCGCACTGCGCGAGCAAGCGCGCGGCGGCAGCTTGGGAGACGGGGTTGCCGAGCAGCTGCACCTGGATATCCGCTTTTGCGGCAGCGTGGACGCCATCCGTGGGCTCAACGAAGGCCGCTGTGTGATGGCGGGGTTTCACACCCTGCAAACCCCGGCTCCGGGCTCACTCATTGAGAAGGTCTACAAACCGCTGCTCAAGCCTGGGTTGCACAAAATCATCGGCTTTGCGCGGCGCACGCAAGGTCTGATGTTGGCCCGTGGCAACCCACTGGGCCTGCACAGCCTGGCCGATGTGCACACCAAGCACGCCCGCTTTGTGAACCGCGACATCGGCACCGGCACGAGGGTGGTGCTCGATGCGTTGTTGACGCAAAGCGGCTTGGATACCACCACATTCCCCGGCTACGAACGCACCGAACCATCGCACACTGCAGTGGCACAGGCAATTGCAGCGGACGCGGCCGACGTGGGCTTGGGTATCGAGGTGGCCGCCCGTGCGCAGGGCCTGGACTTTGTGCCGCTGGTGCAAGAGCACTACCAGCTGGTGTGCCTGAAATCCGCGCTAGCCGACCCGGCAATTGTTGCGATGCTCAAGGTGCTGCAAAGCCCGCAGTGGCAAGCGCAACTCGCCGCCCTGCCCGGCTACACGCCGTGGCGCTGTGGCGAGGTGCTGTCGCTGCGCGGGGTGCTGCCGTGGTGGAGCTTTGCTGACAAACCGGTGCGATAAACGACCGCTCGGACGACGCCGACCCACCTGCCCACCCGCCGCAGCGGCGCTGGGGAAACGCCCCGGCGCAACCGCCTAGACGTTGCGCATCCAGTCGGCCGTCTGGAAAAACGCCTGCTGCAAGCGCTCGCGCAAGGGCGCTGGCACCTGCAACTCGGCCATGGCCTGGGCCATGCACGCCAGCCACTGGTCACGCTCCAAAATGCCGATCCGAAATGGCATATGCCGCATGCGCAGCCGCGGGTGGCCAAAGCGGTCGGTGTAGTGCTGTGGCCCGCCCATCCAGCCGCACAAAAACCAAAACGTCTTGTCCCGCGCCTGCGCCAGCGAATCGCCGTGCGCCGCGCGCAAGGCGGCGTACTGCGGCTCCAGGTCCATCAGATCGTAAAAACGCTCCACCAGCGCGCGCACTGCGGCTTCGCCGCCGATGAGGTCGAAGGCGGTTGGCTCTGTGGGCGCTTCGGGGTTCACGCTTTTGCTGAGAAATAGCGTGCGTTCAAGGTGCCGCGCCAATCGCCCTCGAACACCATGTCCAACACCGTGGATTGCCCTTGCGCCACCAACTCCAGTGCGCCCGCGCGCTCCATGCGGCTGTCGGCAAAGGCTTGGCTGAGGCGTTGCATCAGTGCTTGCTTGTACTGCGTGTCCGAGGAACCCGCCAGATGCAAGCCCTTGGTTTCCAAGACCACGACAGAAC
>JBIIZY010000144.1:0-7180 GCA_044346035.1 Rhodoferax sp. | reverse complement strand
CTGGCGACCGCCTGCTGCACCACACCGCCACCCTGTTGGGCCACCTGCGATGCCGATGCAGCCAACTGGTTGGCAAGCTGGGACGACGAAGCGGTTTGCTGCACATTGGCGGTCAGCTGCGACAAGGACGACACCGCCTCCTGGGCATGGCTGGCGGTTTGCTCGGTGCGCTGGGACAGGTCTTGGTTACCGCTGGCAATTTCGTGGCTGGCCGTTGCGATGTTGCCGCTGGCATCACGCACCTGCGCGACCAGGGCCCCCAGGCCTTGCTGCATCTCACCCAAGGCGCGCTGCAAGTCGGCAACCTCGTCTTTGCCTTCTGCAACGATCTGCGTAGAAAGATCACCCCCAGCAATCGCCTTCGCCGTGTTGCGGGCGTCTTCCAGCGGGCGGCAAATCGAGTTCATGTTCATGATCGTGGTCGGCACAACTACGACGACCGTAATCAGCACCGCCAGCACAAACAACCACTGCGTTTGGGCGGACACCTCGTCTTGCTCTGCCACCGACTTGCTCACCTCATCGCGCAACACGCGATCCAACTGCGCCATCAGCTTGTCGGCCTCGGCAAACTCGGCCACGGCCTTGGCGCTCATGCGGTTGGCCACGGTGGCAGTGTCGTAACCGCTGGCCTGTAGTTGGCGCGCAACATTGGCGAAGAGGTCGCGGTAGCTGTCCAAACGCTTGATGATGTCGCGCACCACCGGGTTGTCCACGTCTTCCTCGCCGTCCAAAAACTGGGTGGCAATTTGCTTGGCCTTCTCCTGGCTTTGCTGCCACTTGGCGTACGCGGCAGAAACCGCCTCGGGGTTTTCGTACCCAATGATCATGTCCTTCTCGTGCTGGCGAATGGCGCCCATCTCGCCGCGCAACTCGGCCAGATGGGTCACCTCCGCAAACGAGTGGTGCATGAACTCTTGGCTCATCCCGTGGATGCGGAACATGCCCAACATGCCAGCGCCTCCCAGCAAACCCAGTAGCCCCAACACCACAGCGATGGCGCCTAGCATGCGGGCCCGAATCGTGAAATGCCGCATGGGCGAGAGAAGGTTCATGGTCGAAGGTCCTTAATTTTGGTGCGCCGCTCGCGCCGGGGTCGCGCCACCGCGAGCCATTGCTACGAACCCGGGATGGCTGCTGCCATGCGCGCAGGCTGCCAACCATTCTAGGACCGCATGAGTCGCATCCGGCTGGCGCTGGCAGAGATATGCGGCGGGTGTGAACTTTGAACGGCCCGGCGGTTTTGCAAACTCCCACTCAACCCTGCTGACCACAAAGCCAGGTACAAACACAGGCCCACTCAGCTGTGCCCAGGCAGCGCGCAAGCACCGTCGCGCCACTGCAAACCCAAGGGAAAGCGTGCCCGCGCCAGAGGTGCAGGCGGCTTGGATAATGGGTTACGATGCACGTCAAACACGAAAACCCGTTGGACACCGGACCACAGGCGCGATCTTTGGTCCGCTTTTTTTGGCCCACTGCTTGGCATGCACACTGAACCCAATCCCTTATCGATGGTGAAAAACGCCATTGAGAATGCCCTGAACTGGCTGGGTACGCTGGTGTTTCCAGGCTTGCTGGTGGCGCTGTCCGTGGGCACGCTGGCGTGGCAAGTGGCGCATGTAGACCACCCCACGGGCACGGTGGTTCCGGTCCAGGTTTGGGAACAATCCCGGACCAGCGCGGCGGGCACAGCAGATGCCGTGCTGCGCGAGGTGCTGGCTGCAAAGCCCGTTAGCTCTTTCAATACCGAGCTCAGCACCAATGACTTTTGGTTTTTGGTGCAGGTGCCCGCGGCCAAGAATGGCGCTGCCGGCATTCTTGAATTTCCCTCCCGCCACACCTCCCAAATGACCTGCTGGGACAGCAAGACCGACCGCCTCTTGGGGAGTGGCGACCGCACCGCGGTCGAAGGAGTTGTTCAGTACAGCCAAGCGGGCTTCGCGATTCCCACGGCCAGCCTGGAGGGAGTGAGCCAAGTGCTGTGTCGTGGCGCTTTCCGTGGCCCGGCAAAGATTTCGGCCAAAGCCTGGGATGCCGCGTCCCTGGCCCAAGCCCAAAAGGGCTACGAACTTACCGGCAGCCTGCTGGAAGCAGGCATTGGGGTGTTGACGCTAACCATGCTCATTACCGCCGTCATCAACCGCAGTTGGTTGTATTGGGCGTTTGTCGGGTGGCTGGTGTTGAACATGCGGATGGCGGCCATTTCTGAAGGGACCGATTTTTTCTTCTTTGGCTTGGCGCTTGACCCAGATATCTTGATCACTTCGCGAAAGTGGACGGCGTGTCTATTCTTCTCGATGACGGTTGCCATGTTCGGTTTGCTATTTAAGAACGAGCTCGCGGCAGTCAAGGCCAACTTGTCGCTTACCGTTATGCAGTTCGCGGCTATTTTGCTTCCGGTCCTGTGTTTTTTCATGACCTTTGAAGCGCTGCTGCAATGGCTTTGGGTGTTTGTAGCGGTTGGCGCTGCGGTCGGCTTTTTCAACTTGTTCCGGATCCTGCGCAGCGCCAGGTCGCGGGTGGCAATCTGGTATGCCGCATCCATCGTAGTCACATTGCTTGCAGGCGTCAGCGAGGTGTTCGCGGCTTCTTTTGGCGCGCGGACGTTGTACAGCGGATTGAACAGTGCCACCGGTGCCCTTGCGGCCGCACTGCTGGTCGCCGCTGCGGTGGCAGAACACATGCGGGCCGACCGGCTTGAGAAGCTGGAAGCGCAGCGCGTGTTGCGCACCGCCTACGAGGACTCACCGATTGGTCTGTTTTCCATTTCCGCCAACGGCTCCATCTTGAACGCGAATCCATCGTTTCGGAAAATGCTGCGCAGCCTGGGTCTGGAAAAGGCCACCCAGATTGCACAAATTTTCGACCGCAGGGTGACGATGGACTTGGCCAGCCTGTACGGCACCAAGTCCCGGTTCATTGAGTTGCAGACCAAAGTACATGACACCCAAAAGAGCCTGGACCGCTGGTTCGCTATCAAAGCGTCCACCATGGATGGCCACACGGTGGAAGGTACTTTGCAAGACATTACCGAGCGCTTCATTGCCACCGAACGCCTGGAGTTCTTGGCCAACCACGACCCATTGACCGAGTGCCTCAACTTGCGGGGTATCTCGCGCACGCTCGGTCGGCTGGCGCGCCAGCCCGCGGCGCTGGCTTACTTTGATCTGGACCGCTTCAAACTCATCAACGACCTCTATGGCCACTCGGCCGGCGACATGGTGCTCAAGCAAGTCTGTCACCGCATGCAGGTGGTTGTGGGCACGGGCGCCATGCTGTCGCGCGTGGGCGGCGACGAGTTTGTTATTGCTTTTTCCGATTGCAACGTGACCCAAGCCACTGTGCTGTGCGAGTCCATCATCAAGTCCATCGCGTCTGAGCCGTACCAAATCGGCCGCCAGCGCTTTAGCCTCAATGTCTCGGCGGGGCTGGTGGGCACCGACCGTTTCAAGGATGCCCCGCTCAAAGAAGTTATCTCTGCGGCAGACACCCTGTGCCGCATGGCAAAAAAGCGGCCCGCCCAGCGTCTGCTGGTGATGGAGTCTGACAACACCTTTTTTCGCTCACACAAAGAAGAGCTTGAGGTTCTGGTCTACCTAGAGCGCGGGGAAGTGCCACAAGGCCTGTTCTTGATGATGCAGCCAGAGATTTCATTGTCCGAGCCGTTCGAGTCCCTGAACTTTGAAATTTTGGTGCGCATGCGCAAACTCGACGGCGACGTGATATCGGCTGGCGTGATCATTGAGGCGGCTGAGATGCACGGAAAAACCGCCATCATTGACCGCTGGGTCATGACCACCGCTATCGCGTGGATTGAGGCGCACTTGGGCGAACTCACCAACACGCGCTTTATCAGCCTCAACCTGTCGGGCGGCTCGCTCAACGACGAGGCCTTTACCGACGAGCTGTTCGCTCTGTTTGAACAGCACGCCCAAATCGTCTCCCTGCTGTGTATTGAGATAACCGAGTCGGTTGCGCTGACCGACATCACGAATGTGCAGCGGTTCATTGACAGGCTGCGCTCGCTAGGGGCGAAGGTGGCTATCGACGACTTTGGTGCGGGCTACTCCTCGTTTGGCTACCTGCGCAACCTCTCAGTGGATGCGCTCAAGATTGACGGCTCGCTGGTTCAGGGAGCCACCCGCAGCACGGCCGGGCTTGCGATCATTGATGCAATCGGTAGCTTGGTCAGCAGCCTGGGTATGAAGTCAATCGGCGAGTACGCCGAAGACCTCACCACCATCAAGGCGCTGGTCAATGCAGGGATCGACTATGCGCAGGGTTACGGCATCAGCCGACCCGTCATGCCCGAGCGCTTGCTAACCGCAAAGTCATGCGCCGACTTCATTGAAGACGCCGATATTCTGGCCTTCATCACCCAGCTTCACACGGTGGAGGACCGCAACCTGCCACTCTTTGATCCGCCCAACAGCGGCCTCATCCATTAAAGCGTGTGGGCGCGAAAAGCTCGGTATCCAAAGCGACGTTTTGTGCGTAGTCGTAGCGGCTGACCGCGACTGCCGCTTCTTGCGCTAGGCTGACACTTTCGACGTCATACTCGCCCTCTGGGCAGGTCCAAGGGAGATTCAAAGGAGTAGCTGCACCCATATCGATATCACGGTGGTCAGTACCCATGATGAACACATGCAATGGGTGGTCCGAGCTCCACATGGTCAGCGCTTCGCGTGGTGACAAGCACATCACCCGGTGGCCAATTCCACCCGCATGGCGCATAGGATAGAACCGGCCCGGTTCCGAAACATCAGAGAACAAGAGGCTTTCATAGATTCGGTCCACCGGTCTACGACCAGCGGCCATCATCCAATCAATCCCGTTCTCCAAGCAGTAATGGAACTGGGCCTTGAACATGGCCGTGCGCACCAAAGACGCGTTCGGGCTGCCCTTGATACACAGGCGGGTGGTTTCGACCATACGCTTTTGACGAAATCGCTCTCCGAGGTGGATAGATGCTTGCAGCGGCAGGGGCTTGAACACATTGGTGTGCATGCGCATGGTGCCCAGCAGGCTGTCATCGAGCTTGGAGCGCACTACGATGACTTCGCACCCCAGGTCGTAATCGCATCCCTCGGGGTCTATCAATCCGCGGGCGACCTCTGGCAGGTGCTTGCCGTAGGAGGCCGCACGAAAGGCAGCAACATCACGCAGTTCTGATTGCTTTGCCATGCGCACCACGAAGGGCAGGTTTTCGGTGTGCTTGGGCGTCTGTGGTGTGCTTGTTGTGGGTTTCATAGTGGGCTCCGGTACTAAGAACTGGACCTTAGTCTAGGAGTCGGTACACAGCCCAAAACCCGGGAAAAGCTCGAACAATCACCCCTTAATTCGCGCCCGGCTGCAAGCTTGGTGTGGTGTGCTTGGCACACATCACCCGCAGCCATAAGCGCGTTGCATGCGGCCATAACCGCAATGCATGCGGCCATGCCAGCCGTGACACAGGCCGCGAGGGGAGCGGCTACACCTGCGTCAAAAACTGGTCTAGCGGCCGGCGCACCTTGGCCAGTTTCGCCAACCAGTCGCCCTCCTCCTGGCGGTAACCCAGTGGCAAGATCACCACACTGCGCAAGCCGCGCGCACGCAGACCCAAGATGCCATCAAGCTTGGCCGGGTCAAAGCCTTCCATGGGCGTGCAATCCACCCGCGCCTCGGCGGCGGCCATCAGGGCCACGCCCACGGCAATGTAGGCTTGGCGCGCGGCGTGGGCGTAGTTCACCTCGGCGTCGCGCTGCGGGTAGCTGGCCAGCAGCATCTTTCGGTAGTTTTCCCAGCCTTCATTCTTGAAGCCGCGCACCGCGTTGGTCAGGTCAAACATGTGGTTGATGCGCTCGGCGGTGTAGTTATCCCAGGCGGCAAAAACCAGCAGGTGCGAGCCATCGGTGATTTGTGCCTGGTTCCAGGCGATCTCGCGGATCTTGGCGCGCACCTCCGGATTGGTAACCGAGATCAGCTCAAAGGGCTGCAAGCCGCTGGAGGTTGGCGCCAAGCGCGCGGCCTCCACGATGCGGTCCACCAGCGCTTGCGGCACCGGGCGCTCGGGGTTGAGTTTTTTGGCGGCATAGCGCCAGTTCAAGTTGTCGAGGAGGGATGGTGTCATGGAGGTATGCCCAGAAAAGTTGGCGGGTACAAGCCCATTATCGGCGCGGCCCCAGCAGCAGAAAACCTGGCCGCAAAAGGGCCAGATTCCCTGCACACGGCACATTGCAGTACCCGCTGCACACGGGCGCTGCCGCTTCGATGGCGTGGCAGCGGGCACACGTTGCGCCCTTGGCGCTTTGCGGGCTAATAAAGGTAGACCGCCCCCGCCTCTGACAGCAGCGCACCGGGCACAAACTGGTTGATACCGGTGGATGCGCTGTTTTCATAAAAGCTGGAGGTTGCCAGCGTATCGCCGTTTGCGGACAGGGCAACCGTGGCACCAAAACCTTGACCGACTGCGGGCCGGGGGGATTTGACAAACGATTTCAGCTCCCAGCGCGTGCTGTTCTTGGGGCGAAGGTACACGTAGACCGCACCGCTGCCGGCAGACAAGGTACCGGGCCCGGGCTGCTGCTTAGACAAACCTACCGTACCGGCTGGATCTACCGAGGCCGTCACCGCCAAGGTGGTGCCGTCGGGGCCTTCTGCAAGCGCAACGCGTCTTCCAAACAGGACAAAGTTAACCAGCGCGTGCGTGGGCTTGATGGTGTCGGTGTGTATCCAACTGGCGGTCCCAGCGTTGTACTTGAAAAGATGCACAGCGCCGCTGAACAGAGTTGTCGGATTCGACACCACAGCATTGGTACCCGCCACCGGGCTGTAGTCAAGGTAGTCGCCAACTGCCATCGTTTTGCCGTCCGGCGCGAGCGATAGCGACTTCCCGAAATTGACAACAGTACGCTGGTTGACGTGGAGCGTTTGTTGTGTGCGCCATTCGTTGCCGGTGCGGGCAAACACGTACACCACACCGTAACCAACGACGTTGCTCCCTGCTTTCACATTGGGAGCGCCGACAACCAGTAGGTTGCCGTCGCTGGAGAGTGACATCGACACCCCAAAATCTGCGGTCGTAGTGACAACGTGCGCTTTGAAGTAGGCCTGCTTTGTCCAGCCCTCGGCATCGCGGGTAAAGAGATAGACTGCACCAGCGTCTCCGCCCCCGGACACGGTGGTGTCGTAACTGGGCTCG
>JBIIZY010000143.1:0-7193 GCA_044346035.1 Rhodoferax sp. | reverse complement strand
TGCAAAACGCCCAAGACGCCAGCGACTCTGCCGCCGAGGCCGGACGCCCGCGCGGCGCAGTGGCGGTGCGCACCCAATGGCAAGCGGCTTCCCGACGTGTGCGCCTGAGTGTCGTGGACCACGGCACTGGCTTTTCAGACGCTATCCTCAAGCGCGCGTTCGAGCCCTACGTCACCACCAAAACCAAAGGCACCGGCTTGGGTTTGGCCGTGGTCAAGAAAATTGCCGACGAGCACGGCGCCCGCGTCGACATTACCAACCGCATGCACGATGGCAGGGTGGTCGGCGCGCAAGTGTCGTTATCATTGCCCGCGCACGAAACGGCGGCCTGAGCGGCTGCTTCCTCACAGCAAACCCACGGACACAATGGCAAACATTTTGGTGGTCGACGACGAGCACGGCATTCGGGACTTGCTGTGGGAAATTCTCAACGACGAAGGGCACCAGGTCGAACTTGCCGAAAACGCAGCCCAGGCCCGCGCAGCCCGCATGCGCGAGCGCCCTGAACTGGTGCTGCTCGACATCTGGATGCCCGACACCGACGGCGTAACCCTGCTCAAAGAGTGGTCCAGCGCCGGCCTGCTCAATATGCCCGTCATCATGATGAGTGGCCACGCCACCATCGACACCGCGGTCGAGGCCACCCGGATCGGCGCACTGGCCTTTCTGGAGAAACCCATCACCATGCAGAAGCTGCTCAAGGCCGTGGAGCAGGGTCTGGCCCGCGGCGTGATGCAGCAGCACGAAACCCCCGCGACCGAGCCCCGCGCAAGCGCTGACGCAGGCGCCGCGCGGCAGCAAGAGACCACCCCCCCAGCCCCGGTAGACAGCGGCCCCGAGCCGACCCAAAGTTTTGCGTTGGACAAGCCCTTGCGCGAGGCGCGCGACGACTTCGAACGCGCCTACTTTGGGTACCACTTGGCCAAAGAGAACGGCTCCATGACCCGCGTTGCTGAAAGAACCGGGTTGGAGCGCACCCACCTCTACCGCAAGCTCAAGCAGCTGCGCGTCGACCTCACCCGCACCAAACGCAGCCCCGGCTGAGCCCATTTTTGCAGTGCTATACTGCCCGGCTTGGCCCGGTAGCTCAGTCGGTAGAGCAGAGGACTGAAAATCCTTGTGTCGGTGGTTCGATTCCGCCCCAGGCCACCACCATTTAAGCCCCCCTTGTGTTTTGCAGGCGGGGCTTTTTTTACGGCTGAGTGGGCAGCGCAGGGGGGGGCGATGTTGACGTTCATAGCGCCAGCGTCAAACGGATTCGGGGATCACCCGTGGGATAGACTTATCCAAGGGATGGGCGCCAAGAACGTAGCGCTGTTTGCCTAGTTCGTAACTAGAAGATATTGATTTCCATGCTTGCTCCTTTTCATGTTCGTGTACCCGTGCCGTGTGCTTCGGGCCTTGGCGTTTATGGTGTTTGTGGCGCGGGGCCTACCTTTAAAAGCCTTGAGGTCCGGTACATGGTCGATTGGGCCAATCTCGTATTGATCCAATCGGTCGCTTTCTGCGGACCCCCTCGCTTGACTGGCGCAAAACCATGACCAACGCAAGCGATTCAGACGATTGGAACGCCCAAAAACTACTGGCCTGCTTGACGCGCTTGGCAGAGTTGCAGCGTGAATCGGTCAGTCGGCTGGCCATCCAAGAGGCCGTAGACGCCGCAAGATCCCAAGGCTTAGACGCACGAAGCCAATTGAAAATCGTCGCTGAGCACTTAGGCGTCAAGGCGCCGCGCTGGCTCGTGAAGATTGACGAATCCCAGCTTCCCACTCTTGCATTCGACGAGTCAGACGGGTGGTCAATCCTCATAGGAAAGAGCAGCCGAAATTTCTGGATCACCCAGAGTTGGGATGCCGACACGCGCACGTGGACCGAGAGATCAGAGCTTGAGCTGGGCCGCACGCGGTGTGTCAAGCTAGGGCTCGCGCCCCCCTTTGCTTTTGGAGACAGCCCGGTATTCAAACTGGTATCTACAGAGATACTGGCGCAGCGTAGCCTTCTCGCTGAAGCTGCCTTGGGAGGGCTGCTCATTGGTGTGCTCGGATTGGTCAGTTCCTTCTATTCCATGCAAGTCTACGACCGGGTCATTCCCACCGGCGCGTCCCAGACCCTGTTGGTGCTTAGCCTCGGCGCGATTTTGGCGGTACTGCTGGAGTGGCTCGCGCGCGCTTCGCGCATGCATTTGTATGAAAGGCTGATTGAGGTGGTGGATCAACGGCTAGCGCGTTCGGTCTATTTGCGACTATTGGCCGTGCGGCTCGATCAAATGCCCCGCAGCATTGGTTCACTCGCGGCGCAGATGCGTGGGTATGAAGCGGTGCGCAGTTTCCTCACACAAGCCACGGCCAGCGCGCTGGTTGACTTGCCTTTCGCTTTTTTGTTCCTAGCCCTGATAGCGGTTATCTCCGGTCCATTGGCCTTGGTTCCGCTTTTGTTCTTCGCAGTGGCGCTGACGATCGGCCTGGCAAGCCGTGGCCGGCTGGAGGAAATTGCAAAAAACGGTGCTGCGGCTGGCAACTTCAAGACCGGTCTGTTGGTGGAAACCGTGGAAGGTAGCGAGACCATCAAATCTGGCCACGGTGGCTGGCGCATGCTGGCGCGCTGGTTGCGAAGCACCGATGAAGCGCGTGAAGCCGAACTTTCCTCCAAACGCATCCAAGACCACTTTCAACACCTGATGGTGGGTTTTCAACAACTGAGCTACATCTTGATCGTCGCTCTGGGTGCCTGGCTGGTCAGTCGCAGTGAGCTGACCATGGGAGGGCTTATTGCTTCGTCCATCTTGGCGGGGCGGGTATTGGGGCCGGTGGCAACGGTGGCAAGCCAAGCCTTGCAATGGGCGAATACCAAGGCGGCGCTGCAAGGGTTGGACGCGCTGTGGAGGCTCGAAGACGATCACCACGGTCATGAGCCGGTGCTGCTTGACCAGGTTTATGGTCACTACCGCTTTGACAATGTGGTCGCACGCTATGGTGCGGCGGTTGCGCTATCTATACCGAAGCTGGAGATTCGCAGTGGCGAACGTATTGGAGTGATCGGTCCCGTGGGTGCTGGCAAGACCACGCTGTTGCGCATTCTGTCGGGTATGTACAAGCCACAGCAAGGGCGTGTTTTGTTGGACGATGTGGACCTCAGCCATGTCAGTAAACCCTTGCTGTCTGACAACCTAGGCTACTTGCAGCAAGAGGGCCGGTTGTTTGCCGGCACCTTGCGTGAAAACCTGCTGCTTGGCATGGTGGACCCCGGGGATGCCGCGCTGCTGGAGGCGGCGCGCCAAACTGGCCTGCTGGCGGCGGTTATCGCTCCGAACCCCAAAGGTTTGCAGCAGGAAATCTACGAAGGGGGTACCGGCCTGTCGGGTGGCCAGAGGCAGTTGGTCAACCTGACCCGTGTCCTCCTGCGTAAGCCCCGCATTTGGTTGCTTGATGAGCCAACCGCCAATGTCGACGGCAACGTGGAGCAACAGCTCGTTGCCCTGTTTCAAAGCGCCATTGGCAAGGACGAGACGCTGGTACTGGTGACCCACAAGCCCGAGATGCTGCGTCTGGTGCAGCGCATCATTGTTATTGCCAATCACCATATTGCAATGGACGGTCCTGCTTCTGAGGTGTTGGCACGACTGAACTCCAATGCCGGCCCAACCCAAACGCTAGGAGCCAACCCGTGACTCCCCCACGCCGCCGATTCAGCATGCTCTACGTTATTGCGCTTGCCCTGGTAGTTTTTGCAGTCTGGGCTGCGTGGTTCGAGATTGACCAAACCGTCCGCGCTCCAGGCCAGTTCATTCCTGGTGCGCGCACCCAAAGCATCCAGACTCTCGACGGAGGGGTGCTGTTTGATCTGAAGGTTCAAGAAGGCGACACGGTTCGTGCAGGGCAAGTACTGGCCGTTTTGGAGCCCGACCGCGCTCGCGCCGCGTTTGATGAAAGCGAAGCCAAACTCATGGCGATTCGCGCGGCATTGCGCCGCGCGCAGGCCGAGTCTGCAGGGGTCGCTCCCCAATACGGCCCGGAGTTCTCTGGGTACGGCGGTTTGGTCGCTGCGCAAACCAACCTCTACCAACAGCGCATCAACGGCCTCAACGAGACCTTGGCCGCACTTAACGTGTCGCTGGATCTTGCCAAGGAAGAGCTGAAAATGAACGAAGCGCTTTTCCGCTCAGGCGACACCAGTCGTCTTGAGATGCTGCGCGCCAGCCGACAAGTAGCCGAGGTTCAGAGTCGCCTCAGTGAGGTAAACAACAAGTACCGCCAAGAAGCCAGGGCCGAAGCTGCCAAGCTCGAAGAAGAACTGAACTCTCAGCGATTTCGACAAGCCGAACGGCGCAACATTTTGGAAAAAACTTCCCTGACTGCGCCGCTTACAGGCGTTGTCAAATACCTTCGCGTCAGCACGGTGGGCGGCGTTTTGCGTCCGGGGGACGAAATCATGCAAATCTCGCCGACTGACGGCGAGCTTCTGCTGGAGGTTCGCATCAACCCCACCGACATTGGCCTTTTGAAGCTGGGCTTGCCCGCCAGCGTTCGCATGGACGCATTTGATTCCAGCATCTATGGAGTTTTGCAAGGTGACCTTGTGTACCTCAGTTCCGACACCATGAGCGAGCAGGCCGCCGCCGGCCAATCACAGACCTTTTACCGCGCCCGCGTACGCATTGATGCCGAGGTACTGGCCAAAAATCCCAACCTAAAGGGTATAGCCATCAAACCGGGTATGACGGGTGTGGTAGATTTTCGGATAGGGAAGCGTTCGGTTCTAGGTTATCTGTCGAAGCCAATTTCGCGGGCTTTGGGGGGTGCAATGAACGAGCGTTAGTCAACATCTGGTACTTCCAGAGTTAACCAAAGAAGATAAATGGCAACTCTACCTACCTCCGGCGGTCCGGTTAAGCGGACGCTGCTCGCAAATGGCGAGCAAATCCAGGCCCTCGTTGTCGGCAAGGTGACCAAGACACCCGCCAAGGTCGGCACCAAGTACACCGTGGTTCGAGAGGATGACAAGGCCGGGAATGCCAAACCCGAGCCTGCCAGCGACGTGGTGGTCGTTCGACAGTCTGCGGACCTTGTTATTGGCTACGCCGATGGCACCCAGGTGGTTCTGGAAGGCTTCTACGAACAGTGCACGGGCGGGAAGTGCTCCGTGGACTTGCCTGGTTCGGGCAGCGCCTACCGTATCGACGGCGACAGTCCAGTGGGTGACGCGCATAGTGCAGGCGGAAGTTTGGTCTACGTCCATGGCCACCGTGAAGCCATCCTCAGCATGGCGCCTGGCATTGAGCAGCGCAACGGCACAACGATTGCCGATCAACAGAGCACCTACACCCCGCCTACCAGCAAGGCAGGCAGCCCCGCTATGGCAGGTCTCGCTGGCCTCCTCGGCCTTGCAGTGGCGGGTGGCGGGGCAGCGTCTGGCTCATCGAGCGCGAACAATCCTCCTGCCACGGCAAGCAACACAGTCAATGTGGCCGTGCTCGCAGGCCCCACCGTTGAAGGCAATGGCCTGTCCGTTGATTTGTTTCGGGGCGACGGCACTACGCTTATTGGCACGGGCAAGCTCAATGCAGACGGCACCTTCAGTTTCAATGTTGGCAGTTACACCGGCGCGATCATCGCCAAAGTGCGCGACACCGATGCAGGCCCTGATTACATTGATGAGGCCACCGGCGCCCCACGCGATCTCGCGTCCAACTTGATGGCCATTGGAGTGGCGGGCGGTGGCGCGGTGAGAATGAATGTCAACGCCCTGACTACTGTGGCAGCTATCAAGGCTGGTGCGGTGCATTCCGGTCCCAGCGCCACGACAATAACTGCGGAAGTTGTTACCCAAACCAACGCGGCGGTAGCAACTGCGTTCGGGTTGTCTAACCTGCAAGGCGCGGAAATCACCACCACTGTCGACACGACCGGCGCCAAGCGAGCGTCATACGACCCGACAGAGCTTAGCGAGGGTGAAAAGTACGGTGCCTTGCTGGCGGCGCTGTCGGGCGTGGACAGCGCACCGGGCAATACCCAACAGGGCACGATTGATAGCCTAGTCCAGGGACTTGAAATCACCGGCGGTAGTGGCGCTTTGGACTCAACTACGCTGGATCTCTTGATTGCGGGTGCGACTGCCGCATCGGCCAACACCAACGGGAGCGGAACTACTGCGTTGACATCGGTGGTCTCTACCCTCACACAAAAGACCAGTGCTTCAGTCTCGATAGATCTCGTTTCGGGCGACAACGTCATTGGCATTGCCGAGCAGGAAACCACTATCACTGGCACGACCGTCGCTGGCGCCACGGTGAGCCTGAGCTTTGGCGGTTCCTCACACAGCGCAACGGTCACCGGCACCACTTGGACTTACACACTCTCGCCCGATGACGTTGCGTCCATGGGCCAGGACGGTGAAACACTGACGGCCACCGCCACGCTGCCTGGAGGCGAAACGGCAAGTGCTCGACGAACCTTCGCGGTGGATACAACCGCCCCCACGGTGGCCATCACCAGCAACGTATCGGCGGTCAAAGCGGGCGAGACTGCCACCATCACCTTCACCTTCAGTGAAGACCCGGGAAGCAGCTTTACCTGGAACGGCACAAGCGGCGACGTGGTTGTCACTGGTGGCACCTTGGGCGCCATCAGCGGCACGGGCCTGACCCGCAGTGCCACCTTCACCCCCACGGCCAACCTCAACAGTGGAACCGCCAGCATCACGGTGACTGGGGCGAGCTACACCGATGCAGCCGGTAACACAGGCGGTGCAGGCACCACCCCGAGCATCAGCATCGACACCCTGGCGCCCACGGTGAGTAGCGTGGCCATCACCTCGGCCAGCGGCGCACAGGCCAACACCCTCAACGCGGGCGATATCGCCAGCATCACCGTCACCCTAAGCGAGGCCGTCACCGTCAACACCAGCGGCGGCACCCCCACGCTGGCCTTGAACATAGGCGGCACCACGGTACAAGCCAGCTATGCATCTGGCAGCGGCAGCACCGCCTTGGTGTTTAACTACACCGTGCTGGCTGGCCAGACCGATGCCAATGGCATCAGCATTGCTGCCAACAGCCTGAGCCTCAATGGCGGCACCCTCAGGGATGCTGCGGGCAACAACGCCACGCTCACCCACACAGTGGTTGCTGACAACGCCAGCTACTTGGTGGACACCACCGCGCCCACGGTGGCCATCACCAGCAACGTATCGGCGGT
>JBIIZY010000142.1:0-7238 GCA_044346035.1 Rhodoferax sp. | reverse complement strand
GTACCGGATGGCCGCCCTGTGGCTTCGCTGTGGATGGTGGGCGTGGTGGGGTCGGCCTTTTGGCCCACGTTTGTCGCCAGTAGCTTCTACCGCGACGGCTTGCCCGACCCGCTGGACCGGTGGAGCCAGTCCATTGGCGACGCGCTGGCCCAGCGCCTGGGCGGGCGTGCCCTGTACCCGTTTGACGGACCGCCCTACCACCCGTTCCAGCAATGGGCCGACCGCGCCGAGGAACTACAGCCCAGCAGAATGCTGCTGCGCATCCACCCGCAGTTTGGGCTGTGGCACGCGTACCGTTTTGCATTGGCGCTGCCGCAGGCGTTGGAGGTGCAGGATGTGGCGCACGGTGCAAAGGCGCCCAGCGTCAACACCAGCAAGCTCCCTGGCGCCTGCGGCCCCCTACCCAGCACGCCACCGACCGGACAGGGCGTCAGCGCCCCACGGTTTGAAACCGGGTTGTGCGCCACCTGCAGCGGACAGCCCTGCCTGAGTGCGTGCCCGGTGGGCGCGTACTCCACTGCTGGCTTTGATCTGGCATCCTGCGCCACCCATCTGCACACCGAGGCAGGCCAGCCCTGCATGCAAGCAGGCTGCCTGGCGCGGCGCGCCTGCCCGGTGGGAGCGGAGCACCGCTACCGGCCCGACCATGCGGCATTCCACATGCGCGCCTTTGCGGCGGGTCGGGGACATGCGGGGTGATGTGCGCTCTGGTGTGCGGCCTGAAAAGCGGCTTGATATGCGGTTATGTAATTTGAAACTGATTTTTTAGTCGTTTCGGTTTTGACAGGTCGCTTCCAGAATCGGCGCCATCGCACTCTTGCGTTGCCTGATTTTGGAGTTCTGCATGACCAAGTCCTTCTTTGCGCGCCCCACAGCGCTCAACACCGCCCAGGGCGTCCCGCCCAGCCTCCCGCGCCGCAGCTTCACCCGGTTTGCGCTGGCGGCCACCGTGTCGCTGACGGCGCTTGTCGCCATCGTTCCGGCAACGGCACAAGCCCAGGCACCGGCCGTGACCTTGCTCAACGTCTCCTACGACCCCACGCGGGAGTTTTACGTGGAGTTCAACGCCGCCTTCGCCAAGTACTGGAAGGCCAAGACCGGTCAGGACGTGACCATCAAACAAAGCCACGGCGGCTCGGGACGGCAGGCGCGCTCCATCATTGACGGGCTGGACGCCGATGTGGCCACCCTGGCGCTGGCCGGCGACACCGACGCGCTGCACAACAACGGCGGACTCATCCCCAAGGACTGGCAAAAGCGCCTGCCGCTCAACAGCTCGCCCTACACCTCCACCATCGTGCTGGTCACCCGCGCGGGCAATCCGAAAAACATCAAAGACTGGGATGACCTGATTCGCCCCGACGTGAAAGTCATCACCCCCAACCCCAAAACCTCGGGTGGCGCACGCTGGAACTACCTGGCCGCGTGGGAGTTTGCCAAGCGCAAATACGGTAGCGAAGCCAAGGCCAAGGAGTTCGTCACCAAGTTGTACGCCAACGTGCCGGTGCTCGATACCGGCGCGCGCGGCTCCTCGGTCACGTTTGCCCAGCGCGGCCAGGGCGATGTGTTCATCTCCTGGGAAAACGAGGCCTACCTGCTGGAAAAAGAGTTCGGTAACAAGGTGGACTTCATTTACCCCTCGCTGTCCATCCTGGCCGAACCCGCCGTGACCGTGGTCGACAAAAACGTGGACAAAAAAGGAACCCGCGCGGTAGCCGAGGAGTACCTGAAGTACCTCTACACCGAAGAAGCGCAAGACCTGATTGGCAAACACTTCTACCGCCCGACCTCGGCCAAGGCCCAGGCCAAGTACGCCAAGCAGCTGCCCAAGCTCAACCTGTTCACCATCGGCGAAGCCTTTGGCGGCTGGGACGCGGCGTCCAAAGTGCACTTTGCTGACGGTGCGAATTTCGACCAGATTTACACCACGAAGTAAGCCGAGGTTGGGGGCTTGAAAGCGCCGCGGCGCGGGGTAAGGGTGCTCGGGCGAGGGCGCTCGCCGCCGTAGGAAGGCGACGAGTTGAAGGCACAATGCCAGCGGCTCGACATACCTCATCCAGCGCACCCCATGGCACGCATTTTTGACAACATTGACCAAGACCTGCTGTCCGCCCTGCGCGCCACGATGCAGGTGTCGCAGCGGGCCGATTTTTGTGTTGGGTACCTCAACCTGCGAGGATGGCAAGCCATCGACGATCTGGTGGTTCCTTGGAACCCGGCGAGCGGTCAAAGACAATAAAAATCAGTCGTATAGCGGTCACGATAATTGGACACATGCCCGGCCTGCCGCCGACCGTGCTGCCAAACTGCTGGCAACTCCCCAAGGTCGCACGGTCACTTTTCAGTAGAGGGTTCACTATGGGATTGGCGACGCTTACAGATGAAAAAATTGCGCAACTTCTGGCTTTGCCGAAGCGGGTTGAAAACCCACAGTCTCGGGAAAAGGTAGAAGGTAAGCACAAGCGGCGTGACTTTCGTGTGGCGAGCGAAGACGGTGCGCACAGGTTCACCCTGTTTACCCGTCAAAGCACCAAAATTGCAGACGCGTTCAGTGCGGGCTTGCTGTGGCATTCCAAGTCTGGGGAGGATGTAATTCTGCTGCGTTGCAATGGCAGTAACCATCCGCATCCCAACGTTCTGGAGCACGAGCGGATTGAGTACCGCTGCCACGTGCATCAGTTGACCGAGCGGTACATTTTGGCGAATCGAAAGGGAGAGGGGTTTGCTGAAGTCACAGAGGCTTACCACTCCCTAGCAGGTGCCTTGAACGAGTTAGTACGTAGGGCCAACATAGAAGGCTTAACAACAGATTCCGATGGACCGCAGACCCCGGACCTATTTGGAGATTCGAAATGAATGCGAACGATATGCAAGCAACCCTCTGCAATGCACTGTGCGGCAGTGTGAAGGTGCACACGCGTAGCGACTCCCTATGGCAGATAGATACGCCTTGGACGTTTCCTGACGGTGACGGTTACTCGATTTATGTGTCGAAAGCGCCTACCGGTGGGCTGCGCATCAGCGACCAAGGTTTGACCATGATGCGCCTTAGCTACGAGAACGATATCGCAAAGTTGCGCGAAGGCACTCGTGGACGTTTGCTAACGCAAGTGCTAGCGGATGCGGGTTTGTCCGAGGATGACGGAGAGTTTTATCTTGATTCAACTACAGAGAACTTAGGCACCAGTGTCATGCGCATTGGACAGGCACTGACACGCGTGCACGATTTGACGTTTTTGAATCGACTTCGCGTAGAGAGCACGTTTTACGAAGATCTCCGAGAGAAGTTACAGATGGTGGTAGGGGCGGAGCGCTTGACCGAGGGCTATGTAGTTCAGGGTGTGGCCAGTGCAAGGGACTATCCTGTGGACTACTTCGTCTCGGGTGGAACGGTGCCCTTGTATTTGTTTGGTGTGCCCAACAGAGACAAGGCACGACTTGCCACCATCATCTTGCAGCACTTGACACGTGCAGGTCAGGACTTCAATTCCATGGTGGTGTTCCAGAACGCTGCTGACTTGCCGCGTGCTGATTTAGGGCGGCTGATGAATGCAGCCAACGACATGATTGATTCGCTAGACGCAACAGATGATTTTGAGCGCAAGCTACTGCGACGCGTGAAGTAGGCCAATTAACCTCTCGCCCCCGCCGATCGCGTGGCGGCATTACTGGCTGCGGCTAAAAACCGTACGGCACAGGCCAACCTATACGAGCCGCTGTACCGCGAGCAACTGGAAGCGGCGGTGCCTACGTTGTTGGTAACCCTGCTCAACGAAGAACGGCCACCCCTGTGGGTGCAGGTCAGTGACTGGATTGACCGCAACGGCCCCATCGCCAATAGCAAGTTGCGCGAGATTTCGGGGATGGAGACGCTTACAGCCTCTAAGCAACTCAAGCAGTGGGTGACGCAAGGGGTGCTGGTGGCTTTGCCGGCTGCCTCGCGCCAGCAGGCCAGCTACACCAAGCCGGAGCTTGTAGACCTGATGGATTTGACTCGTTCATTATCTTTTGGCTTAGATAATGAAAATGAGAATGACGAAAAACCTATGTAAATCAAAGGGTTGCGAGTGCAGTCATTATCCAAAACAGCTTCACAGGCGCTGGAACAAGGGCAACTTGCGGTTGTGAGCAGCGCGATTGGCAACCATCGCTTGACGCACGCAATTGCAAACGCGCGCAATGCGCTGGCTGCCGATTTGGCACAGGCCATTGTCATAGCCCATGCCAGCCCCGACGGTACGCTGGCGACCTTGCACAAGCAGTGGCTTGAAAACGGACGGCAAGTTTCTACACTGGTTTAGCCGCGGCCTTTGCTTTGACTTAAACGACAGCGATCCTGCTTTCAAAAAAGTCTGCTCTAGCCCAGACGCAAATGCGAAAGCCACAGTCGCAATTGCATCGCCAGGCGCCTAGCGCCGAAATACACTTTGTGGCGATTTTTGGGGTGGCTGGCGCGGTTTGGATCGCGTGGTTTTGGCACACTCCTACCTTCCCTTTTCCCCTAGGAGCACGCACCCCATGGCCCAATTTACCCAACGCGCCAAAGTTGTCATCGTCGGCCAGGGCGGCATCGTCGGCGCATCCGTGGTGCACCACCTGATTGAACGTGGCTGGAGCGACATCGTCGGCATCGACAAATCCGCCATCCCCACCGACGTAGGTTCGACCGCGCACGCATCGGACTTTTGCTTCAACACGATGCACGACCCGCTCACCATCTTCACCACCAAGTACAGCATCGACTTCTACGACAAGCTGGGCCGCTACGAGCGCATCGGCGGGCTGGAGGTGGCGCGGGTGGGCGACGACGAGCGCATGCAGGAGCTGCACCGCCGCGTGGCCTCGGGCAAAGCGTTTGGCAACCGGGTCGAACTCATCACCCCGGCCGAGGCCAAGGCCCGTTTTCCGCTGCTCGAAGAAAGCATGATCCAAGGCGCGCTGTGGGACCCGGACGCCGGCCTGGTCAAACCGCGCTCGCAAATGGTGGCGGGCGAATTGGTCGATGCCGCCATTGCCAGCGGCAAGCTGCAGTCGTTTGCCAACACCGCCTGCACCGGCTTGCGTATAGAGAGCGGCCGCATCGTGGGCGTGGAGACCACCAAGGGTTTTATCGCCGCCGAATACGTGGTGGTGTGCGCCGGTCTGTGGGGCCGCTTGATTGCGGGCATGGCCGGTGAAGACCTGCCCATCATGCCGGTGGACCACCCGCTCACCTTTTTCAAACCCTACCTGGAGTTTGCAGGCACCGGCAAAGACATTGGCTACCCGCTCTTGCGCGACCAGGGCAACTCCGCCTACCTGCGCGACACCGGCGACCCCAAGACGCCCGAGGGCGGGCAGATTGAATGGGGCTACTACGAAGAGAAGAACCCCCGCATGTGCCACCCGCGCGATTTGCTGGAGAAAGAGCAGGCCCGCCTGAGCCCCTCGCAGCGCGACCTGGAGCTGGAGCAAATCATGGCACCGCTGGAGCGCGCCATGGAGCTCACACCCATCCTGGCCGAGCTGGGCTACGACGACAAATACTCCTTCAACGGCCTGCTGCAAGTCACCACCGACGGCAACCCGTCGATTGGCGAATCCTCCAAAGTGCGCGGCCTGTGGTACGCCGAGGCCGTGTGGGTGAAAGACGCACCCGGCATCGGCAAGCTGGTGGCCGACTGGATGACCGACGGCTTTACGCACCTGGACCACGCACGCATAGACGTGGCGCGCACCTACCCCTTTCAGCAGGACGAAAAATACATCCACGACCGCTGCTACGAGGGCGCCTTCAAGATCTACAACCCGCCGGTGCACAACCGCGAGCCCTACAGCGCCGGACGCGGCATTTACAAAAGCCCGTTTTACGAGCGCGAGAAGGCGCTGGGCGCGTACTTCATGGAGCTCTCCGGCTGGGAGCGCGCCCACGGCTACGCCAGCAACGAACACCTGCTGGCCGTGTACGGCGACCAAGTTCCCGTGCGCGCCAACGAGTGGGACAACCGCCACTTCTGGCGCGTCTCCAACGCCGAGCACCTGAAGATGTCGCAAGACGTGGGGATGATCAACGTCTCGCACTTTGCCGAGTTCGATGTGCAAGGGCCCGACGCCGCCGATTTGCTGGAGTACATCTGCGTGGCCAAGGTCGGCGGCGACACGCCGGTGGGCAAGGGCGTTTACACCCACTTTCTGGACGCCAAGGGCGGCGTGCGCGCCGACCTGACGGTGCTGCGCCTGGCCGAAGACCACTACCGCGTGATCGACGGTGCGGACGCCGGCCACCGCGACCTGACCTGGGTGCGCCGCATGGCCCAGGACCGCGGTGCGCGGGTCACCATCACCGACACCACCACCGAGTACGGCTGCCTGGGCGTGTGGGGGCCGAACGCCCGCGCCACCATCCAAAAAATTGCAGAAGACCCGGCGGCCTGGACGCACGAGGCCTTTCCCTTCACCGCCTTGCGCAACCTCAAGATCGCCGGTGTGTCGGTGCTGGCGTTTCGTATCTCGTACGTGGGCGAGCAGGGCTGGGAGCTGCACTTCAAACTCCAAGACGGCTTGCCGCTGTGGGACGCGCTCTTTGCTTTGGGCGTGACGCCGGTGGGCGTGGAAACCTACGCCAACAGTCGCCGCATGGAGAAAAGCCTGCGCCTGCAAAACGCCGACTTGCTCACCGAATACAACCTGTTCGAAGCCGACCTGGCCCGCCCCAAAGTCAAGGCCGCCGACTTCCACGGCAAGGCCGCGCACATGGCGTTTCGCGAACGTGCGCACCAACCGGCCATGCTGTGCACCCTGACCATGACCAGCAACCTCGACAGCACCGGTGTGGCCCGCTACCCGCTGGGCAACCTGCCCGTAATGGACCCCGCCACCGGCAAGACGCTGGTCGATTCAGAAGGCCGCCGCTCCTACACCACCAGCATCGCCTACGGCCCCACCATCGGTAAAAACATTGCCCTGGCCTACCTGCCGTACGACTACTGCCAGGTAGGGCGCGAGCTGCAGATTCAGTACTTTGGCGATGTGTACCCGGTGCGGGTCGAAGCAGTGGGCTACGGCCCCTTGTACGACCCCGAAAACACCAAGCCCCGCTCCTAAGCCGTTATCCGGAGAAGCCCATGAAAGTCCTGGTCAGCGTCAAACGCGTGGTCGACTACAACGTCAAAGTGCGGGTCAAATCCGATGGCAGCGGCGTAGACACCGCCAACGTCAAGATGAGCATGAACCCGTTTGACGAAATTGCCGTAGAAGAG
>JBIIZY010000141.1:0-7271 GCA_044346035.1 Rhodoferax sp. | reverse complement strand
GGTGAACTTCTGAACTGCCATGGACCGTCGCTACTTCACCCGAATGGCGGCGGCGCTTGGCGCCGCCCACTTTCTAAAGCCACTGCACGCAGCAGCTGCTGCGCCCACTGATGCTGGCACCGCCGCAAAGCCCACCAAAGAAGCTGCCGATGCACACCACCGCGCAGCCCTTGCCGAGTATGCGCACCTCACCGGCGGCGACAAGGTCACGATAGGTTTGCTGGTGTATCCCGGCATGTTCTTGCAAGATCTGGTCGGACCCCTGACGGTGTTTGAAGCATTGATGCACCGCGACATCCACCTTCTATGGAAAAACTTGGAGCCGGTTGGCAACGAAGAGCCTGCGCCAGCTGCGCTCATTCCTGTGCGCCCCACCACCACTTTTGCAAACTGTCCGCAACAGCTAGACGTGCTGTTTGTGCCTGGTGGCGTGCCGGGGACCTTGACCATGATGGAGGACCCAGAGGTGCTCACCTTTCTGGCCTCCCGCGGAAAAAGTGCGCGCTTTGTCTGCAGCGTTTGCACGGGGTCACTCATCCTGGGGGCGGCAGGCTTGCTTGACGGCTACCGGGCGACATCCCATTGGGCCACCGCCGATGTGCTTAGCGAGCTGGGAGCCATCCCGACCAAAGGGCGCATCGTGGTGGATCGCAACCGAATCACTGGGGGCGGGGTCACTGCGGGCATTGACTTTGGTCTCGCGATTGCGGCCAAGTTGCGCAGTGAAACGTATGCCAAGGCGATTCAGTTGTATCTGGAGTACGACCCCGCACCACCTTTTGATGCTGGCGCGCCTGAGAAGGCCCCCAGGGTGGTCGTCAACTTTTTGAATGAGATGTTTGCCGGTATGCGTGAAACTGCGTTTTCCGTGGCGCGACGTGCCAGAGCGAAGCGGTGACGTTACAGTGCAGTTCTGTGCACCCACGGCATTGGCGCACGTAGCACAGGGTGGCCGCGCGGTACTGCGCCCGGCCACCCGCCCACTCCATGAATCCGACTGATTTATCGTTCCGCAGACTGGTCCTTGTCACCACAATTGTGTTGGTGTTGCATGGTTTGTTGATAGGGGCGGTTTATCGTGCGTTTGACCATCGCTCGACCGCCCCATCGCCACTGGACGCGTCCGCCTTGTTAGTGGGCTGGATCGAGCTTGCAAGCGCAGCGGCGACCGTGATGCCAACACCAATCAAGGTGACAGATCGGCCAGCGGAACCAAGCCGCCCGTCGCCGCCGGCGCCCACCTTGGCGCCATCATCGACAGCCCCGTTGGAGGCTGACCACACAGCGCAGCCACCTACGAGGCCCAGTCCAAGTACGTCCGACCTCCCCCCATCGAGCACAGCATTAGCCGATGAGTCTCTTGCTGGGGCGTTGCGAACAAGTGCCACTACAGGCGCTATCGCAAAAGAAGCCACAGTGGCACGGTCATTCGGCGATGCCTCTGCCGCATCGGCACGCAGCCCCGTCGCTGCGGTAGCGCCTGCACCGGGCAGCACCCAGCTAGCTTCTTCGGCCCCAGTCGACCTGCAGGACGCAGACTACCTAGAGCCACTCTCAGTTACCTATCCGCCGCAGAGCGCGCGACTTCGGGAGCAGGGCAGGGTTGTGGTGAAGGTTTTGATAGGCACCGATGGTCGGGCTCAGCAAGCCGAGGTGCTGACCTCCAGTGGTTATCCTCGGTTGGACCAGGCTGCATTGGCCAGCGTGCGAGCCGCCCGTTTCCGCCCCGCCCAACGCGGAAACAGGGCGGAGGACGGTTGGTACCAGGTACCGGTGCGCTTCGACCTTCCACGCTGACCCGTCTGCTGCTCGGTGACGCACTGACACAGAGTTTGGATGCGTTACAGTGACCCAACACAGGCCACTTCGAGGAGACACCATGGGCGATGCAGACAGTTCTGGATTCGGAAAGTTCGTGCCGGGCTTTGACTTTTTGCAAAGCCTGGCCAAAGGTGCCTCCAACGGCATGCCGCAGTTGCCCAACCTGGGCCACTGGGTGGCACCCACACTCAACGTTGAAGAGCTGGAAAAGCGCATCGAAGAACTCAAGAACGTGCAGTTTTGGCTGGAGCAAAACTCGCGTGCGCTGGCTGCCACCATCCAAGCGCTCGAAGTGCAAAAGATGACGCTGGCGACCCTCAAGGGCATGAACTTCAATATCGGCGATGTAGCCAACGCCTTCAAACTCAAGGCCGCTGACTCCATCGCCACAGGCATGCAGCGTGTGGCCGACAAAGCCACCCAGGCCGTTGCCGACAAGACCGCGTCGCCCACCCAACGCAAAAAGCCCGCCGCCAGCGCGGCGCCCGCCGGGCTGGTTGATCCTTTGCAGCTCTGGGGCTCGCTTGCCCAGCAGTTTCAGCAGATCGCCGCCGGAGCCATCAAAGAAGCCACCACCAAAAGCGCGGTCGATATGACCCGCAACATGGCTACGGGGCTGGCCAAAGAGGCCCTCAAAAGCGCCACGGCTGCGGGCAAAAAAATGGTGTCCAAACCCGCAGCAGCCAAGTCTGCTGCGCCGCGCAAAGTGGCGTCGCGCGGGGGTTCCGCACGCAAGCCAGCCGGTCGCTAGACAGCCCGGCGCGCAAGAGCGATTGATTCGGCGCATGCAGCGGTTTGCAATGCAGGCGGTGGCATGAAACTGTTTCCCTACGCCCACGCATCGCACCCGCAGTGGACGATGGCGGCTGCCTTGGTGCTGGCCCAGTTGCGCGCGCAGATGGCCCTGCACGGTTACGTGTCCCAGCCAACGCTGGCACTGCTCTACACCACCGACCACTATGCCGCCCATGCCGATGACCTCTTGAAGCTGCTGGCCGCCGAGCTGCCTTGGGTGACCGACTGGTCGGGCGCGGTGGGCGTGGGCATTGTGTCCAACCAGGTGGAGTACTTTGACGAGCCAGCACTGGCCGTGATGCTGCTGGAGCTGCCCAGCGACCAGTACCGGGTGTTCTCTGGCATCTCCCCGTTGCCAACCGGGTTTGACGCCCACAGCGCGTTGGTGCACGCCGACGGTGCCACGCCCGACCTGGGTGAGCTGATCGACGAAATGGCGCAGCGCACCAGCGCCCGTTACCTGTTTGGGGGCTTGTCTTCGGGGCGCACCCGCAGCGTGCAGTTCGCCATGGCCGCAGACGGTAACCGGGCTGGCCACGGGGCTGCCAGCGCGGTGCTGGCGGGCGGTCTGAGCGGCGTGGCCTTTGGCCCTGGCGTGCGTTTGGTGTCGCGGGTCACCCAAGGTTGCAAACCGGTGTCCAAGGTGCGTACCGTCACTGCGGCCGACCGCAACCTGCTACTCACACTGGACGGTCAGCCCGCGCTCGATGTGTTGCTGGCCGACCTGGGCGTTTCGCTGGGTCGGCCGCAGCAGGCACTGGAGGCGGTGCGGGCCACGCTGGTGGGGCTGTCGCATGCGGGCGCTGCGCCGGTCCACCAGACGGGCAACTTTGGCAGCGCGGTGCGGGTGCGCCACATCGTGGGCCTGGACCCGGCACGCCAGGCGGTGGCGGTGGGCGATGCGGTGACGGCCGGCATGCACATGGCGTTTTGCCAGCGCAATGTGCAGGCAGCGCGCTCCGACTTGATGCGCATTGGCGCCGAGATTCGCGAAGAGTTGGAGCCCGAAACCATGGGCCTGCAAACCGCCACCGCGCTGGCGGATTTTCTGGCCGATGCCGCGCCCCATCCGCAGCGCCGCATTGCCGGTGCGGTGTATGTGAGCTGTGTCGGTCGTGGCGGCGCCTACTTCGGCGGGCCCAGCGCGGAAATGCAGGTGCTGCGCCGAAGCTTGGGCGACGTGCCCTTGGTGGGCTTCTTTGCGGGCGGAGAGATCGCGTTCAACCACCTGTACGGCTACACCGGGGTGCTGACCGTGTTTGTTGGCGACCCACCCGCCGATGCACCCTCAAGCGGCTTGGATTGACCAGCGCCTCTGCGCTTTAGAAGCACACAGCACGTCGGCCCGGGCCAAGCACTGCGCCGCACAAACCCCGTTGCGCTGACCCGGGCTAGATGCCGCGTGCGCGGTCGGCGTGGAACTGCGCTACGAATGCGCCAAAACGGCCCGCGTCCAGCGCGTCACGGATGTCTTGCATGAGCTGGAGGTAGTAGTGCAGGTTGTGGATGGACGCCAGCATGGGCCCCAGCATTTCGCCGCAGCGGTCCAGGTGGTGCAGGTAGGCGCGGCTGAAGCCGTCGCGTCCGCCTTGCTCCCACGGCACGCCCGAGGTGCCCGCGCAGGTGTAGCAGGTGCAGCTCACATCCAGCGGGCGCGCGTCGGATTTGTGCCGTGCGTTGCGGATTTTCAAATCGCCAAAGCGGCTAAACAGCGTGCCATTGCGCGCGTTACGGGTCGGCATGACGCAGTCAAACATGTCGATGCCGTTTTGCACGCCCGCCACCAGGTCTTCTGGTGTGCCCACGCCCATCAGGTAATGCGGTTTGTGTTTTGGAAGTTGCGGTCCGACGTGTTTGAGCAGCCGCAACATGTCGGCCTTGGGCTCGCCCACGGACAGGCCGCCGATGGCGATGCCGGGAAAGTCCAGCGCCTCTAGGCCAGCCAGTGACGCGTCGCGCAGGTCTTCAAACATGCCGCCTTGCACGATGCCAAACAGCGCATTGGGGTTGTTCAGCCGGGCAAACTCCTCCTGGCAGCGTGCGGCCCAGCGCAGGCTTAGCTCCATGGAGCTGCGGGCCTCGCGCTCGGTGGTGATTTGGCCTTTGGTTTTGGGCTCCACCGACAGGTAAGGCGTGCATTCGTCGAACTGCATCACGATGTCGCTGTTGAGCGTGGTCTGGATCTGCATGCTGATTTCGGGCGTGAGAAACAGCTTGTCGCCGTTGACGGGCGACGCAAAGTGGACGCCTTCTTCGGAGATTTTGCGCATCGCTCCCAGGCTCCAGACCTGAAAGCCGCCCGAGTCGGTGAGGATCGGTTTGTCCCATTTCTCAAACGCGTGCAGCCCGCCAAACTGCCCGATAACGTCCAGGCCGGGGCGCATCCACAAGTGGAAGGTGTTGCCCAGAATGATTTGCGCATGCATGTCGCGCAGGCTTTGCGGCGTGACGCCCTTGACCGTGCCGTAGGTGCCCACGGGCATGAAGATCGGCGTCTCGACCACGCCATGGTTGAGCGTCAGCCGGCCCCGGCGTGCGTGGCTGCCCAAGTAACTGCCGTCGACGCTGGCGGGGTCGGTTTGGAGGATGTCAAATTTCAGCATGGTGCGGTTTACTTGTTGGAAGGTCTGTGGTTTTCACTCGCTAGGGTTTACCTGGCGGATTCAAATCTGAAGTGCAACACCTTGGGTTTTATTGAAAGAGTGTGGAGTGTGGTGTTGCTCAGCAGCAAGTCCCGATAAACCGCCAGCGGGGATCGTACGCCTGCGCTCATCGGCAATGGCTTCGAGCGGCTCTTGGCTGTGCACAGAGTGGTCGGTGCCCTTGGGAAGTATTGATGCACCAGCACATTCATGTTCTCGTTAGAAACATGCTGCCAAGGGCTGTGGGAGTCGCAGATGTACACCGCGATACCCTTACGCCGACTCAATTGCTTGTGCCTGGACATCAATTTGCCTGGGGCGTACGTCATGCACTGGAGCATGGGTGCGGCAACGCTTAGCAGCGTGTCCGTGGATGCTGAGCATATCGGCAATCTGACCGCGCCGGTCTTGTCCCTTGCTGCGCGGCACACGCGTGTTGTGCGCGTGTCGCAGGGTGGCGATGAGCTCACGCTTGAGCTGGCCTACAGGGCGGGCGCAAATGCAGGTGCAGATGGTCTCGTGTGACACGCGTCTCAGTTGGCCCTTGGGGTAGGTGTGGGCCAGTGTCAGCGCAATCTACTCGGGCGACCAGCGCTGATTCAAGAAATGGTGCACAACTTCCAACAGCACGCCTGCGCCATAGAGCTTCTTTGCCGGTCGGCCTTGCCGGCGACGTTGCAGGGCGCAGGCGCGCGCTAACGTAGCGCGACTGCCCCTTGCGCTGCAACTCTCGGCTGATGGTGCTGGGTGAGCGATCCAAAGCCAGGGCAAGCTCACGAACACTGCGCTTCTGTTGGACTAGGCTAAACACTGTCACGCGTACTTTGCCTGGGGTTGCTATTGGTACCTTCTAGATGGCGTGTCTTGTGTCCGCTGTGACCTTACTCGGGGCAGATGCTGGACTTCAGATTTAAATCTACTACCTTGAATATTTGTCTTTTTTGGACAATTGAAGACCCGCAACCCGCAGGTCGAGATTACCTTGGATGACCACTTTCTTTTTTCCCCAGTAGGAGAGTGCGTAGGGGAGTAAGTAGCCGATTCGAAGATGTCGACCAAGGTGAATCTTGGTGCGGACGGTCGGGCCAATCTCACTCTTCCTGTTATGACTATTTCTTTCACCGTTTCCCAGCTCAATAGTGGGGTAGTTAGCCCGACTACGATCTCAAGCTTTAGCGCCAACGAATGGCAACAGTGGGCACTAAGCAGTCCTGCAAACACGCTCAGCGCACTATCAGCAAGCATCGTAGTCGGAAGAATTTCCGCTGAAGTATTTAACTCTTTGGCGAGCGGATTCGTTAGCGGGCGGACTCCAATCCTCGCGCAACAGCGCACCCTTTTATCGCTGACCCCTGACCAATTTGAAACGTGGCTAAGCGTCAATACGGTCTATCCCAGCAATTTCTGCGCATTGACAGCTACTTGCATAAACGCGCTATCGCTCAGTGAAGGATCGTTGCTTAAGTCAAGCCAACTGTCGGCTGGGGCTAATGGTGATCTCTGGTCAACCTGGTGGGTATCAAATCCGACTGATCGGGATAGCCTCGAACCTGCGGTGTTTGGAACGTACTTCACAGCACTGCGGCTCAACAAAATGCACCCAGTTCATCTGAGCGCAGTAACACCAAGGCAGTTTAGAGCGTGGTTATCAGATGAAAACAATAGCTTTAGCGCGCTGACTGCAGTCACCTTGAATTCCTTTGCGGTAAACCCAAGCAACTTTTTCTATGAATCCGGTGTCACACACATCATGCTGGCGGGTTGGCTGGAAAGTGGTCGGAATCGCCTTGACGCATTGACTCCTCTCGCTCGATTACGTTTGGCGGAAATTGATGCATCAACTGCACCGGTGCACCCATTTGCAAAAACACCCGATCAAATGAGCGATGTCGGTTCCTTGATTAATTCTCAGATTAGCGTCACGCGTTCGTCGCGAACCGTTGCAGACAATATAGCGCCGAGTATGCCTACCCTGAGCCTGGCGGTAGATAGCGGACAAAGTAGCACCGACAG
>JBIIZY010000140.1:0-7276 GCA_044346035.1 Rhodoferax sp. | reverse complement strand
TGTCCCCCGCCCGCTTTGCGGGCTCCTCCTTTACCTGCGCAGAACGCCCCGCCACCCCAGCCCTCGGGGCGCTCTGCTCCGTGTCCCCAGCCCGCTTTGCGGGCTCCTCCTTTACCTGCGCAGAACGCCCCGCCACCCCAGCCCTTGGTGCGCTCGGCGGAACATCCGAATGCATCGCTGGTGACCCGGCCCTCGCTGGGCTCGGCGGAGCATCCGGCTGCTCCTGTTTCGCCCCAGCCGTCTACGCGCTTGGCGGAGCATCCGTCGGCATCCGCGCCATCGCACAAGCTAAGCAACCGGCAGTACGAGCAGTTGTTGCGGCAGAACTTCATCAGTATTCGGCGGGTGCGCGAGTGGAAGGACATTCACAGCCAGTTGCTGACGGTGGTGGCCGAGCATGGGTGGCGCGTCAACACCGCGCCGGCCAGTTATGAGCAGTTGCACTTGAGTATGTTGGCCGGCCTGCTGGGCAATGTGGGTTGCAAGCTGGAGGGCGATGGGGCGGCGGGGGATTACTTGGGTGCGCGGGGTATCAAGTTTTTTCCGCATCCTGGCGCGCATTTGGTCAAGAAGCCGGGGCGTTGGATTGTGGCGGCGGAGTTGGTGGAGACCACGCGCTTGTTTGGGCGGGGCATTGCGGCCATTGAGCCGCAGTGGCTGGAGCAGGTGGGTGGGCACTTGCTGAAGAAGCAGTTGCTGGACCCGCACTGGGAGAAAAAAGCGGCCGAGGTGGTGGCGCTGGAGCGGGCCACGCTGTATGGCATCGTGGTGTACAGCGGGCGGCGTGTGAATTACAGCCGGGTGGATTTGCAGGGCGCGCGGGAGATATTTATCCGCGAGGCTTTGGTGGGCCAGCAGTGGGAGACCGCGCTGCCGTTTTTGGCGGCCAACCACAAACTCATCGCACAGGTGCAGGACTTGGAGCACAAGTCGCGCCGCCAGGATGTGTTGGTGGACGACGAGTTGATCTACGCGTTTTACGACCAGCAATTGCCCGCCGATGTGTGCAGCGGCCACAGCCTGGAGCGCTGGTACCGCGAGGAGTCCAAGAAGCCGCAGTACAACCCGCAGCAAGCCGGCGGGCGGCGCGAGAGCACGCTCTTGCGCTTGACCCGCGAGGAGCTGATGCGCCACGAGGCTGCGGGCATCACCACGGCGTCGTTTCCCAAGACCATTCGGCTGGGCGGCGTGGACTGCGCCGCCACCTACCTGCACGAGCCGGGCGACGCGCGCGACGGGCTGACGGTGACGGTGCCGCTGTTTGTGCTCAACCAGGTCAACGAGGAGCGCTGCGATTGGCTGGTGCCGGGCATGCTCAAGGACAAAGTGCAGGCGCTGCTCAAAACCCTGCACCAGCGCCCGCGCTCGCGCCTGGTGCCGCTTCCCGACACCGCTGCGCGATTTGCGCAGGCGCTGAATGCGCCCGAGGCCTTTGGTGCCGGTGACTTGGTGGGCGCGGTGATTAAGCTGGTGCGCGAGGCCACCACCATCGATGTGGTGCGCGCCGACATCAAGGTGGACATGCTGCCGCCCCACCTGTTCATGAACTTTCGGGTGGTCGACGAACACGGCCGCCAGCTCGGCCAAGGCCGCAACCTGGGCGCGCTCAAGGCCGAGTGGGGTCAGCAGGCGCGTGGCGCGTTCCAGGCGCTGGCGGCGCTGAAGATGGGGCAGGCAAGCCAAGTGGCGGGGCAGCAGGGCGCAGCGCCAGCGGCACAGGACGCGCGCGCCGCCGATGGCGCCCCTTTGCGTGCGGCTGCGCATGGCGTGGACAAGGGCGTAGACACCCGTGCAGAGCGTGGCACAACGGCTGCAAGCCCAGCGGGCGCGGGTGGCGTAAACACGGGCCAACCATCGGCTGCTACCGCGCCTGCCGCCTTGCTGGCGCAGCGCCACACCGCGTGGACCTTTGGTGAGTTGCCCGAGCTGTTGGAGATCCGCAAGGGTGGTCAAACGCTGGTGGGTTTTCCGGCGCTGATCGACGCGGGCGACGCGGTGACGGTGGAGGTGTTCGACGAGCCCGAGGTGGCCAGCGCCAAGCACCGCGCCGGCCTGCGCCGCCTGTTTGCGCTGCAGCTTAAGGACGCGCTCAAGTACCTGGAGAAGAATATTCCTGACCTGCAAACCATGGCCGTGGCCTATATGCAGGTTGGTAAATCGCACGCTGGCAAAGACGGCGGCAAAGACAGTGCCAAAGACAGCGCCAGCGGTGGCACGCTAGAAGACCTGCGCGCACAAATCATCGCGGTGGCGCTAGACCGCGCCTTTGTGCAAGAGCCGCTGCCCACCGACGCGCACGCCTTCAAGCGCCGCACCGACGAGGGGCGCGGGCGGCTCACCTTGATCGCCAACGAGGTGGCCCGGCTGGCTGGCGTGGTGCTGCAAGAGCACGCCATTGCGGCCCGCAAGATCAAAGACACCAAGCTAGCGAGCGACGCCGTGCAGGACGCCGCGCAGCAGTTGCAGCGCCTGGTGCCCAAACAGTTTTTGCAGGCCACGCCCTGGGAGCGCTTGCAGCACCTGCCGCGCTACCTCAAGGCCATCACCTTGCGCCTGGACAAGCTGCGCGCCGACCCTGCCCGCGACGCCGCCCGCCTGACCGAGCTGCGCCCGCTGGAGCAACGCTACTGGCGGCTGGTGGCCGAGCGCAAAGGCGTGGCCGACGAGCGCATGCTGGAGTTCCGCTGGCTGCTCGAAGAACTGCGGGTGAGCTTTTTTGCGCAAGAGCTGCGCACGCCCCAGCCGGTGAGCGTCAAGCGGTTGGAGAAGGCTTGGGGGCAGTTGGGGTAGGGCGGGACCAGGGGCCAGCTGGGCGCTAAGCGCGCAAGGCCTTGAGGTCTTTCGTCAATAGAAACAGGTGAAATGCATCGCTTGGGCTGGGTTCAAACTCCCAGTTGAGGTACCACCGCCGCGCAGACTCGTTCTTGGCATGCACTAGCAGTGCGCGGATACCGGCAATGTCTGCCGCTTGTGCTGTACGCAGTAGCGCGTCTTTGAGAAGCGCTGTGCCAAGCCCTGCCCCTTGGTGCTGCAAGTCCACTGCGAGCCTGGCCAAAATCATCACCGGCACGGGGTGTTGTGGAATGCCTTTGGTCAGTCGCGGTGCCGCATGAGATGGCGCAACGCTGCCCACGGCCAGGCTGTAGAAACCAACCATCCTGCCGCAATAGCAACTCACATACGTCTGCGCGCTGTTGGCTTGTTGTTTGACTAGAGCAAAGCGCTGCAAAAACTGGTTCAGCGCGCTCTGACCGCAATCAAAGGAATCGACAGCGTCCGCCCTCGCCAGCTTGCGAACTGGCTCGTAGGCCGGCTGGCTCAACCCAACAACCCCGGCTTGGATAACAGCTTTTTAAGCTTGGGCTTGGCGCTGATGGGTTGGTCCAGCGCCTGCTGAAACGCTTGCCACTGCGCCGGGCTGAGTTCAAACCGGGTGCGGTCGGCCAGCGTTTGGTTGGCGGCTTGGATACCTGCGTCTAGCAAAAACTCGCTCACATTCTTGTGGGACACGCGCGCCGCTTCCTGCAGCAGCCGCTTGACTGGCGCGCTGGCGCGCACATCAATGCGTTCGGACTTGGATTGGATGGCTGCGGTCATGACAAGGCTCTCTTCGAGTGGAGGGCCGATGCTAACGTACGGACAATGTACTGACAAGGACGAAATGGTGACGCTGCCTGTGATGCACCGTCATTAGTACCTTGGCGCAGCGGCAGTGCGCCGGGCCGCGGTTGCTGGTCGGCTCGGAGACCTTGTGGGTGTCAGGCGGCAACTACGCCCCATCCGGTGGGCGTCAAGCGGCTGGAGAAGGCTTGGGGGCAGTTGGGGTAGGGCTCCAGATGTGGCCAGCAAGTGCGTCGCGTGACGGCATTTGTTGTTTGTTGTTGAGGTGTTGGGCTAGACCAACTGCAAGAGGGCCGTCGCTTCGGCTGGCGTCACAACCCGAATGCCTTGGTAGCTTCCACCCAGGCTGTGCAAGTGCCGATCGCCCGACGTTATCAAATGGGCGCGGGCTTGCACCGCACAGGCCAACACTTGGTCGTCGTCAGCGTCATGCGCGATGACACGTGGCACTTGCTCAGGTAGTACCAGCGTGGCAATGGCACTGTATTGCGCTACCAGAGCCTGCACTGTTGTTTGCATCGCCACGATGCGCTTGGACAGCTTTGCGTAGTGCAAGGTCTGGCTCAACTCATCGACGAGCGCCGGGCTGCTATACAGAGTTATCTTGTCGGCTAGCGCCAGCTCCAGCAAACGGCGAGGGTGACCGGCCCACAGCAATCCTGAAACGACCACATTGGTATCGATCACCAAGCGAAGTCGCGTTCCCTTGAGGCTGCTACTCAATGGGCCGCCTGCTTGCGGTTCTGGGCGCGCACGGCCTTCACTTGCTCCTCGATCAGCTGTTCAAGCTCCGGTGTGAGTTCTTCCGGCGGCGCGTTGGCCCACAGAGAGCGCAATGATTCGCTCGCCTGGCGCTTCAGGTGCTCGCGCAACATGGCCTCCAGCGCTTTAGGCGTAAGCAGGCCCGCGGCTTGCGCGCTTTGCGCCAAAACATCGGGTAACTCGACTTGTACGGTGGTCATGGGCGTGTCCATTTTTGGTCCCCAAAATGCGTGTGGAAGTAAATGCCGCAGGATGCGTTTGATACTACTTCAGATCCAGCCGCAGCAACTGCCCATTGCTCTGGTCCGTCAGCACATACAGCAAGCCATCCGGCCCCTGGCGCACATCGCGGATGCGCTGGCCCAGGTCGGTTAGCAGCGTGGTTTCGCGCACTACTTTGCCGGCGAAGGGCTGCGCGAGTTCCAGGCGGTGCAGGCGGCCGAACTTGAGCGAGGCCACCACCAGGTTGCCCACCCAGTCTTTGCCGTAGCGCTCGCTGGTGACAAACGCCATGCCCGAGGGCGCAATCGATGGCGTCCAGTAGTGCAGTGGCTGCTCCATGCCCGGCTTGGCGCTGGCACCCTCACCAATCTTGGCGCCGCCGTAGTGCACCCCGTAGCTGATGGCGGGCCAGCCGTAGTTGCGCCCGGGCAGCGCCAGGTTGATTTCGTCGCCGCCCTGCGGCCCGTGCTCGTGCACCCAGAGCTTGCCGTCAGGTGCCAGCGTTGCGCCTTGCGGGTTGCGGTGGCCCCAGCTCCAAATCTCGGGCAGGGCGCCTGCGCGCTGCACCAGCGGGTTGTCGGCGGGCACGCTGCCGTCTTTGTGGATGCGAATCACCTTGCCGTGGTGGTTGTCCAGGGTCTGGGCGTCTTGGCTGCGCGAGAAGCGATCGCCCAGCGTCATGAACAGCGTGCCGTCGGGCTGCCCCTGCGCGGTGCGGCCCTCCACGATGCGGCAGCCAAAGTGCGCGCTGCTGGCCACCTTGGGCCGCTGGCTGAACACCACGCGCAGGTTCTCCAGCCGGTCCGGGTTGCGCGCGAGTTGCGCCCGCGCCAAGGCGGTGCTGTTGCCACCGCTGGCACCGGGCTCGCTAAAGCAAAAGTACAGCGTGCGGTTGCTGGCGAAGCCGCTGTCTAGCACCACATCGAGCAAGCCGCCCTGGCCACCAGCTGCCACCTCGGGTACGCCTTGCACTGGTGTGCCCACGGTGCCGTTGGCTGCGAGCACGCGCAGGCGGCCGGGGCGCTCGGTGACCAGGAATT
The DNA here is from genome assembly GCA_044346035.1 of Rhodoferax sp. Classification (GTDB taxonomy): domain Bacteria; phylum Pseudomonadota; class Gammaproteobacteria; order Burkholderiales; family Burkholderiaceae_C; genus Allorhodoferax. The sequence goes on along the minus strand of JBIIZY010000140.1, from coordinate 1,631 downwards.
CACCGGTGGGGAGGAAGGCTAGGGACCAGGGGTTTTGTAGGCCGCGGGCGATGGGTTGGGGGGTGAGGGGCTGTGGGTTGGATTGGGCTATGGGTTGGGCGAGTGTTTGTGCTTGGGCGAGTGGGGTGGTGGTCCACAGAAGGGTGGCTAGGGCAGTGATGTGGAGGAGGCGGAGCTTAGTGCGGGTCATGGCATGCGTGGGGGTCGGCGGGTGTGATCGGATGGTGGGGTTTCGCTGGCGGCTGGGATGCGATTCTGCGGGTCAAGTAACAGCACCAGAGGGTGCAGGGGGATGTGTGAGAGATGGTGGGTGGCAACCCGCTGTGGGAAGACTGGGACAAGTGTTGTTGCGGCGCAGCGTGAAACGGCAGAAAAAATTCACAAAAAGCGCGAAAAGTTGCGGCAGAATGTTCAAAAATTCACAAAGGGAGGGGTGAATGACTTCTGCGCATCTTGTCGCCACAGCGCATATCCCGAGAGCTGGAATCGTTTAGCACCTGTAGCAAGCGGGTTCAATCACATTTAAGTATCCATAGAAAAAGATAACGAAGTCTGTGAAAGCTCGTTGGGGAATTTTCAAAAAGTATCAAGTGAGATGCCAAAGGGGCGGCTAAATGTGGGTGACTTAGGAGGGCGACTGGCTTTTGGGGCTACCAAGAGTCGGTTGGGGCCGTCTGGAGTGACATCTATAGTTTTCCCCAAGAATCACGTCTTTTGGAATTTACCTGCTGCGTTTTTGCTCGTTGTCTTGGTGGCTGCTGCCGCCCATTACTTGGCTTGGAAGGTTTTGACATGAATACGGTAAGAACGTTTCAGATCACCAAAAGAGTGCTGGTGCTGGTCTTGGTTGTGGTCCTGACCATTATGGTGTGTCTGGGTCTGACAAGTTGCGCAGAGCAAGGCGTGACACGGGCTATGAGTGTTCCCAGACCCTTGCTCGCGCAACCTGACTACTTCCCAGGCGGGTATTCGCAGTATTCGTATGGCACCGGACAGGCCAAGTCAAATTTGGATGATGTTGAAATAGCGCAGTCTTCGTACGGAGTGTGGGGTCCACGCCGGAGTTGGGTACGAATAACCGCCGGTCAAGCAAATGGACATCTCCATGGTCTGCAAGCATATTCTCCCCTACATGTGCGCTGGAAGCTCAAAGATGGTCGTGAGTTCATTGTAAAAAACATTGATGTTCGCACCTTGATGCACGAATACTTTAAGACAAACAAGCTGCAATTGCAATGGCAGAAGGAAGGGCGCCCCAAGAGCAGAGTTGGAGACTTTGGACCAGTGTTTGCTCACGAAGTAAAACATGACACTGTGATTCTCAAGTGGGTCATCACAATTAACCGGACCCCAGTAGACAAAAGATTGACCCCGACCGGTGCTGCCAACTTCTGGGATACCTACGATGAGGAATATGTTGTAGCTGTTCTCAAAGGTAATCCAACCAGCGGTATTGATTTCAATAATACCCGTGAGTTTGTTCAATAAATCTGCCTATAAGCTATGGCGGATTCAAGCACGAAGTGCAACGATGACCACCCGCAATAAGGAGGCTGAGGATGTTTAGCATTCAAGGCTTCTAGACCTGCAAGTCGAAGTTGCCAATTGAACTACAAACACCTCAGCCAAAT
>JBIIZY010000016.1:0-26204 GCA_044346035.1 Rhodoferax sp. | reverse complement strand
CCAGGTGGCACCGGCGTTGTTGACCAGCACATCGATCTCGCCCATGCGGTGCAGCGTTTCGTCCACCAGGCGGCGCAAGTCCTGCTCCTGCGCGCAGTCGGCGGCGACCCAGCGGGCGTCGATGCCAGCAGCCTGTAGCTCGGCGCAGGCCTGCTCCAGTTCGTCGGCCTTGCGTGCGCCCAGCATCACCCGCGCACCCGCCTCACCCAGCGCGTGGGCCATCTGCAGGCCCAGCCCGCGCGAGCCGCCGGTGACCAGGGCGGTCTTTCCGGTCAAGTCAAACAACTGGGACACCGTGCGTACCGCCATGGCAAATGCTCCGCTAAAAAAACTAGAACGCGTCTTCGGGGAAGTCGGCGCAGGTCATGTCGCGCGTGCGCACCACCGCCAGCCAGGCGGTGATTTTGGGCAGCTCGTAGTGGAAGAAAAACTGGGTGGTACCCAGCCGACCCTGGGTGTCGCTGCGCGCCGCCTGCGGGTCTTCACGCAGCGCGGCCAGCGCCACGTCCAGCGCAATCCAGGCCACCACCCCATGGCCAAAGGCCTGCAGATAGGGCACGGCATTGGCCAGCGCCTGCGCTGGCACGCCGGTAGCCCAGGCCTGGGTGGTCGCGGACTGCAACGCCTGCCACGCAGCAACCAGGGACTGCGCGTGGTCGACCAGGCGCGGCTGTGTCCGCGCTTGCTCGACTGTGCTTGCGATCCGCTGGGCCAGCAGGTGCAGGCCCCGCCCGTTCTCCATGAGTACTTTGCGCCCCAGCAAATCCAGGGCTTGGATGCCATGGGTGCCCTCGTGGATCATGTTCAGGCGGTTGTCCCGCCAGTACTGCTCCACCGGGAAGTCGCGCGTGTAGCCGTAGCCGCCATGCACCTGAATGGCCAGCGAGTTGGCCTCCAGGCACCACTCGCTGGGCCAGCTTTTGGCAATCGGTGTCAGCACCTCCAGCAGCAGCCGGGCGTTGTCGGCCACATCGGGCGCCGCGGTGTGTTGCTCGTCCACCAGGCGGGCGCAGTACAGCGCCAAAGCCAGCGCGGTTTCGCCGTAGGTTTTTTGCGCCAGCAGCATGCGTTTGACATCGGCGTGCTCAATGATGCGCACCTGCGCTTGGGTGGCGTCCTTGCGGGCCGCGCCCGAGCCTGCGGGCGCCACGGGGCGGCCCTGGGGCCGGGACTTGGCGTAATCCAGCGCCGCGTAGTAGCCCGCCAGCCCCAGCATGGTGGCGGCAATGCCCACGCCGATGCGGGCCTCGTTCATCATGTGGAACATGCAGCGCAGGCCGTCGCCGGGCTGGCCCACCAGGTAGCCGACGGCACCCGCGCGGCCACCGACCGGGTACTTGCCCTCGCCGAAGTTGAGCAAGGTGTTGGTGGTGCCGCGCCAGCCCAGCTTGTGGTTCAGGCCGGCCAGCGCCACGTCGTTACGTTCGCCGGTAAGCTGACCCTGCGCATCGACCAGGTACTTGGGCACGATGAAGAGCGAAATACCGCGCGTGCCCGGCACCAGCTGTCCGTTGGCATCCGGGATTTTTGCCAGCACCAGGTGAACGATGTTTTCGCTGAGTTCGTGGTCGCCCGCCGAGATCCACATCTTGTTGCCGGTGAGCCGGTAGCGCGGCCCCAGCGGGTCTTCCTCGTGCTGCGCGCCATCGGGCAGCGCCCGGGTGAGGATGTCGGACAGGCTGGAGCCCGCCTGCGGCTCGGACAGGCACATGGTGCCCATCCAGCGCCCGGAAAACTCGTTCTTGGCAAACACCGCCTGCTGCTGCGCGCTGCCGTGCGCCATCAGCAAGTTGGCGTTGCCGGTGGTCAACAGACCGCTGCTGATGCCCACCGAGGCCAGCGAGAAGAATGCGTTGGCTGCGGCCTCCAGGCTGTAGGGCAGTTGCATGCCGCCCACGGCGTAGTCTTGGGAGGCGCTGAGCATGCCGGACTCGGCATACGCCCGGTTGGCCTCCAGCGTGGCCTGCGGCAGGTGCACCCGCTCGCCATCGAAACGTGGCTCTTGCTGGTCTACCAAGCGGTTGAACGGCGCAAACTTTTCGCGGGCGATGCGCTCGCAGGTGTCGAGCACCGCGTCCCAGGTTTCGCGGCTGTGGTCGGCAAACCGTGGCCGCGCGGTCAGGGCTTCACTGCCCAGCCACTGGTAGAGCAAAAAATCCAGGGTGGAGCGCAACGCCATGCGATAGCGCCCCGGCTACAGCACTTCAAAAATGCCAGCCGCGCCCATGCCGCCGCCAATGCACATGGTCACGCAGACCCGCTTGGCACCGCGGCGCTTGCCCTCAATGAGCGCGTGGCCGGTGAGGCGCTGGCCGCTCACGCCATAGGGATGGCCCACGGCAATCGCGCCGCCGTTGACATTGAGGCGGTCTGCGGGAATGCCCAAGCGGTCGCGGCAGTAAATCACCTGCACCGCAAACGCTTCGTTGAGTTCCCACAGATCAATGTCACTGACCTTCAGCCCCAGGCGCGCCAGCACCTTGGGCACCGCAAACACCGGGCCAATGCCCATCTCGTCGGGCTCGCACCCGGCCACCGCAAAGCCCAGGAAGCGGCCCAAAGGTTGCAGCCCTTTGCGCTCGGCGACCTTCTCGTGCACCACCACGCAGGCACCGCCGCCATCAGAAAACTGGCTGGCATTACCAGCGGAAATGAGGCCACCGGGCACGGCCGAGCGCAGGCCGTGGATGCCCTCGAAGGTGGTGCCGGGCCGAATGCCTTCGTCGTCGCTGACGGTCACTTGCTTGGTCATCAAACCCATGACCTTGTCGGCCACACCCATGGTGACGGTGATGGGCGCGATCTCGGCCTGGAACAAACCCGCAGCCAGTGCGGCGGTGGCGCGTTGCTGGCTGGCAGCGCCGTACTCGTCCATGGCGTCACGGCCGATCTGGTAACGCGTGGCCACGTTCTCGGCGGTTTGCAGCATGTTCCAGTAGATCTCGGGCTTGTGCTTCACCAGCCACGGGTCGCTGAGCATGTGCTGGTTCATCTCCTGCTGCACGCAGGAAATGGCTTCCACGCCACCGGCCACATACACATCGCCCTCGCCCGCCACAATGCGCTGCGATGCGGTGGCAATGGTTTGCAGGCCCGACGAGCAAAAGCGGTTGATGGTCATGCCCGAAACCGTCACCGGGCAGCCCGCGCGCAGCGCAATTTGGCGCGCGATGTTGGCGCCGGTGGCACCTTCGGGCGTGGCGCAGCCCATGATCACGTCATCGACTTCGGCGGCCTCCACACCGGCGCGGGCGATGGCGTGCTCGACCGCATGGCCGCCCAGGGTGGCGCCGTGGGTCATGTTGAAAGCGCCCTTCCAGCTCTTGGCCAGGGGGGTGCGGGCGGTGGAAACAATCAGCGCGGTGGTCATGGCGAATCCTTAGTTGAAAGTTTTTCCATCGGCAGCCAGTTGCGCCAGCAGCGGGGCCGGCGTCCAGAATGCCGCGTCGTCGAGCGGGTTGGCAGCAAACCGCCGCATGGCCTGCACCACGTTGAACAGGCCGATCTCGTCGGCATAGCGCATCGGCCCGCCGCGGTGGGCCGGGAAACCGTAGCCGTAGAGGTAGACGATGTCGATGTCGCTGGCGCGGTTGGCAATGCCTTCTTGCACGATGTGCGCCGCCTCATTGACCAGCGAAAACACCAGACGCTGCACGATTTCTTCGTCGGCAATCTTGCGCGCTGTGATGCCCAGGGACTTGCGGTGCTCTTCGATCATGGTCAGCACCTCGGCGCTGGGCAGTGCGTCGCGCTTGCCCGCTTGGTAGTCGTACCAACCGGCGCCGGTTTTCTGACCGAAGCGCCCGCGCTCGCACAGCAGGTCGGCGGTCTTGCTGTACTTCATGCTGGCGCGCTCTACGGAGCGGCGCTTGCGGATGGCCCAGCCAATGTCGTTGCCCGCGAGGTCGCCCATGCGGAACGGCCCCATCGCCATGCCAAACTTTTCCATGGCCTTGTCCAACTGCTGCGGCGTGCACCCCTCGTCGAGCAAGAAACCGGCCTGGCGGGCGTATTGCTCGATCATGCGGTTGCCAATAAAGCCGTCGCACACGCCGGAGACGACTGCGGTTTTGCGGATTTTCTTGGCCAGGCCCATCACGGTGGCCAGCACGTCCTTGGCGGTTTTTTCGCCGCGCACGACTTCAAGCAGCTTCATCACATTGGCGGGGCTAAAAAAGTGCAGTCCCACCACGTCCTGCGGCCGCGCCGTAAACGACGCGATGCGGTTGAGGTCCAAGGTGGACGTGTTGCTCGCCAAAACAGCGCCGGGTTTCATCACCCGGTCCAGCGCCTCGAACACCGTCTGCTTGACCGCGATGTCCTCAAACACCGCCTCGATGACCAGATCGGCATCGCCAAGGTCTTGGTAGTCCAGCGTGGTGCTGAGCAAGGCCATGCGCTGGTCGAGCTTGTCTTGCTTGAGCTTGCCTTTTTTGACCTGCGCTTCGTAGTTGCCGCGCATGGTGGCCAGGCCGCGGTCCAGGGCCTCTTGCTTCATCTCCAGCATCTGCACCGGGATGCCCGCATTGAGGAAGTTCATGGCAATGCCGCCGCCCATGGTGCCCGCGCCGATCACGGCCACCTTGCGGATGCTGCGCTGTGGCGTGTCAGCGCCCACGTCCGGAATCTTGGAAGCAGCGCGCTCGGCCAAAAACAGGTGGCGCAGGCTGCGGCTCTCAGCGGTCCACATGAGTTGAATAAAAGCATCACGCTCGTAGGCCATGCCTTCGTCAAACTTCTTGGTGGTGGCAGCCTCCACCGCATCCACACAGCGCGCTGGGGCGGGGAAGTTCTTGGACATGCCCTTGACCATGTTGCGTGCAAACTGGAAGTAGGCCGCGCCCTGCGGGTGGCGGCAGGGCAAGTCGCGCACCCGTGGCAGCGGGCGCACACTGGCAACCTTGCGGGCCAAGGCCAAGGCTTCGTCGGCGAGGGTCTCGGCACTGGCTGCCATGGCGTCGAACAGCTTTTGTTTGGGCACCATGGCCAGCATGTCACTGGCCACCGCCTCGCCGCTGACAATCATGTTGAGCGCGGGCTCCACGCCCAGGGCGCGCGGCAGCCGCTGCGTGCCACCGGCACCGGGCAGCAGACCAATCTTGACCTCGGGCAAGGCCACGCTGGTACCTGGCGCGGCGATGCGGTAGTGGCAGCCCAAAGCCAGCTCCAGGCCACCGCCCATCACCACCGTGTGCAAGGCTGCGACCACCGGCTTCTCCGCGCTTTCGATGAGGGCAATCACGCTGTGCAAATTGGGTTCTTGCAGCGCCTTGGGGTTGCCGAACTCTTTGATGTCGGCACCGCCAGAAAACGCCTTGCCGGCGCCGGTAATCACCACCGCGTGAATGGCTGCGTCGGCCAGCGCCTGGTGCATGCCAGCAACCAAGGCCTGGCGGGTGGCCAGACCCAGACCGTTGACCGGCGGGTTATCGAGCGTAATGACGGCAACGTCGCCGTGGGCTTGGTAGTGGGCGGTCATGGGGCATCCCTAAAAAAGCGGCCAACAAACAAAAAAGAACGGTCGTTCGGATTTTGATTCTAGGGGAAGGTGCCGACCCGAAGTCCGTTGTTGTCGCCCAAGAGACAAGACATGCTGGGCCTACATCGCCAGTCGCGCCGCGTGCGGCTTGCTGGAGATATGCACCCAGGGCGAGGCCGCTTGGGGCAGCCTCCCGCGCCGCTGGTCTGCCTTAGGGGATATGAACTAGCTCAACGACGTGACGAACGGCGTGTCAGACGGTGCGGCACGGCGGCTACAAGCGGGTACAGCGCGACTCTGGCTTGCTGGGTGCAGGGCGTCAGCCCGCATAGCCCGGATTGGGCAGCACATCTAACAGCTTGGGGGTGTTGAGTTTGCGCTGGGGCACTTTGCCGTTGGTGGCCTTGAGCCACTGCTCCACCACATCCCAGATTTGTTTGTTACCGGCGCTGCGGGCTTCTTCGGCCACCGGGGCCCAACCAGCCACCTTGTATTTTTTGTCAGCCTCAATCGCCCTGCCCTGCAGGCGCATATCGCCGATGCGCTGCCCCATGGTTGCAACCGGGTTGCAGCTATATTGCAGACCGCCCACGCGCACCATATCGCCACCCTGTTGGTAATAGGGATCGGGATTGAAGAGGTTGTCACACACATCTTCCAAAATGGTCTTGATGGTGGCACCCGTCATCTCGGTCAGCGTGGAGTATGAGTAGGTGGTAGCGGTCATGTCCATCAGCCATTCGCGGGTAATGGGTTGGCCAGGCAACAGGCTTGTGCCCCAGCGAAAGCCGGGGGAGAACGCGATGTCGGCACCCTGCACCTCCAGCATGGCGTCAAGCAGCAACTGGTCGCCGGTACCGTTGAAGTTGCCGCGCCGGTACAGCGTGCCTTCGGTCACCGCCAGGGTCTCGGCCAGCTTGGCCGCATAGGGCGCACGCACTTTGTGGATTAGCGCTGCCATGTCGGCATCGGCGGGCAGCATGTTGGCAAACACGGGCAGCAGCTTGTAGCGAAAATCGGTGACCCGCTTGTCCTTGACCTCAAAGTCCAGCACCGCCAAAAACTTGCTGTTCGAGCCCGCGTTGGTGACGATGGTTTTGCCACCTTTGTTGCCCACAATGCTGGCCACCGGCATGCCGTCGTGCGTGTGGCCGCCCATGATGGCATCTATGCCGGTCACACGGCTGGCCATCTTCAGATCGACGTCCATGCCGTTGTGCGACAGCACCACCACGACCTGAGCGCCCTTGCCACGGGCTTCGTTGACCATGGCTTGCATGTTCTCGTCCTGAATGCCAAACGCCCAGTCGGCCACCATGTAGCGCGGGTTGGCTATCGGGGTGTACGGAAACGCCTGGCCGATGATGGCGCAGGGGACGCCGTTGATTTCACGAGTCACATAAGGCTTGAAGACCGGGTCGCCAAAATCGTTGGTCTTGACGTTTTGCGCGACGAAGTCGATCTTGCCCGCGAAGTCTTTCTCGACAATCTCTTTCACCCGCTCCATGCCATAGGTGAATTCCCAGTGGCCGGTCATCACGTCCACGCCCAGCAGTTTGCAGGCATCGACCATGTCCTGCCCGTTGGTCCACAACGAGGTGCCCGAACCCTGCCAGGTGTCGCCGCCATCAAGTAGCAACGCACCGGGACGGCTGGCCTTGAGGCGCTTGACCAGCGTGGCCAGGTGCGCGAACCCCCCCACCTTGCCGTAGCGGCGGGCGGCTCTTTCAAAATCGAGGTGGGTCAGCGCGTGCGCCTGCGCCGTGCCTGGGCGAACCTTGGCGGTGCGCAGCAAGTGCTCCCCCACCAAGTGGGGCAGGTTGCCGCGCATGCTACCGATACCCAAGTTGACGTTGGGCTCCCGAAAGTGCACCGGCAAAAGCTGCGCATGGCAGTCGGTCATGTGCAGGAATGACACGTTGCCAAAGGGCGCTATCTCATAAAGCCCGTTGGAGGCGGTGGCGGCGTCGGCATCGGCAAATGCGCCCAAGCCCATACCGGCCATGGTGCCTGCGCCGAGCACCTGAAAAAATTCACGCTTGGAGAGATTCATACGTTGGCAATCGCACACCGGCCAACCCGCACAGCGCGGGCCCCAGACGGTTTATTGGTTGACGGGTGACTTGGGGTCGAGCAGCAGCGCCACGATATGGCGGACCTGGTTTTCGTTGAGGATGCCCATGTGCCCGGCGCGCGGCATGTTGGAGCAGGCGTTGTAGGCCTTGCTGTTCCAGATCTTGCCCCAGGTGTACTCCACGATCGGTTTGGCCTCTGGGCTGGTCGGATCCGTCACACCACGGAGCTTGGCGTAGTTGTACAGGCTGGGGCCGATGGTGCCGTACGAAATTTCTTTCGGGTCCATTTGGTGGCAGTTGTAGCAATTGCCGCCATTGGCGGTTTTGGCGTCGTCGGTCCAGGTAAGACCGCGTCCGCTTTGGGCAAGCTTTTCGCCTTCTTTCCAGTCGCCCAGAAACTTGCCATCGGATGGCCACCGGACGGTCTTTAGGTTTTGCGCCTCAATCCGCTTGGCGGTGTCCTCATCCAGCGGTTTGCCCGCCACATCGGCTGCACTGCAGGCGCGGTTGGCCTCGTCCGTATCCAGCACAGCGACTTTAACAATGCCCTGGTCGCGGAAACTCGACTTGATGGCGTTGTCGGTGATGCGGTCAAGCTCCGCCGAGTTGGGGAATGAAGCACAGCTAACTACAAAAAGCGCCGCAGCAAGCAGCAAAAAAAGTACCCGAACAGATTTGAACATGGGGTCGCTCCTGGTTGTCTATCGCTTGATGGCGGGTGCCACCGAAACCGCACCTGCACTGTTGACGCCCAGGTAAGTTCCAAGAGCAATGGTCACTTCGCTGCCGAAGCCGGGGTAGGGAAACCGCTGTTGCCGGTAGCAATCGTTGAGGCGCTGTTGCATGCCCCACATTTGCCCATTGGACACGCGGTAGGCTGGCCACGCGGCAAAACCGATTCCGTCACCGGGGTTCTTGGTCAGTTTGGGCAGGTCCTGCAAACGAATGCGCGTGCCTTCCTGTCCATGGCAGGAGGCACACGAAAAGTCGTGTGGCCCCGCACGTTGAAAGAACAGGCGCTTACCGACTTCATACGAAACCCGCTCTTTGGGGTGCGCTTGCGACAGATTGAATTTGCCACCCTTGGACTCGGCAGCAATCCAGGTTGCAAGTGCGGTCACGTTGCTTTGTTCACCCCTGCCAAATGGCGTTTTGGCGATCTCGGCAGCATTAAAACCCTGCAGTGTTTCCATGCAGGTCAGCAGGCGTGACTCCAAATCTTGCACTTGGTCGGTGTCGGCAAAGTAGCGCGGCAACTCCAGAAAAGCGCCTTTGAAAACACCGGGGCCTTTGCCCAGATCGCACTTTTCTAGGCTTGCCTTTTTGGGGCCGCGACTTTCTTTCCACAGCGATTCCCCCTTGGCTTCAAACAGATCGGCAGGGTTGCCGTCTTGCAGCAATGCGCGGTATTCCTCAATGCTCTGGACCGCGGTCTTTTGTGCCAAGGCCCATGGCGTGAAGATGCACAGCAGTGCGCATCCAATGGTGGTTTTTATACTCATTGTGTCTCCTCGTGGCTTGTGGGGAAAGTCGTCGCGGCAGCGCGGCCGCGCTTACGAAACTGTCGCTTCGTCGGTGCGTGTGTCGCCCTTGTTGTCTTTCCAGTTCACTGCCACTTTGTCACCGGCCTTGGCGCCCTTGATGGTGAACTGCAAGAACGGGTTCTTCGACACAGCGGAGCCCCATTCAGCAGTCATCACCACCTTTCCATTGTGGGTTGCTGTGACCTCGCTGATGAACCACGCTGGCACCAAAGCGCCGGCAGAGTCTCTGCGTTGACCGGTCTCCATTTCGTGGGCCATAAGGACGCGTACGGTGGCCTTGTCACCGCTTGCCTGGGCGCGAATGCGCATTGGATCTGCCATGGTTGTTCTCCTGAAACTAGTGCAAATTGCGTAAATGAAATCGGCTGACGGGCTTAGCCGCCGCAACCACCCAAAGTCACCTTGACCTCTTTTTTGGCAAAGAAGGCTTTGCCGTCGTTCATGATCGCTACGGCATATACATCCGAGGACTGGCCCATCTTGGCGCGCGTGGCAAAGGTAGGCTCCACGCCATCCATCACGTTGAACATCGCCACCAGTGCAGAGGGATTTTTTTCCACCAGAATCAGCAACTGCTTGACTCCCGCCAGCGTGGTGCCAGTAGTCAATGGAACCACTGCGCCGTTCTCGGCGATGTCGGGGCCACTGATGGTCACGTCCTTGCTCTCCACGGGGGCAGACGCACCCAGCGCCTTGAGGGCGTCGGCGATGTTCTTGGCCTCGAAAGCAGGCTTGTTATACGCGAACGCGTATTGGGGGAAGAGGCCTGTGCCGGCCAACAGGCCCGCCACAATGGCTCCACGCTTGAGTGTCTCGCGACGTGTTTGCATAGCTATCTCCTTCGGTGATTTCACAGGGTTAAACGGGGTGGGCTAAGCGGCAAACTCTGGTCTACTTGTTTGCTCCATTGGCCAGCCAGGTAGCCAGGGTTGCCGCATCGGCTTCGCTCAGAGACTGCGCAGGCATAGGGATAGAACCCCAAACGCCGTTGCCGCCTTGTTTGATTTTTTTGGCGAGGTATTCGACCTTGCCGGCTTGTTTCTTGGCAATGTCGGTAAACGCAGGCCCCACAATTTTCTTGTCGATGCCGTGGCATGCGGTGCAACTGTGTTTGTTGAGCAAGGCTATGGCGGTCTTACCGTCTACACCTCCTGCGGCGGTGGGCTTCACCTCAGGCACCTTCACGGCAGTGGCTGCCGCAACAACGACCTTGGCAGCCGCCCCAGCGCCCTTGGGTTCCGGCTGGGTGGTGTCAGCGCCGCGCTGTGGGCCGACTAAGCGGTTTTGCTCGGCCAGATTGCCGTGCGCGTTGCGCGCAAAGTCCGGCAAGAACGACGCCACATTGGCCTCGGGGGCACAGTCTTTCATGCACGCGACGTTGCGTGTATCTGATGTTTTGGTGCCATTGAACTCTTTGCCCGGCCACATGTTGTGGGCAGTCGTCATGCCGTTGCGGTTAGGCATGCGCTGCTGCACCTCACGGATGTTCTTGTCCGAGAGCGTAAAGTTGTCCGGAACGATGCCATTGAGGTTGAGCAAGAACGCCGTCACGGCATAGACCTCTTCGGTCGTCAGGGTCTTGGGCGCGGTCCACGGCATCGCACGGTTGATGTAGTCCCAAATCGTGGACAGCGTGCTGACTTTCATGAAAGTGGTTCGCCCCGGAAAGCTAGCGTCTGTCAACTTGGCCACCCGCCCAGTCCGTATGTCTTCCTTGCCGATACCGCCTACCAGCGGGCTGAAAACCTCGCCCGACTCACCAAAGAAACCGTGGCATTGTGCGCACTTCGCCTCCCACACGTCCTGCCCGGTTGCTACCGAACCAGAGCCAGTGGGCAAGCCCTTGAAATCTGGGCGCACATCGATGTCCCAGGCGGCGACTTCTTTGGGCGTGGCGTCTCGCCCGACACCCGGATACGTGACCGACTGCGCACCCGCCAGACAGGGCAACACTAGCGCCGATACCAGGACAAGCGCCTTAGGAAACTTGAACATTTTTCACCTCGCCGCTCTCTTGCACCAGCCACGATTGAATGGCGTTGTTGTGGTAGATCGATCGGGTGCCGCGCACGTCACGCAACTGCTTGTACGTGGGCTGCACATAGCCGGTCTCGTCGATCGCGCGGCTTTGGATGATGGCTGGTTTGCCATCCCACACCCAGTCGATATTGAAACGGGTTAACGACTTGGAAAGCACGGGCCCTTGCAGACGTGCTGTACGCCAGTTTCGCCCACCATCTACCGACACGTCCACGCGCCGTACCTTGCCGCGTCCTGACCAGGCCAACCCCGTGATGTTGTAGAAGCCCTGATCCAACAGCACCTGGCCGCCGGAGGGCGTCGTAACGACACTCTTGCACTCTTGGATGCTGGTGTACTGGCGGTGCATCCCACTGGGCATTAAATCGATGTAGTGGATCGCTTCATCTTTGGTCGCATACGGCTGGTCGCCTAACTCAATACGACGCAGGTACTTCACCCAACTCACGCCTTGTACGCCGGGGACGATCAGCCGAAGTGGGTAGCCCTGCTCGGGGCGCAGCATTTCGCCGTTCTGCCCATAGGCAACAAACACCTCACCCGACTTGATGAGTTCCATAGGAATGGTGCGTGTCATGGAGGAACCGTCAGCACCCTCGGCCAGTACAAACTTGCCGTTCTTCAGGTCTGCGCCCGCCAGCTCTAGCAACGTGATCAGCGGTACACCGGTGAACTCGCTGCACGACACCATTCCGTGCGTGTATTGCACCGTGGGCACGGCCACATTGCCCCAGTCCACGGCGGTGTTAGCGCCGCACTCGATGAAGTGAAACCGCGACACCGCTGGCAGCCGCATGATCTCGTCAACAGTAAACACCTTCGCCGCCTTCACCATGCCATTGACCATCAAGCGGTGCTTGGATGGATCAATGTCCCACCAACCCTGGTGGTGACGCTCAAAGTGCAAGCCGCTGGGGGTAACGATGCCGAACAGCGATTGCAAGGGCGCAAACGACACCGAGGCCTGCGTGGTCTGGGTCAAACCCGGACTCTGGCGGCGCTGCACATTGAGCTCGTATTTGGAAGGCTTGCCGTACCCCTCCGTAGCGACGCCCTGTCCCAGGCCGACACTGTGCTCTGGAAGATTCAAAATGTTGGGGTCGCCGCCCTCCTTGGGCACTGGATTGGCCTGTGAAAGCGCTGCGGGAGCCGCCACGCCAGCGGCAGCGGCAGCAAAGGCATTGCGCAGGAAGTCACGACGGCCACGCTTGCTTTGCGCCCACACCGTGGCGACATCAGCCCGGCTAAGAAAGTTCTCAGGCGCCTTGACCAAGCGCCCCGAACCAAATCGATCTTCCATCACCCATGCTCCTCAGCTTGGTGCGGCCGACGGCAACCGGCTAGAGCGGCTACTGGACTGCGACACACATTAAATTCAAATATTTGCACTAACTTATATATTTACCGCACCACCACTGGCTATACGGACATTCCCGAACATCGCGGACTACTTCAAGCGGTAGTGGTCCCGGTTCAAAACCGCCGCGATCGATGTCACTTCTTCTGGGAAGAGCCCTAAACTGAGCTGTGTGTTGCAGGCCTCCACCATGCCGCGCAAGGAACCCAGCGTGGTCACGCGCTCCCCTGGGCGGTACATCGCACTACCATCCCCTCCGACGCGCTTTTGGTGACAGGCGGTGCACTGGTTTGCCGCAATGAGCTTTTCTCCAAGGGCCAAGTCAGCGCCTTCATACAGCGGCGGGATTTGTGCAGTGGCCCGCACATGCCCCACCATCAATGCAGCTGCCAGAGCGCCTAACAACACGCAGCGCATCATCAAGCTAGGAACGATTTGCATAAGGCGATATTGCCGTGCTGTGCTGGCTCACTTGCCACCGGCCAGAATCCACGCCGCCAACGTCTTGGCATCCGCTTCACTGAGTGCCGCCTGTGCCGGCATGGGAACAGGACCCCACTTGCCTGCGCCACCCTTTTTGATGCTGGCAGCCAACGTGGCTTCCGCATCTTTTTGACCTGCATACCTCTTTGCAATCTCTTGGTAGGCCGGACCGACCAACTTGCGGTCCGGCGCGTGGCAAGCGAGGCAGGCGTACTTTTGCGCAAGTTCCTTGTTGGCAAATGCGGGGCTCGATAGGCCGGCCAAAGCGAGCGCAGCGATGTTTAGCAGCTTCATGGGGTCGTCTCCTGTCTTTTGTTGTTACATCAACATGTACGAATATATTAAGTTTTTACAACGCCAAACTTACAAAGTCAGAGTGTTTCAATCAACTACTGGCGCGACAGGGTCGCCCGCGCGAGGCTCAGGCGCTGCTCCAAGTAGGCTGCGTAGTAGTCAGGAATAGAGGCCCCTCGCAAGCGCTCGGCCACCTCCGTACCGCCGCGCCCAAAGAACAGCACCGAGGGTGCAACCGTGACACCCCACTTCCGAACCAACGCGTCATGCGTCGTGGGGGTTGCGTCGAAATCGAGCACCGAAGTGTCGGCGCGCATATTGACTTGCACCACGGGCAAGCCACCATGGTGCATAGGCACGAGGTATTGAGCACGCACAACTTTGCAAAATGCGCAGCCGTCTAGACTCACCATCACCACAAGCGGTTGATCTGCTTTTAGCGCTGCCGAGAGGCTTTGCTGCAGCGACTTAGGTACCGGAAGGGCGGCTGGGGCACCGTCGCGCGAGAACGCCGGTGGCCAGGCTGCCGCGCTGCAGGTCAACGCCACCGCGCGCAAGACGCTCCTGCGCGTAGCGCCGCAGGTTGAAGCATCGTTCGACATAAGTTTGCGGAGCATCAAAAAAGCCAGCCTTTCGACGTCAGGGGCATCCATTAATATAAGTAAGCTCTAATTTATGGACATGATTGTATGGACCTCGGTAGCCTTCTGGAACGTTTTGGTGAGCCCGCGGTGCTTGGCACTGGTGGCTTGATCGTGGGCACGTTGTTCGGCTTTCTTGCCCAACGCTCTCGCTTTTGCTTGCGGGCGGCAGTCATCGAGTTTTGGCGCGGCCAGCGCGGCGAAAAGCTAGCGGTCTGGCTGCTGGCATTTGCCAGTGCCGTGGTGGGCGTGCAAGCCCTAAACCTTGCCGGTGCGCTCGATGTGAGCGGCGCGCGGCAACTGGTAGCACGTGGCAGCATTTCTGGTGCATTGTTGGGCGGGCTACTTTTTGGCGTTGGCATGGTGATGACGCGAGGCTGCGCCAGTAGGCTGTTGATTTTGTCGGCCAACGGCAACCTGCGGGCGCTGTTGTCCGGGCTGGTGTTTGCGGTGGCGGCGCAAGCGTCGCTATCGGGGGCACTGGAGCCGCTGCGCTCGACAATCGCTGCGTGGTGGACCATCGAGGGTGGCCCAAGCCGCGATCTGCTTGTGCTTTCGGGTATCGGTCACGGTGGCGGTCTGGTAGTCGGGCTGGTCTGGATGGCAGCCGCGCTCTTTTTCGCCTACCGAAGTGCACACAGTGTGTGGAAATGGGTGGGCGGTTTGGGCACAGGCCTCATGGTGGCGGTTGGCTGGTGGTTTACCTATGCTGTATCCACCACCACGTTTGAAGTGGTGCCCGTGCAGGGGCTTACTTTTAGTGGCCCATCGGCTGAATGGCTGATGCGGGTGTTGACACCATCCAACGCCGTCGTCGGGTTCGATTTTGGCCTTTTGCCTGGGGTTTTTTTGGGCTCGCTACTGGGTGCGCTCGTCGGGCGGGATTGGAAAATAGAAGGCTTCAAAGACGGCTACACCATGGGGCGCTACATCGCAGGCGCGGTACTGATGGGCTTTGGCTCCATGCTGGCAGGCGGTTGCGCTGTGGGTGCGGGCATGTCGGGCGGGGCGGTGTTTGCGCTGACCGCTTGGTTGACGCTGCTGGGCATGTGGGCGGGAGCGGGCCTGACTGACCGCCTGTTGGACGGCCCAGCACCCGCGCCAAGTACACCCGTGGTAGCCAAGGCAGTGGCTCCTTAGGTACGTCAACGCGGGGCGAACAGGGCTACTTACCGCTCAAGTACTCGGCGACCGCAGCCATTTCGAGCGCGGTCATGCTGCGCACAATGGCGTGCATAACCGCGTTGTCATTGGTCCGCTCGCGCGCGCCGAAACTCTTGAGCTGGGCTTCAATGTAGATGGCATATTGCCCGGCCAGCCGAGGCAACTGCGAGGTTCCGAGCCCCTCTTTACCGTGGCAACTTGCGCATGCCGCCACGCCACTGTATTTGTTGCCTGAATGAAAAATGTAGCGGCCGACTGCGGCCAAATCAGTGTCCTTTACCGGCTCAGTCGGCACATTCATCTTTTCAAAATACTTGCCTAACGCCACCATTTCATCGGGGGTGAGCTTGGCCGCCATGTCAGCCATTGCAGTGCTTTTTCGCTTGCCCGACTTGAAATGGTCCAACTGCTTTGCGGTGTATTCCCAGTGCTGCCCGGCAAGGCGCGGAAACACCTCACTGGACGATTCGCCCTCCATGCCGTGGCATATGAAACACACGCCTGCAACAATTTTCTTGGCCCGCGCTTCATCGGCCTGGCCCCACGCTGCACCTGCAAAACAGCAGGCCGCAAGCAACCATGTCTTTGCCAAACTGCCCATAGATCAAGCGAGCGTGTCCGCCCAGATGTTGCGTGCCCAGCCCATGGCGTAGCGGCCCTCAAGCTCGTTGGCCGCCACCGAGACACCACCCGAACCGGGCACAGTGACCATGGTCTTCTTCTCGGGGTCATAGCGGTGCACGCTGGCGACGTGCACTACGTCTTCCTCGCTGACAAAGCTGTAGCAGGTGTTGTTGTACACCGGCATAGGGTTGGGCTCTTTGCCCGTCAACAACGCCACCACGGCAGCGGCGCAGGTTTTTCCATGTTGGTTGGCCATGTGCCCAGACTTGGGCATGGCCGGTGCAATCTGGATGGAGTCACCCAATACATGGATGTTTTTGGCGGCCTTGGACTCAAAAGTTAAAAAGTCAACCTCGCACCAGCGCTTGTTCGCTGTTGCCAAACCAGTGTTGACTGCGATATCACCCGAACGCATTGGCGGAATGACATTGAGCACCTGGGCTCTAACGTCTTCGTTGAACTCGAACTTGAGGGTATTGGTGTTGGCATCCACGTCGGCCACCGCATGCTTGGGGCGGTACTCCACCATTCCTTTGTAGCGCTCGGCCCAGGCTTTTTTGAACAATGGTCCTTTGGAAGTCACGTCATCGTTGGCGTCGAGCACCAAGACCTTGCTCTTAGGCTTTGCCTTGCTGAGGTAGCTGGCAACCTGGCACGCGCGCTCGTAGGGGCCAGGAGGGCAGCGATAAGGCGCCAGAGGAATCGACATGGCGTAGACGCCGCCGTCAGGCATTGCTTCGAGCTGCCTGCGCAAAGCGACCGTCTGGGCGCCCGCCTTCCAAGCGTGCAAAACTTTGTCCTTGGCTGCGGCGCTGGCCATTCCGGGCAAGGTTTCCCACATGAAATCAACGCCGGGCGACACCACCAGCCGGTCGTAGGACAACTCGGAGCCGCCGGCCAACTTGACCAGCCGTTTTTCCGGGTCGATGGAGGTGACCATGTCCTTGACCATTTGCACGCCATGGCGCTTGACCAAGTTGTCGTAGGGCGTGGTGATGTCTGACAGCGTCTTGGAGCCACCCAAAACCAAGTTCGAGATCGGGCAGGATATGAAACTCGGGTTGGGCTCCACCAGGGTGACCTGGATGCCATGGTCGGACCACATGCGGATGTACTTGGCGGCGGTGGCACCACCATAGCCTCCGCCAATGACCACCACTTTGGGGCCTTTGCCACTGGCGGTGGTAGCACAACCGGTCATCAGGCCAGCGGCTCCCAGGGCCGCACCGGCACTGGCAAGTTGAATGAGTTGGCGACGGTACATGGCGGCTCCTTATTTCTTGAGGGCAGCGAAGTAGCCTGCCAATTGGTCAAGTTGTTCGTCGGTATAGCCTTTGGCAAGTTGGTGCATCACCGTGGCGGGCTTCTTACCGGTTTTGTAGTCCAGCATTTTTTTGAGCAAGTCGTCCTTGGGCTTACCAGCCAACGACTCCATTCCATCTTGGGCCACGCCATTGGTGCCATGACAACCCGAGCAAGACGCGGCCAGGCTGCGTACATGTGTCGGATCAGCAAATACCGTGCTGCTAGCCAAACATGCCGCTGCTACGAGTAAGCATTGGGGGATGTGCTTCATGAAATCTCCTGTGTAGTGCCCGGCGCTTTGTTCGCGCCAGTCGAGCATAGACAACGATATTCGTAATTACTTATATGACGAATGATACGTTGCCGCCTGGTGCGAATGCACCGTAGAAACCCGAAGCTTGCAGCCGCAGTCTAAGGCGAGACCCAGTCCTGGGTTTCATTTTGAACTTGGTAACAAACCGCTTTGCAAACTGCGACGATCTGGGCGTTTGCAATGCGGTAGTAGATCTGTACTCCGTCGCGACGTTTGGCCAGAACACCGGCTTTGTACAACGTGTTAAGGTGCTGCGACATGTTCGGCTGGGTGGTGTTGATTTTGCCCAGCAGGTAGTTAACATTTTGTTCACCATCGCACAAGCAACTGATGATCTTGAGCCGCATGGGCGCAGACATTACGCGAAACAGTTCTGCCGCACGGACAAAAACATGCTCGGGCTTGTCAAGCTCAGATTCGGGTTGCCGCGGTTCGCGCTTGGCCATTGGTCGCTTAAAGGTTGTGCGAAACGCCCGTGCAGGCGCTGTGCAAGAGTGCGCGAAGTGTAGCGGAGCGACTTGCCCGGCACCTAGAACGCCACCTTTTCGGCCTCCAAGTACGCCAGGCTAATGTACTTGCCGATGTTGCCTTCAAACCCTTGCATGGTTGCGGCACGCCCACGCACCCGCGGATCGGCCAACACCGCTGCTTTGGCGGCCGACTCCGGCGCACCGTCGGCCACGGCCTTAAGACAGGGCTCCCAAATTCCCGCCATAAAGTCACCATAGGTCTGCAGCAGGTCAGAAGCACCTTCGCCATGTCCTGGTACCCACAGTTGCGGCCCTGCCGCTGCACGCAATGCCTGGTAATACTTGAAGGTACCGGCGAAAGAGCCATCGTCCATATTGGCGATGCGATTGTTCATCGCAATGTCGCCCACCGCCGTAAGACGGTCCTGCACCACTTGCACGCAGAGGTCAGAGGGTGTGTGGCAGGTTCCGTAGTGGTGCATCAGCAAGGTGACATCACCAAACACCAGCGTCTGACCGCTCTGCACGGTCTGGTTGGGGGCGACGACTTGTGTGCCAAGCGTGGCTTGGTTGGTCCAACGCTCCATGAGGCCACGCCACAGGTTGCCCTCTGCGCCCTGGATCCTTTCTCGCGTTTCGCGCAAGGCATAAATTGGCAAATCCCGACCGAACGCGTCAACAAACGCATGGTTACCCAACCAATGGTCACCGTGGTAATGGGTGTTGATGACCGCCACCACCGGCCGGGGTGTTACTTTGCGAATCATGCGTATGGCCATCTGACCGATCTGCAACGAGCCGCCCGAGTCAATCACAACCACCCCTGAAGATGTCACCACGAACAGCACGTTGGCCATCATTCCTTGGTTGCCAGGCGTGGGGAAGCCGTCCTTTGCGTAAATCATCCAAACATGCGGCGTGAGCTGACGCGCGGGAATATCTGGCACAGCAGGCCCGGCGATGAAGTCACCTATCTGCTGCGCCCAACCGCTCTGGCCGATACCTGTGCCCAGACCGAGTCCGGCGAGGCCACCGCCGGCCGCCAGGCGCAACCAACGTCGGCGCAGCGGCGATTGCAGATCAGAGCAACTGTGCGTGAATGGGTCCACGGTGGCACCTTTCTATTTATAAGCAGTTGTTGATATTAATGACGACCGGGCCCGAAGTCCAGCACCAGTCGCTGAGCGAATGCGCTGGCTCGCACCGCTGGCGGCTGCGTTCAGGGCGCCTTGGCGTTGATGCAATCCGCCAAGACCTGCGCTGCCTGCGCCATGCGCGGTCCGGGGCGCACCAGCAGGTCGGAGGTGGCGCGGTCCAGCGCACACACGCGCCCCTCGCGCACGGCGCGAATGCGCGACCAGCCGGGGCGGCTGGTCAGGCCCGCAAGCTCGCTTTGGGCGACCACAATCAGGTCCGGGTTGGCCTGCACCACGTACTCCGGGTTAAGCAGCGGAAACGGGCCCAGACGTGCGGGCACGGTGTTGTGCACACCCAAGATCGTCAGCGTCTCGCCGATGAACGAGGCCTCACTGGCGGCAAACGGTCCGGTGCCGACCTCGAAGTACACCCGCGTGGCGCGGGCACTGGGCCTGACCGAGCGGGCCGCCGCCGCCATGCCAGCGTCGATGTCGCGCCACACCCGCTGCGCGTCGGGCACCGCCAACAGCGTGCCCAAGGTGTCCAGAATGCGGCGCACGTCGGCGTGGTTTTGTGGGTCCAGCAACAGTACGCGGATGCCCAAAGCGCGCAGCCGCTCGGCAAAGCGTGCGTTGACGGCAGCCAGCACCACATCGGGCCGGCGCGCCACGATGGCCTCGATGCTGGGGTCTACCCCACCACCCATCTGCGGCAGCGCGCGCACCGACTCAGGGTGGTTGGAGTAGCGGTCCACACCGACCAGCAACTGGCACCGGTTCAAGGCGCACACCGCCTCCGTCAAGGAAGGCAGCAGGCTGACGATGCGCTGCGGCGGCTGCGCAAAGGTCAGGCGCTGGCCGGCGTCATCGGTCACGACGGTTGCGGCGCTGGCGTGCACAGCCCACGCCCAAAGCGCAGCCAGTCCCCAGCGCGCAAGCGCCCGCATCAGAACCTCACTTTGGCCGTGGCGGTGAAGGCGCGCCCAGCCTCGGGGTAGATGGAGGTGGTTACGCCTGCGGTGCAGCCGTAGGCTTGGGTGTAGTACTTGGTATCGGCCAAGTTGGTGATGCCCAAGGCCAGCTCGACTGGGCCTGCGTTGTAGGCGTAGCGGGCGTCCACCGTGCTGTACGCCGGCATGGTGCAGGCATTGCCGAAGTCCGGACGCTGCGAGCCCACCCACGTCAGGCCCAGGTTGAGCTGGTGACCTGCAGCTACCGCCCAGTCGACGCCTGCGCCCACGGTGCGGGTCGGCACCAAGGCTATGCTTTTCCCCGCATACGGGCCGGATACAAAACGCGCTTCGCGCAAGGCGGCGTTGGCATGCACTGCGAGGGCGGGCGTGAACACGTGGCGTGCCTCTAGCTCCACCCCTTGGCGCTGCGTCGCATCAAAGTTGACGTTGGCACCGTCGCTGCCGAACGCGGAGTACGGACCGATGGCGGATGCGTCGTAACCCAGCTCGTTTTCTAGGTCGCTGCGGTACCAACGCAGCTCGGCGCGGCTGGTGGCGTTTTTCCAGCGTGCGCCCAGCTCCAAGTCCTTGGCAGTTTGTGGCTTCAGGTTTACACCGGGTGTCACGAAGTTGATTTCATCCACATTGGCAAAGCGAAAACTCTTGCCGGTGCGGCCATACGCCTGCACGCCGCTGCCAAAGTCTTGCGTCAGGCCTACATGCCACGCGGTCAAGGCGTGATCTACCTTGGTGGTGGCGGCGCTTCTGGTTTTGCGGGCGGCCTCCCGGCGCAGGCCCACACTGACGCGGGTGGCGCTGGCCAGGATGTGCATGTCGTCTGTGAGGTAGACGGCCTCGCTGTCGGATTGCGCGCTCGCGGCGGCCACATCACGGTAGCTCCAGGTGCCCTGGTCCACCCCCACGGTCAGCGTGTGCTGCACGCCTGCGCCCTTGAAGTCGGTGCGGGCGCGTACGTTGGTGCTGGTCGCGTTGATGGCCGTGTCGGTGACGTAGGCCGGAGCATAAAAGGCAAACTGCCGCTTGCTGCGCTCGCCGTAGTCCAGACCCAGTTGCCAGTTGCCGACAAACGCCTCGGCAAACAGCCCGTGGATCTCGCTGGTGAGTCGGGCCATGTTGGTCGCATCTTTGGCCTGGCGCGGGTTGGCCGCGTACTGTTGGGCGCTCAAGGCACCGGGCAGGCCGCTGCTTTGCAGGTTGCGCGAAGTTTGCGCACCCACACGCAGCCAGTCGTTGGACCATTGCAGCGTGGCGCCCGCTGCGTTGTTCTGCGATGCGAAGTTGTCGCGGTGCCCGTCCGACTTGCGATCGCTCCCGCTGACATCCAGCGACAAGCCGCCCGACACCACCGTGGCGCTGCTGCGCACTTCGCGCAGACCAAAACTACCCGCACTGGCGGCCAGCGCCGCGCCATTGCGTCGCGCCACACCCAAACCGGCCTTGGTGGTAATCACGATGACCCCGCCGGTCGCTCCTTCGCCGTACAGCACCGCGCCGCTGCCGCGAATCACCTCAATGCGCTGCACCGTCTCGATGGGAATGACGCTGAGGTTGCTGCCCGTGGAATCTTGCTCCGTGAGCCGACGCCCGTCCACCACCACCACCTGGTTGTTGCTGGCCGTGGTGCCAAAACCGCGCAAGTCCACGGAATAGTTGTTACCCCCACTGGTGTCCATCCGGCCGGGCAAGCCCAGCACCTTGATTAGCGCCTCGCTCACCGACGCGGCGCCGGAGCTTTCAATCTCTTTGGCCGTGATAACGCCAACGCTGTAGGCCAGCGTGTTGGCCGGCTCCTCGAAGCGGCTGGTGGACACCACCACCTCTTTGAGCACCGGCAGGGGCGCGGTTTGCGCGTGGGCGCCCACCACACCCCACATGGCGAGCGCTAGCACGCGGGGGACCCACGAACGGATGCCAAGCAACGGTTTTCGAGGGGAGGATAGGCCAGTGAAGGAGCGGCCACTTAAGTAAACGCGAAGAGAGAAAAGGCGAGGCGAAGATGCGCGACTGTGCGCGCAAAGGTGGCGAAAAAACATGTTGAATCAACCCGACAAAGAACCCTCACCGTCTTCCCCGACAGTGCATGGGCGTTGTACTGCGCATGCGCAGCGACCTTGTTGGCCGGTATCCGGGCTGGTGGAACAACCACCATCGCCTTCCCAGCGCATCGCAATGCGTCCAGTGGCAGTGATGATGGCGGAGCCCGAAGGCCCGTCCACTTACCGTTGCGGGGGCAGCGCAGGTTAGGTCTGTCGGTCAGGACATTCCCCCCTGCTTCCCGTTGAACTGCTGCGCGTGAACCGCGCAGCGAGCACCAACGCGTGCAGTGTACCGGACGCGCTTTGGCGGTCCGGGTGGGCGCTTACCGCTTTAGCGCGCAGGTGTTGATACCCAGGATGGTGTAGAGCGGGCACCAACCGATGGCGCCGGTAGCCAGCGGCACAATGCCAATGTAGCCCCACAGGCCCACGGTGCCGGAGGCAGCCAGCGCGATGAGGGCCAAGCCCGCCAGGACGCGCAGACCGCGGTCGATATTGCCTTCGTTGGTTGTCATGGTGTTCTTCCTTGAGAGTGATTGGAGACCCATTAAACGCGTGGATGCGGCCAACTAGCTTGATCCACGTCATGGAGCCGCCACTAGCGGCCCCGGTTGCATGGCGCCTACATGGCACGAAAGCGCTGTGCGTACAAGCGGCTCACCGGCCAGCGTTCGCTTCGGCCACGCAACACCAGGCTGAGCTTGTCGGCCTCGTCGCGCTGCACGCTGTGGATGGCGCTGGCGCGCACCACCGTGCCCCGGTGCACTTGCCAAAACGCGCTGGCATCGAGTTGCGCCAACAGCTCTTTGAGCGGCGTGCGAATCAAGAGCTCGGCGTCTTGCGTGAGCACGCGTAGGTATTTGTCAGCCGCCTCAAACACCAGCACCTCGTCCACCGGCACCAGCCGAATGTGCTTGCCCACACCCGCCTGGATCACACGCAGTGGCTCGGCGGGTTTGGTGGCCGCGCTGCTGGCGGCGTTGGTTGCGGTGGACGGGGCGGCGGCGGTGGCAAGCAAGGCGCGCAGTTGCTCCAGTGCCAGCTCCAGCGGCGTCTGCGCAGAGGGGCCGTCTGGGCTGAGACGGCGCTGGGCCAGCCGCTGTTGCAAACGCTGTACGGTTTGCGCCAGCCGCGCGCTCTGCACCGGCTTGAGCAAGTAGTCCACCGCCTGCGCCTCAAAGGCCTGCACGGCGTATTGGTCGTAGGCGGTGACAAACACCAATGCGGGGAACGGTGCGGCGTCCTGCACGCCCGGCCCAGCGGTGGGCCATTCATCGGCCAGGGCGGCTGCAGCCTCCAAGCCACTCTGGCCAGGCATGCGGATGTCGAGAAACAACACATCGGGCCGCAGCGCCAGCGCCTGCGCCACAGCCTGCGTGCCGCTGGCTACGGTGGCAAGAACTTGCAGCGTGGGCCACGCGCGGGCCAGCTCGGCTTGCAAAGCGGCGGCCAGCAAGGGTTCGTCTTCCGCGATGAGGGCGGTGGCGGCCCAGGGCTTGTCGGCGGCGGTCAGGGCGCTGGTATGCATGCTTGGGTGGGCGTTACGCGTGGGTGCTCGGCAAAAGGGGCAGCCAGATGCGCACGGTCGTACCGTGGTTGACAGCCGCGCTGACTTGAACGCGCCCACCGGCGTAGCCCGCCACACGTTCGCGCACCTGGGCCAAGCCAAAGCCGTCGCCCTCGGACGCTGCGCTGGTATCCATGCCCACGCCGGTGTCGCTCACTTCGAGCACCAGCCAAGGCCCATCGGCGCGCGCGTCCACGGTGATGCAACCGCCACCGACCTGGGGCTCCAGGCCGTGGCGGATGGCGTTTTCTACCAGCGGCTGCAACAGCAAGGGCGGTACCGGGTGATTCTGTAATGTGCCGGGAAGTTGCAAGCGGTGTTCAAGGCGCGGCCCCATGCGCACCGCCATGAGCTCCAGGTAGTCGCGCAGGCGGTTGAACTCCTGCCCCAGGGTGTGCTGGCCACTTGCGCCCTCGGTACGCGACGCGCTGAGCGTGGCGCGCAGGTAGTCGTTGAGGCGGTCGAGCATCTGCAGCGCACGCGGCGTATCGGTGGCGATCAACGCACGCAGGTTGGCCAAGGTGTTGAACAGCATGTGCGGCTCTAGCTGGGTCTCCAGCAACTTCAGACGCGCTTCGGTGGCCTGCAGCTCCAGCGCATGGGCGCGGTCGCGTTGGTAGAAGAAGAACACGAAGCCCGCGCTGATGCCGACCGACCCCAGCAAGAACGCCCAAAAACGCTGCGGCGCAATGGTCAGCAAATCCCAGGTGGAGCGGCCGGCATAGGCATCGCCTAGGCTGGTTCCCAGCGCATAGCCGCACAGCACCCCGCCCAGCAACACCACGGTGTTGCGCCAAGAGTGCCGCCAGTAGTGCGGCGGCGGAGCGCGCGACCAGCCGCGCAATGCAATGCGCAGCGGGTCGGTACAAAACCAGATGCACGTGCTGATGGCGTAGCTGTACACCAGCGCGTAGTCCAAGCGGTGCTGTGCGGGGTTGACGTAGCTTTGCAGCAGCGCAATCACAGCGGCCACCGCCCAGACAATCAGCGCGCGGCGCTGCACCCCTGCGCGGCTGTCCGCAGGCAAGCAGCGCAGCAACCAGGGGCCGGGGTGGGAGGTCATGGCAGGTGCAAACGTGTGGAGGGTGGTGTGCGTTGCGATCGGACCAAATGATTCTGGCATGCCCCGCCCCTCAGACCAGACCCAGCCACTGGCCCCAGACCAACTGGCCCAGGTAACGGTGGGGCAGCAGAGTGAAGGCCCCGGCGGTGATGCAGGCGCCCAGGTACAGGCTGACCATGGTTTTGCGGTGGCCGGTGATGTTGCCCTTGGCCAGGTAGTAAAACGCCAGCCCCAGGCTTACCAAGGTGTAGGGCACAAACAGGTGGATCGGTGTGTAGCCGCCAATGTTGGGCAAGCGGTAATCGTGGATGAACAGCGCCGACACCGCGCTGGCCAGCATCAAGGTGGTCCAGGCGTAGCCCGCTGCACGGTGCAAGCGGATGCGGGTCGCTTTCCCTGCGGCATGCCCGCGGCGGGCCCACAGTGCCACCGGGCCCAGGGCCAGGGCGGCGAGCGAGGCGCTCAGGTGAATGGCAATTACGGGGGTCATTTGCATGGGCACTCCAGCGCGTTCGATGTGGAGTGGACTGTGCCGCGCCAGGGGCCGGCCATCCAGCGCCGTGCGACAGAAGGACGCCGTTGTGGCGTGAAACTGCGTCTGGGCGGCGGGACCTGCGCCTGGCTTGGTGGGGTGCACTGCAAAAGCCGGGCAGTCGATGAATCACACAGGCAATACAGCAAAAAATCCGCCTCCCCACGCTTGAAATGCCGCCGATTGCCCGTATCATTAGCACTCGATGGAGTTGAGTGCTAGCACACGGCCCCACATCTTTGCAAGCCAACCGCCCGGTTGGCTTTGTCTGTGTTTCAAAACCTAGGAGATTCCTCATGAAACTGCGCCCATTGGCAGACCGCGTGATTGTGAAGCGCGTTGAAAGCGAAACCAAAACCGCCTCCGGCATCGTCATTCCTGACAACGCTGCCGAAAAGCCCGATCAAGGCGAAGTCTTGGCAGTCGGCCCCGGCAAGCGCAATGACAAGGGCGAAATCGCCGCGTTGACCGTCAAGGTCGGCGACCGCGTGTTGTTTGGCAAGTACAGCGGCCAGACCGTCAAGGTCAACGGAGATGAGCTGTTGGTCATGAAAGAAGACGACCTGTTCGCAGTCGTTGAGAAATAAAGCCCCCTTTTTGAATTTACCGGAGTCATAAACATGGCAGCAAAAGACGTAGTTTTCGGCGGCGAAGCCCGCGCACGCATGGTTGAAGGCGTGAACATCTTGGCCAATGCGGTCAAGGTAACCCTGGGCCCCAAAGGCCGTAACGTGGTGCTGGAGCGCTCTTTCGGCGCCCCCACCGTGACCAAGGACGGTGTGTCCGTGGCCAAGGAAATTGAGCTCAAAGACAAGCTGCAGAACATGGGCGCGCAAATGGTCAAGGAAGTGGCTTCCAAGACCAGCGACAACGCCGGTGACGGCACCACCACCGCCACCGTGCTGGCCCAGGCCATCGTGCGCGAAGGCATGAAGTACGTTGCCGCCGGCATGAACCCCATGGACTTGAAGCGTGGCATCGACAAGGCAGTGACTGCCCTGATCGAAGAGCTGAAAAAGGCTTCCAAGCCCACCACCACGTCCAAAGAAATCGCCCAAGTGGGTTCTATTTCTGCCAACTCGGACGTGTCGATTGGCGAAATCATCG
>JBIIZY010000139.1:0-7330 GCA_044346035.1 Rhodoferax sp. | reverse complement strand
GATTATGAAACTCGCCCATCCGGGTGGCCCTCGGGCCACCCGGATGAATTCAAGTGATGGATCGTTGAATCGGGATCAATACCGCGCTCAAAAGCCAGAAAAGTGCGCTTCTGGACAGCCATTCACAGGACCCACATCTACCGTTGACAACAGCGTTACAAGCCTTGCAGCGCCTCAATAATCGGGACGTCCTTGGCGCTGTTAAGCACCTGCGGCAGCGCCGATCTGGGCACCAGCATGACGGCCTGGCTCTCCCAGCACATCTTTGCCGGATTGCCCCCTAGTCGCTCTGCCATAAAGTACCGGGTGAAGCTGTCAGTACGCTTCACATCCAGCAGAAACTTTGTCAGTCGGATTTGCAGCCCGGCCTCCTCAAAGACCTCGGCTAGCGCGGTGGCCTGGGTGGACTTTCCCTCCATGGTGCCTTTGGGGAAGGTCGCCAAGTAGCCTGCCCAGGCGTTACTGGGTGCCACCACCCACACCCGCCCATCGGGCTCGCACACAACCGCTCCTGCGGCGCGTTTGTAGCCCGCTGGGGCCACGAAAGGTGGCTCATCCAAGGGCTGGGTGCTGGCGAGCGCCTCCCAGCCCCCTGCGGTGGTCGGTGCGTCGCTCCATGGCGCGATGGCCAGCCCGTTGACCTCGGCCGGCATATCGCCGTCCGGGATCACGCGGGCCACGGAGCCTGGCTGCGCCCAGGTGGACAGCGGCGTGGGGGTGCTTGGGCTTTTGAGCTTGACCAGGCCACCCTGTTCATTCTTTCGGGGGTGGAACATGGCTCAATCCTTCTGCAGCTGGTAGAGCACGCTCCAGACTTCGTGGTACACGTGTTCGCGGGCTTTGCCTTGGGTTTTGGCCACTTCGCTTTTGAAGTTGCTGTAGTCCAGCTCGTCGACGATCTTTGCCATGGCCGCCGACACCTCGGCGCGCGGCACCACGGCGCGGAAGCGGTAGTCATTGGTGCGGCTCTCAGCAATGTCTCCCAGGGTGGGCAGATAGCGCTTGCGCAGCGCCTCCAGATCGCCCTTGACGCGCGCGCGCACCGTCAGGGTCCCTTGCGCTGCATCGCTTGGCTTTTGCACGATGCTAAAAAATCCCACTGATGTCAGTAGCCACATAGTCTTCTCCCTAGTTGTGTAGTTCAGTATCAGTTCCCGCCCATGGCGTTCGGGTAGCCCGCCACGAGGAGCCAGTGCGCGCTGCCGGCGTCCTTGGCGTAGAGCTGGGCATTGCCCCAACCAAACCGCAGGCGGTTGGCCGCGATGCAGTCTTGGCAGACCGTGCCCCACTGTCCATGCGGGTTGAGCGCGCAGTCGGCGATATAGCGTTGCGCAGCCAGAGGTTGTTGGCACAGATCGCACGGGCCCAGCGGCCCGCTGTAGTGGGTCGGTCCTTGGCCCGTGGGTGTTGGTTGGCGTTGCTCGTCACAGTACCGTTCGCTGCGGTCCATCCCAAATCTGCCAGTCATTTGTGGCCACTCCAAAAATGCCGCAGCAGCATCGATTAAGTTGCGACCGTAGTCAACAGTAGCCCGACGCGGAGCGATGCTGTTGGGGGCGAGTGCGTTCCATTAGAAGTCGAATCCGAACTGACGGTCTCGCCGGAAGAGTGCGTGCGACTTTTTGTCATGCTGGAAGGCCCGACGGGCTCACTATGCGTTGCCTGCAAACGCCAGCGACTGGTTTGTCGCTGCTGGCCAGACTTTGCGGTAC
The DNA here is from genome assembly GCA_044346035.1 of Rhodoferax sp. Lineage (GTDB taxonomy): Bacteria > Pseudomonadota > Gammaproteobacteria > Burkholderiales > Burkholderiaceae_C > Allorhodoferax. The sequence goes on along the minus strand of JBIIZY010000139.1, from coordinate 5,618 downwards.
TGCTCAAAGAATGACGCGTCGATAACGTGCTCTGGGGCAGGGCCCACGCCAAGTTTCAAGTCCTTGAGCGTTTGGATCAGTTGATCCAGCGGCACCAGGCGGATGGGCGTCTTGCCTAGATCAACACTTTCGGCCATCGCGTCGGGGGTAAAGGTCGATGTTGTGAAGATGATCCCGTGGTCTGTTTTGTGGTCCATCGACCCCCGAAAGTTACGGACCTCCATCGACCGCACGCTGCCCGTTGTGTACCGCTTGCACTGCCAAGCGACGCGGATCGACACCAAGCTGGCGCCATCCAAGTACATCAAGCCCATACCATCGATGCCCTTGTCACCGGACTTGCCCGTGACCTTGATTTGATCCAAGCCATTGGCCGTCATGATTGCGGCGCAAAGATGCTCGAAACCTTGGTCCGATAGCGACCACAGAATCTCCTTGAGCTGCACCTGCCAGTCGACGGTTCCTTCAATATCTTGCTGGAGGTCGTCGCCGCTGGGGGCGGGCATGTCAGTCTCATCTTTGTTCTTTCCGCCTTTGCTGGCAGTCTGGTAGTAGATCGCAGCGGCGGTTTGCATGTCCTCGGCAGACTCCCAACCCAGCGTGGTGAGTTTCCATGTGCCATGCCCTGCGGTTTTGGCGGGCTCCAGCAGTCCAGCATTGACCAGGTACATGCGCGCCCAGTAAATATCGTTCTGGTACTTGGGAACGCCACTGGCGAGCATCTGGTCGTTCATTGACTCGCCAGCATCCGACACGGCCTGCACCACCGCCGCCTTCACGGCACCGGCTTTGGCCACTCCGTTCATTTGCCGCAGTGCGGTCAGGATCCGCGGTATGAAGCCAACCACGGCGGGCAGTTTCTGGGTATCGATCGTTTGGTGCATGTCGTTTACAGCTTTGGGAGCCCCAAGTCAAAGCTGTTGCAACCTTGACGTTTGTCCATCAGCCTGGCTGGTCGCATCATTTGACGCTGCGCAATCGAGCTTGGTGAAAACTAGGGGCAGACTGACTTGGGTCGCGGGAGTGACGTCATGAGGCGCGCCAGTTGGCGTCACCGAAGAGGCCCGGAAATTCTACGAATAACGTAGAGAAATGTACAGGGCGTTCTACGAATATCGATGAATGCCTAGGCAGTCTGTCCCTGTAACGCTTTTTGGTCGGCGACTTCGCGCCGCACGTAACCGCGCAGGACTGCCCCAGGACAAGCTTGGCGTCATGATCGGATTGGACGAGGGCACCGCCAGTGCAAGGATGAGCCGCTACGAGACAGGCATTCACGAGCCGCCTTTTGCCATGGCCCAAAGTTTGGGAAGGGTGCTAGAGGTGCCCGCCGCCTACTTTTACTGTGAAGACGATATGCTGGCGGAGTTTCTGACGCAGTACGGAGTGTTGGACCCCAAACGTCGGGTTTTGATTGCACGCATGGCGTCTGAGCTTTGTGCCCAAGTGGCGTGAACTTGATCATTTGGCGGCATCAGTCGCGCATATTTTCAACCGGCAGTAACCTAATGAACAAGTCGGCGTAGGATGCGACACGAGAAGGCTACGTAGAGAGGTTGGCCTGGTAGAACCTCAGGATCTTCGGAGTCGTGAATGGTGAGTCTGAAAGTCCCTCGACCACGTCCGCGAATCGCTTCTCATCCAAGTCTGGTTTCGCGATGTAGTTTCCGGCAACCACCTCTGCCTCGAGCAAGCTGGCCTGAACCACCCGGGAAAAACGAAAGGCGACATAGCTGTCTTTCACGATGAAGGAATGCTCTCCAGGAAAAAACGTGCAACTTGAGTCGTAGATATTCGTTGGTGGGATGGACACCACACAGACAATCAAAACGTCGCCAGACGCGTTTGGATCAGTGACGACAATGTGAAGGTGCTTCCGGCTCGGGTCGTGGTTAGGCCCAGAAGGAATAAGCAGGGTTGCCTTGCGGGCAGCCACCCAGCTCATCAGGTGAAAAGTGCCTTATCTATTGCTGCCTGGGCGTGTACTTCAGCGCCCATCGCCTTCGAGACCTCGGCGCTGAAGCCGAGTGCCTCAAATACTGCCTCGTAGGTTATTGGAAGGCTTGAACCATCAGGGTCCTTCCATTCGGGGCAGTTCTTAGGGTCGTGTGTGTAGTCTCTGATCTGGTACTTGGACATTCCACCGAAGCGTTTCCAAGTTGTGTCCAACACATTTAGGTCCGCCCTGCTTAGCTCGTCCAGTGCATCTTCATCTAGTTGTTTAACAAGTCCAACCTCATAGTTCGCCTTGTCACTGATCCAATCGTCCCAACCGCCGGGTGATGACGGCGCCTGGTCGTTGATGTGATTCAGCGTCAAAGAGAGTACAGGACCGTGCGGCATCGCCACGAAGCGGTCGCCCGTCATTGGAAAGCCATGTTTCGCCATTGACTCACGCTCGGCAAGGTACATCAGCTTCATCAACTTCAGGTGGGGCATTACGCCGCCAGCCTTTACCAGAAACCAAGCTGCGATCTGCGCCGTCTTTTGCTCGTTGAACATCTGTTACAACCCTGTGTTTTTATCGGTCGAACCCAAATGAATTCTGCGCGGATAACCGCTGACTATTGAACAATGATCTCGTACTTCGGAAGACCGGACAGCGACCTAATCAATCATCGAACTGGAGGATCGCCCTGTCAGCTGAAGAAGCGTCCGATAGATCGAATAAGGAGCATCATATCATGCTGTATGGATGAACAGGCGCGAGGATGGGATATGGGTTTTACCCTACCGTTGCTGTAAGTCAGCCGCATTTCCATTTTACGGGTGCAGTAAGTGGCAGGCCTAACGAAGAAGCGGCCACCCAAGAGCTTCCGCTCTTGGCAATGTGACCTGCCCCAACAAACTGTTCTGGAGAGCAGTCAGTTTTGAGCTGACTTTCGGTCGACATAGCTCACGACCAGAGGGGCAAGACGATGACGATGATCCCCCTCTCGTCATCCGCTACATCCGACTAGCGCCAGACCTCGCCGCCCTTGGGGCATTGCATTCGATTTTCAGGCGCCCGTGTCGTGGGCCAGACGTTCCCATCACCTTGCCATTGCCTGTTCGTTGGGGTTGCTGCAACTACACCCCGGCGCCGTCTTGCCAATCTGCGCCAACTGGTTTTCTTCCACGCTGCCCCTGTCTTCGGCCCTTGCTGTCGTGTGGAGTACGCCCAGTGATTGGGAGAACCGCTGGGGCGGACATCATCGACAAACCCACTGGAACTCGTCAATCGCCTTTTGGTCGCTACTCGCTTGGATACCTTGGGGTGTTGTGTCGGCGGGGCGGGTAGGAAAGCTCGGTGTTTTTTGGCTACATGGTGGCTACATGAGCCCAGAATCGAACATTTGCAAAAGATGCCAAGAACGAAAAGTCCTTGATTTCATTGGGAAAAAATGGTGCCGGAGAGATGAATCGAACACCCGACCTTCTCATTACGAATGAGCTGCTCTACCGACTGAGCTACACCGGCACGTAAGCGTCGAATTATAGCCAGCGGGCTGTGTTGACTAGGCGGGTTCAGCGGGCCGCTTCGTGGTAGCTGCGCAGGCGCTCGACTTCGTTTTTGGAGCCCAGCATCACGCTCACGCGCTCATGCAGTTTGCCGGGCGTGACGTCCAAAATCCGCTGGCTGCCGTTGGTGGCGGCGCCACCGGCTTGTTCGATGAGCCAGCCCATGGGGTTGGCTTCGTACATCAGGCGCAGCTTGCCGGCTTTTTCGGGCTCGCGCTTGTCCCAGGGGTACATGAAGACGCCGCCGCGGGTCAGGATGCGGTGCACATCGGCCACCATGCTGGCGATCCAGCGCATATTGAAGTCTTTGCCGCGCGGGCCTTCTTTGCCTTGCAGGCACTCGTCGATGTAGCGGCGCATGGGCGCATCCCAGTGGCGCATATTGCTCATGTTGATGGCGAACTCTTGCGTGTCTTGCGGCACGCGCACATGCTCGTGCGTGAGCACAAACGAGCCTTGCTCGCGGTCCAGGGTGAACATGGCCACGCCCGCGCCCACGGTGAGTACCAAGGTGGTTTGCGGGCCGTAAATGCAGTAGCCCGCCGCCACCTGCTTGTTGCCTGCCTGCAAAAAGTCTTGCTCGGAAACGCCGGGGCCTTCGGGCTTGCGCAGCACACTGAAGATGGTGCCGATGCTGACGTTGACATCGATGTTGCTCGACCCGTCCAACGGGTCAAACAGCAGCAAAAACTCGCCCTGCGGGTAGCGGTTGGGCACCAGGTGGATGCCTTCCATTTCCTCGCTGGCCATGGCGGCGAGGTGGCCGCCCCATTCGTTGGCCTCGATCAGCACGTCGTTGGCGATGATGTCGAGCTTCTTTTGGATCTCGCCTTGGACGTTCTCGCTCTCGGCCGTCCCCAGCACACCGCCGAGCGCGCCTTTGTTGACGGCCAGGCTGATGCTTTTGCAGGCCCGTGCCACCACCTCCAGCAGCAAGCGCAACTGCGACGGAATGAGTCCGCCTGCGCGCTGTTGTTCGACCAGGTAGCGGGTGAGTGAGACGGCGTGGGCCATGTTGGGGTGTCCTGTGGATGGAAGTTAGTCGGCCAGCGCGCGTTGCACGACTTCGCGCACATCGTTACTCAGGTCGGATTTGGCAGCCACCCGCACAAGGGCCTCGCGGGCGGCGCTGCGGTAAGGCTCGGCCAAGCGGCTCCAGCGGTCCATGGCGCGGGCCAGCCGGGCGGCGACCTGCGGGTTGATGGCGTCAAGTTCCAGCACCCGTTCGCTCCAAAACACATAGCCAGCGGCGTCGGCGCGGTGGAAGCCACCGGGGTTGGCGCTGCAGTAGCTGAAGATCAGGCTGCGTGCGCGGTTGGGGTTGCGCAGGTGGAAGTCGGGGTGGGCCAGCAACTGGCGCACCGCTGGAAGGACGTTGCCGCCGCGGTCGGGCGCACCGGCTTGCAGCGCAAACCATTTGTCGAGCACCAGCGCCTCGTCTTTGAACAGCGCGTGAAAGCGCGCCAGCGCCTGCGCAGCCAGGGGGTGGCCGCTGCCGACCAGTGCGTTGAGCGCGTTGAAGCGGTCGGTCATGTTGCTGGCATCTTTGAAGCGCTGCAGCGTTTTGCCCGGCCACAGGGTATCGCCGGTGTGGACCGCGGCCAGACACAAAAAGCCCAGCGCCATGCCAGCCAGCGCGCGCCGCCCTGCTGACACCGCGTCGGGGCGGTAGGCGCCGTTGTCTTGGTGTACTGCATAGGCCCATTGCCAGTCGGCCTGCAAGGCCAGCGCCAGTTGCATGCGCATGCGCTCGCGCACCGCGTGGATGCGCTGCGGGTCCACCTGCGTGAGCTGCTCTGCAATGTAGGCCTCCGAGGGCAGGGTGAGCACCAGCTCTTTGAACGCTGCGTCCAGGGTGGGGTGGCGCAAGACGCTGCGCAGCGCTTCGATGGTGTCGGTGTGCAGTGGATCGGGCTGGCCCGGGGCGTCGCCGTGTTCGAGCGCGGCCAGGGCGCTGCGCAACGCCAAGCGTTGGCCCGCCTCCCAGCGATTGAACGGGTCCGGATCGTGGGCCAGCAGGGTGAGCAACTCGGCATCGGTGTAGCCAAAGTCCAGCAGCACCGGCGCAGAAAAGCCGCGCAAGATGGAGGGCACTGGCGCTTCATCCACATCCACAA
>JBIIZY010000138.1:0-7385 GCA_044346035.1 Rhodoferax sp. | reverse complement strand
GCAGCCTGTCCGACGGCCTGATGTTCGAACGTCGCCTGTTCCACGCCCTGTTTGCCACCGACGACCAAAAAGAAGGCATGGACGCCTTCGTCAACAAGCGCAAAGCCGCCTTCCGCAACACCTGAAAGCCCACGCTTTTGCAGCCAGAGCCAAAACCGAGGAAAACCCACACCGCAATTACGCATAGTGGGTTTTTTCTCCCCTAGGTCAACGTTCAGTTACTTTCAAGGGGCTGGTCGAGCAGCCCGCGGCTACAGCGACTTGGTGGAGTAGTACCAATCCACCATGTCGTAGCCTTCGGTCAGGCGCTTTTCCAGAGCCGCTGCAGTTTTCGGAGGGGGCACGATGACCGGGCAACCGGGGGTCCAGTTTTCCGGCGTGGCAACGCTATTGGCGTCCGATGTCTGCATGGCGGTCAGCAAGCGTACAAACTCGTCGATGCTGCGACCGTTGCTCATGGGGTAGTAAACCATGGCACGCAAGATTCCCTTGGGGTCAATAAAAAATGTGGCGCGAACTGCCTGCGTGTCGGCGGCACCAGGATGCACCATGCCATAGGCACGGGCAACATCCATTTTGATGTCTTCGATGATCGGAAACGGAATCACGACGCCAAACTTATCTTTAATACTTTGGGTCCAAGCTAGGTGGGAGTAGAGGCTGTCGATCGACAAACCCAAGAGCTCGCACCCCATCTCAGTGAACTTTGGCGCAGCCTTGGCAAAGCCAATGAACTCAGTGGTGCACACCGGAGTGAAGTCCGCAGGGTGAGAGAAGAGGATGAGCCATTTGCCCTTGTAGTCTTCGAGCGTACGTTCACCAAATGTGGTTTTGACACTGAAAGAAGGTGCGGGTTCATTTAGGCGGGGGAAGCTGAAGGTTGGTACGTTTTCCATTACTGACTCCTGGTTGAAGGCCTGCGACACACAATGTGAAGCGGACCCCTGAAGATTAAGCATCTACTTATATTTAAGCCAATATGTTGTGACAACCCGCTTCATAGTCAGTCACTATGGCGAATTCACTTTTGTTTGCTTTTTGTCAAAGTTCACGGGCTCTATCCGAGTGTGCAGCGGGTGCCGCTCTTTGCTTGCCGCCCAGCTTCGACAACGCTTTGACCATCCCGCTTGGGCTTGGCAGCACCTTTTTCACGAAGCGCCGGCAACTGACGCATCTCAGAGAGCGGTGCCTTGGCGGCACACCAAAGCCGAAACGCCAAGGGTTGATATGGGTCAGATTGTTCATCGATGCGCTGCCGAACAATAGGTACCAGTCGACTGAGGCCACCACTTATTGGCACTCAAAGGCCTCGGAAACTTTGTAATCAACCCTAGGAGGATTTCGACTGTGTCCGCTAACCGCTTTCATTCTCTCAACTTACTGGCCATTGCCTTGGCTTCATCAACTTTGATCGTTGGCGCAGCGCAAGCCCAAACCGAAAATTTCGACAAGTTGTACGCGCCAGTCGCACCGCCGAAATCAGTAGATTTGGGCAAGGTAGATTTGGGTAAAAAACTGTTCTTTGACGCCCGCCTTTCCAAATCGGGATTCATCTCCTGCAACTCGTGCCACAACCTCAGCCGCGGTGGCACTGACAACATCAAAACCTCGATCGGAGACAAGTGGCAGCAAGGACCGATTAACTCCCCGACTGTGCTGAACTCAAGCCTGAACCTTGCCCAATTCTGGGACGGTCGCGCGCCCGACCTCAAGGCACAGGCAGGCGGACCCATCGCCAACCCTGGCGAGATGGCATTCAGCCATACGCTGGCCATCGACATGCTGGCATCGATACCCGCCTACGTACGAGAGTTCAAGCTGGTTTTTGGCAAGAACACTCCTGATATTGACTCGGTGACCGATGCGATTGCTGAATTTGAAAAGACTTTGGTTACTCCCAACTCGAAGTTTGACCAGTACCTCTTGGGCAACAGGAACGCACTCAGCAAAGAAGAGTTGGAGGGGTACAAATTGTTTAATACCAGCGGCTGCGTAGCCTGCCATAACGGCCCCAATTTAGGCGGCAATTCATTCCAAAAAATGGGAGTGGTCGAGGCCTACAAAGGCAACACCAAAGATGTTCAAGGGCGTGTTGCTGTTACCGGCAAAGACGCCGACCGTTTCAACTACAAAGTGCCAACCTTGCGAAACGTAGAAATGACGTATCCCTATTTTCATGACGGCGCTTCCGACACGCTCGCGCAGGCAGTAGACGTGATGGGTCGCCTCCAGTTGGGACGGACTTTCACCAAAGATGAAAACAGCCAGTTGGTTGCATTCCTGAAGACCTTGACTGGCGAGCAGCCCACAATCAGCCTGCCCATCCTGCCACCTTCATCGGACAGCACGCCGCGTCCCACACCTTTCAAGTAAGCCATCAGGCCATCACCTGAAAACCGTCCGCTGGACACTGAACCGCCGCACCAGCCGAAGCCAGGCGCGGGGGCTGCTGGGGTTCAGCTGGGCGCGCATCAGCGCTTTTGAGAGCAGCCTGTCCGACGGCCTGATGTTCGAACGTCGCCTGTTCCACGCCCTGTTTGCCACCGACGACCAAAAAGAAGGCATGGACGCCTTCGTCAACAAGCGCAAAGCCGCCTTCCGCAACACCTGAAAACCGGCACTTTTGGCGCCCCTGCAGAGTTGTTATACTCGCCGCCTTCGGTGATATAGCTCAGTTGGTTAGAGCGCAGCATTCATAATGCTGATGTCGGTGGTTCAAATCCACCTATCACCACCAAATGCAAAGCCCCAACCCGAAGGTTGGGGCTTTTTTTTGGGCAGACTTTCGCCGAGGAATAGAGGGCCTGGTGTTGTGCGGAACAAGCCCCCGGTCGGGATGAAGCGGTGCGCAAAACCATGGACTCATCTGCCTGCGCGCTGCAGCTCCAGTTTGGCAAAAGTGAACTCCCGGTAAGGCGTGGCACGGGTGTCGATCACTCGCTGGAATGAGCGCATTGCCTCTTCACGCTGACCTTGCGCAAGCAGACGCTGACCGATGAAAAAGTGTGCCTCGGCCTGGTTCAGGCGCTGCATTTCAGGGTCTTCATTGGCTCTTCGCATCAGAGCGTCGCTATCGATGCGCCCCACCAAGTAACGCAACAACGCACCGGTTAGTTTTTTGGGGTCCACACCCTCCACGTGTTCGTCAATGGCCGCCTTGCCCCGACCACCCTGCCGTTCTGCGGCCAGGTACAACCAGGCCAGCGCAAACTCGCGTCCCTCTCCATTGCCATTGTTGACCGCATCACGCAGAAGCGTCTCGGCCTCGGCGGGTCGGCCCATTAGCAAGTGGATGGAGCCCATCCAGCTCGACACTTCTGGGCTGCGGGTCTCTGGAGTGATGCGTGAAAAAGTGGCCAAGGCCTCTTCTGCTTGCCCAGCACCCAACTGGGCTATTGCCAACGCGTCTAGGGCGTCTTCGTTTCCAGGCTGAACAGCCAACGACTGTTCAGCGTCTTTGCGCCCGGCGGCAAAGTCAGAGAGCAGGTTGTTGGCCTGCGCGCGCGCGCTCAGCACCGTGGCTGCAAGCTTGCTACCTGGCGCCACTTTGGCCAGTGACAGGGTGCTTACGAATCGCTCAAACTCGTTGCGCGTGAGGATGTCTTGCAGTGAGTCGTCACGCCATCCGCGTGCGTTACGTAGGCGGCGGTCGAGCTTCTCAAACTCGGGCCGCGCCGCGGCAAAGTCAAACAATGGCACGCGCAGGCGGCCAATGCTTTGCTGGCGCGCTAGAGCGACCTTTTCGCGCCAAGCAGTCAACTCCGCTGGCAACACCTCATCGCTGCGGCGTTCATAGCGGCGCACAAAGCTGGCCAGCGGGCCTTGTCGATCCACGCGCACGCTATAGCGGAACTGCCGGTCCGCGACTTCCGTGGGTGCCGGTGGATTGAAAGTCCAAGGCACCAGTGCGGTGATCACGATGCGGCTGTCGACACGCCGTGGTTGGGCCACTTCAAAGGGGGTACGGCGCTGCGTCTCCGTCGGACCCGTGAGCACGTCAAGCATTTCTAGCGCGGCGTATTCGGTATCGATATAGCCACGGCTGTAGGTACCGAAGTCGGGTACCTCAAACCTTTGCTTAAGTTCAAAAATGTTGCTGGTGCGGTCGTCCTGGGCGGTGGCCTCTCCCGCGGTCATTAACCCCGGCAAGAAGCGCGCGTATCCGCCGGTCATGGCTTGCACCACGGCCTCCTTGCCGGCCGATGCCAGGCCCGCACGCCAGCGCTCAGCAGCCAGTCCGTGGGCCTTTATCACCAACTCGAAAGGCGTTGGGCGGCCGGGCTGGCTCAGATCCCAGCGGTGCTCAAACTCCAACTGGTTGAGTGCCGTTGGCGGCTCGGGCACAGGCTGCAAGGCAGCACCTGCGCCAACCACCAAGGCTGTACCGTAAGACGGTTGGCCTCGGCGCTCCAAAGTTAGACCTTGGCCGTTCATGGTGGCATCCAGGTACCAAGTGCGTCCGTCTAGGTCGAGGCGCGTGACGACGTGGTCAAAAACATCGTGCGATGGCAGGTAGATACTGATGCCTCGGCTGCGCTGGATGGATACCAGTGCCGGCTTGACGTCAAATCCCAGCTCGCGCAGCATGGTGTTGAGAAGTACCACCTTGTCCTTGCAGTCGCCCATCAGCTCTGTGAGTGTCTGCTGCGGCGGCTTGGGGCGGTGCGAGCTCTCCCCCAGGCTCACGCTGAGGTAGCGCACTTCATCTTGGACAAAGCGCAGCACCTCGGACACCAGGGCTTGGCCCTGCAACCCCTTGTCCTTGAAGCTTGCAGCCTTGGCCGCCACGCTGGGCGGGGTGGGGGTAGGAAGCGCAAACAGGCGCTGTGCCCAAGCGTCGACCTCGCTCCAACTGGCGTACTCGCTGATGTCGATAGCCGGGTAGGTTTTGAACCACGGCGGCGTGAATTGCTCCTGCGCGATGGCCGCCACCTGCTGTCGCACCATGCTCAAGACCTGCCGCGAACCGTCGACGCTACGCTCGGGCATGGCGCCGTCCCAAGCAAGACCCTTTGTAAACAAGCGTCGCTCGGCGGGGGCAATCCAGCGGTGGTGCAACATATCTACCGGCGAGTGGTATGCCAAACGCATACCGCCCGCAATGCGGCCTTCAAAGATAGGGTTCTCCCCCTCAACGCTGTAAGCAAGCTCCACCGCATCGCCCACGCGCACATCGGTTAGCACGACCAGCAAGGTCTCGCTGCCGTCAAGCACCTGCTGTTCAAGGCGTTGTTCACGCCGCATGGGTTCGATGCGGGCGTCGGCGAGGCGTTCGCTGCGCTGGCCGTCACGAATCACGCTGGCATGGTGCAAGACGGCGCTCTGGTAAGCCGGGTTGAAACTCACCTGCAGCTGTGACACCGAACCCAGCGCGCTGGCGTCCAGCGCAACGCTGCGCACACGCGCAAAGAACTGCGGCTTTGGTAGCGCGTGGTTCACCTGAAAATCCACCAGCACTTCACGCCGTCCACCGTTGTTGGGCGCAAGGGTGATGCCTGCCTGGGGCTCCGGCGGCGCCACCACCCAGGCCGGCAGGGGTCCGACCTGCCAGCCCTTGCCCGCGCGGGCCGTCGCTGCAGAGATCTGGCTCGCAGCAGGTGCGGCTTGGCCGGGCTTGACCGATTTGGCGCTGGAAATGTTTGGCTTGGCCTGCGTGGTGGTCGTAGAAATCTTTGGACGTGCGGCGGGTGTTTGGGCGGCCAATGAGGTGGCCACGCACAAGGCCAAGGCTGGCCACAACCAGCGTAGAACCCGCTTGGGGCAGCCAATTGAAGTCATCGTTCACTCCCTTGATTACGGTATTGCCCCGGGGTTGCAAATCAACCTCAGGGCCTTCGCCGCATTCTATTTACTGTGCATCCCCAGTTTGGGAGCTCGCCGCATCGAAGGGCGAACCCTTGTCGACATTGCGCAACCAACACAAAGAGGGCCGTGGCGAGCGCAGCGTTGCCGCTGTGCAGGTTACGCCATTCACAGCAACTCCTCTGCACGTGCAATCCCGCGCGTGGCCCGCGTCCACCAATGCGAAAAGCTGCGACACGGTTGCTCCACCAAAGGGAACAAAGCGGGCGCAGGGTCCAGTTGTGCGATGCCTTCGAGCCAGCGGGTGGCGTGTGGGTCGTCCACGCTGCGCACGCTGGCTGCACCAACGAGGGCTGTCGCCAAACCTGCGGCATCGGTGGACCAGCGCTGCTGCGTGAGCTGCGCCATGGCCGTGTCCACCCACTGCCAGCGCGCTAGCGGCCAAGGCCATTGGCGGTGGTGCTCGTGCAGGTAGACACCCAGCACCAGCACATCCGAAGGCATATCGGGCGGCGGTGGGCGCAGCGCCCAAGGGAGCACCAACCACACCGCGCGCCCGGCCAGTTGCGCAAGCGTTTGAACGTCGGGTGCCACCACGCCCAAGGCAGGCGGTGGCTGGTGGTGCAGCAGGGGCTCAGCAACCGAGGGATGGCGGGGTGTGCCCGCTGGCAGGTCGGCGGTTGCAGCAGCCAGCGGGGTGGCGCAGCGCGCCATCGCATCCAGCGCCACGTAGGGCTGGTCGATCACCGTGCCGGGGCTGTGCCAAATCTCAGGCGCATAGCGCGCCACGTTGTCGGCGTTGAACAGGTAGGGCTTGTGGCTGGCGGTGCCGGCCACCCACTGCCAGCTCAGGTGGTTGCTGGCCAGGTCACCGTCAAGCAAGTGGGCGACCAACCAGTCGGCCCCGGCCCGCCAATGCACCCGTCGTACATGCACCACGTAACTGGCCAGCCACATGCGGGCATGGTTGTGCAGCGTGCCGGTGGCATAGAGGGTGCGCACCGCCTGGTCGATAACGGGCACGCCGGTGGATGCGCTGCGTATGTCGGCGGGCACCTCCGGCGCGTGGCAACCTTCGGGCAGCGGACCGGGGTGCAGCGACTCCAAAATGCCGTCGCCCACATGCCGCCACACATGGCGAAAGTACTCCCGCCAACCCAGCTCAAACACCAGCTTGTGCTGCACCGGCAGCGCGTGGCGTTCCAACACCTGCGCCAGCAGCTCGGGCAGTGTTAGCACACCGTGCGTGAGGTAGGGCGACAGGCCGGTGACCGCCCCATCCAGGTGGTTGCGGGTGCGGGCGTACGCGTCCGGGCGGATGCGCTGCGCCCGAGCCAAGGCAGCGGCGCGCGTGGGCGGATACGCGTGCAAGCCAGGAGTGGATGCTGAAGTGGAAAGTGGGGGCATGGTGTGTGGTCGGCGCGGCGGCGGCGCGACGATGGGCGATGGGCGATGGGCGTTAAAAGTTCGACGTAGGAGCTCGGCTCGGGCGCGCAGCTTAGTCCAACGCACCGCGCGCGGCAGCCAAGGGGAAACCAAACACGTGCCCTAACCCGAAAGCATGCCGCCGCGGAAGCGCTTCC
>JBIIZY010000137.1:0-7529 GCA_044346035.1 Rhodoferax sp. | reverse complement strand
TGCTGCCCTTGGGCGCGCGGCAGTCCTCGCCCGACAAAGCGTAGAGCAGTTCTTTTTGACCGTTGCCAGACACGCCGGCAATACCCACCACCTCGCCGGCACCTACCTGCAAACTGATGCCATCGAGGTCCACCCCAAACTGGTCTTCGCGGGCCAACCGCAGCCCGTCAACGCGCAACACCGTCTTGCCCACGGCCTGCTCGCGGTGGGCCAATTGCGGCGGCTCGGCACCAATCATCATGCGTGACAGCGAGGCGTTCGACTCTTGCTGCGGGTTGCACACACCGGTGACCTTGCCGCCGCGCAGCACGGTGCATGCATTGCACAGAGCGCGAATCTCATGCAGCTTGTGCGAGATGTACAAAATGCTGCAGCCCTCGGCGGCCAGCTTCTTGAGCACCACAAACAACTTCTCCACCGCCTGCGGCGTGAGCACCGATGTGGGTTCGTCCAATATGAGGAGCTGCGGGCTGGTCAGCAGCGCGCGGATGATTTCCACCCGCTGCATTTCGCCCACACTCAGGGTGTGCACCGGGCGGGACGGGTCGATTTCTAGGCCGTACTCGGCGGCCTTGGCGGCAATGCGCTCGCTCACCTGCGCCAGCGACATGCCTTTGTCCAAACCCAGCCACACGTTCTCGGCCACGGTGATGGTGTCAAACAAATTGAAGTGCTGGAACACCATGCTGATACCCAGCGAGCGCGCTTCCTTGGGGTTGCGGATCTGGACGCTGCGGCCATTGAAGGCGATGTGGCCCGCATCGGCCTTGACCGAGCCGTAGATGATTTTCATCAGGGTTGACTTGCCCGCGCCGTTCTCGCCGAGCACGGCGTGGGTCTCGCCGGGCATCACCGCCAAACTGATATCACTGTTGGCCACCACGCCCGGATAGGCCTTGGTGATGCCGCTGAGTTGGAGCCGGGGGACTGGTGCGATTGACATGAAAAACCAAAAGCAGGATGTGTGCCCGACTTTACACGCCGGTGGCAGCTTGGCACCGGGGGATTTCCCGTTGTACCCTTCACGCATGACCGACACACTGCCCACCCACCCCCTGCGATTCGTCCGGCGCGGCCACACCGTCACCCTGCACGACGTACCTCCCACCCGAACCCTGCTCGACTTGCTGCGCGAAGACCTGCATTGCACCGGCACCAAGGAGGGCTGTGGCGAGGGCGACTGCGGCGCCTGCACCGTGGTGCTAGGCGAAGCGCGCGACGGGGCACTGCGCCTGAGCGCGGTCAACAGCTGCATCCGACTGGCCCACTCGATTGACGGCATGGCCTTGTGGACCGTCGAAGACATCGCGCAGACAGACGGCGCGCTGCACCCCGTGCAAGAGGCCATGGTCGCCTGCCACGGCTCGCAGTGCGGCTATTGCACCCCAGGCTTTGTAATGAGCTTGTTCGCGCTGTACCAAGACGCCCAAGGGCAGCCCATTGCGCGCGAGCAGGCGCAAGCAGCGCTCTCCGGCAACCTGTGCCGCTGTACCGGCTACCGCCCCATCTTGGACGCCGCCTGTGCCATGCAAAAGTTGCCCCGGCACACGCTCGACCAAGGCGCAGTGCTAGCGCAACTGCGCGCCCTGGCCGAAGCGAAGACCAAGACAGCAGAGCAGAAAAGCGCAGCACCCAGCGCCTACCTGGCACCGCGCACGCTGGCCGAGTTGCTACGCGCACGCGCCCAGCATCCACAAGCCCAATTGGTAGCCGGTTGCACCGACGTGGGCTTGTGGATCACCAAAATGCACATGCAGTTTGCGCAAGTCATCGACACCACCCAGGTGGCCGAGCTGCGCCGCGTGGAGCACTACCCGCACCACCTGGCCATTGGCGCAGCAGTCACCCTGACCGACGCCTTCGCCGCTTTGCTTGCCGACCGACCCCAGCTGGCCAGCTTTGCCCACCGATTTGCGGGACTGCCAGTGCGCAACTCGGGCACCTTGGGCGGCAATGTGGCCAATGGATCGCCCATTGGCGACTCCATGCCACTGCTGATTGCGTTGGGCGCCAACGTGGTGCTGATGTCTGAGCGTGGCCACCGCGAAATGCCACTCGAAGACCTGTACACCGGCTACCGCAAAAACGTGATGGCAGCCGACGAAGTACTGGCCTGGGTGAAAGTGCCCAAGGCAAGCGCACACGAGTTCAGCCGGGTGTACAAAATCTCCAAACGCTTCGAAGACGATATCTCTGCGGTGTGCCTCGCTCTGAACCTCACGCTGCACCAAGGCCGCGTCACTGCAGCCTCCATCGGCGTGGGCGGTGTGGCAGCCACCCCGGTGCGCGCGGTAAAAACGCAAGCCGCACTGCAAGGCAACGCCTGGAACCAAGACACCGCCACAAAGGCCGCTCTGGTGCTGCAAACTGAGTTCCAGCCCATCTCGGACCTGCGTGCCAGCGCGCACTACCGCACCGAGGTGCTGGGCAATTTGCTGAAGCGTTTTTGGCTGGAAAGCCAGGGCCTGCCGCTCACCCAGCTGGAGCATTTGGTGGTGGAGGAACTGGCATGAGCAACACCCATCGCCCCAGCTACCGCCCCAACCAAAGCAGCGAGCCCAACCCGGCGGCAGGACCAGGCGCAGCGGGCTCCACCGCAGGCACCTTCACCGCGGGCGCCTCCGCTGCAAGCACCTTTGCAAGCACCACTGCAAAGACCACCCCAAAAACCAGCGCAACCACCACAGCAGCAACCACCGCGCGCCCAGCTCCCGCCAGCGGCACATCGGTACGGCATGAAAGTGCCCGCGCCCAGGTGGCCGGTGCAGTCACCTACATCGACGACATGCCCGAGGTGCGCGGCACCCTGCATGCGGCGCCCATCCTGTCCAACGTGGCGCACGGCACCCTGCGCGGTGTGGATGCCAGCGCGGCGCTGGCCATGCCCGGCGTGGTCGATGTCATCTTGGCGGCTGACATTCCCGGCGACCCCATGCTGGCCGCCTTTGCCGGGGATGAACCGGTGTTTGCCAATGGCACCGTGCAGTTTGTGGGCCAGGTGGTCGGCCTGGTGCTGGCGCACACCACCCTGCAAGCACGCCACGCGGCGCGCAAAGTCAAGCTCGACATCGCGCCGCTGCCCGCCATCCTGACCGTGGCCGACGCACTGGCAGCCAAGAGCTATGTGCTGCCACCCGTTTTTGTGCGCCGCGGTGACGCGCAAGCGGCCCTTCATGCCGCACCACACACCTTGCGCGGCACGCTCGAAGTCGGCGGCCAAGAGCACTTTTACCTAGAAGGCCAAATCGCCTACGTGCTGCCACAAGAGCAAAACCAGTGGCTGGTGCACAGCAGCACCCAGCACCCCGGCGAAGTGCAGCACTGGGTCGCGCATGCGCTGGGCATCGACAACCACGCAGTGCGGGTGGAGTGCCGCCGCATGGGCGGCGGTTTCGGCGGCAAAGAGACCCAGGCCGGGCACTTGGCGGTCTGGGCGGCGGTAGCCGCTGCCAAGCACCGGCAGGCGGTCAAGCTGCGGCTGGACCGCGATGACGACTTTCTGGTCACCGGCAAACGCCACCCCTTTGCCTACGAATACACCGCCGGGTTTGATGCCACCGGCCGCCTGACGGCACTGCAATTGATGATGGCCGCCAACTGCGGCTTCAGCGCCGACCTGTCCGGGCCGGTGGCCGACCGCGCCATCTTTCACAGCGACAACGCCTACTACCTGGAGCACGTCGACATCGCCTCCTACCGCTGCAAAACCCACACCCAAAGCCACACAGCATTCCGTGGGTTTGGTGGGCCGCAAGGCGTGATCCTGATTGAGGCCGTGATGGGCGACATCGCCCGGCATTTGAAGATGGACCCGCTCGATGTGCGCCTGCGCAACCTTTACAGCGACGAGCCCATTTCCGGAACAGCGCACAAGCGCGACACCACGCACTACCAGATGAAGGTGGAGGACAACATCCTCGCGCCGCTCTTGGCCCAGCTGGAGGCAAGCTCGCAGTACCGCCAGCGCGTGCAGGCCATTGCGCAGTGGAACGCCAACAGCCCAGTCCTCAAGCGCGGCATTGCCATTACGCCGGTCAAGTTCGGCATCAGCTTCACTGCCACCCTGTTCAACCAAGCTGGCGCGTTGGTGCATGTGTACACCGACGGCAGCGTGCAGGTGAACCACGGTGGCACCGAAATGGGCCAGGGCCTGCACACCAAGGTGGCACAGATCGTCGCCGACGAGCTGGGCATCGCGTTTGACCGGGTACTGGCCACCGCCAGCGACACCAGCAAGGTGGCCAACGCCTCGGCCACGGCCGCCTCGGCAGGCACCGACCTCAACGGCCGCGCAGCCCAATTTGCGGCGCGCCATGTGCGCGAGAACCTTGCGGCCTTTGTGTGTGGGCTCGACGGCTGTGGCGCCGGTGCCATCCGCTTTGAGGGTGGACAGGTGATCTCGCCCAAGGCCACGCGCAGTTTTGACGAGGTAGTCAAACTGGCCTATGCCAACCGCATCCAGCTTTGGAGCGATGGCTTCTACCGCACCCCAAAAATCCACTACGACAAGACCACACTCACGGGCCGGCCGTTTTACTACTTTGCCTACGGCGCGGCCTGCACCGAAGTGGCCATCGACACGCTCACTGGCGAAAGCAAGGTGCTGAAGGTCGATGTCTTGCACGACGTGGGCCGCTCCATCAACCCGGCCATTGACATCGGCCAGATCGAAGGCGGCTTTGTGCAAGGCATGGGCTGGCTCACCACCGAGCAGCTGGTGTGGAACGACCGGGGGCACCTGGCAACGCACGCACCCAGCACCTACAAAATTCCCACGGCCGCAGACATACCGTCCCACTTCAAGATCGATCTCTGGCCCGAGCCCAACCGCGAAGACAATGTGTTTGGCAGCAAGGCTGTCGGCGAGCCGCCCTTTATGCTGGCCATCAGCGTGTACGAGGCGCTGCGCGATGCCATCGCGCAGGCGCGGGGCGGCTCCCAAGCGGTGTGCCTGACAGCGCCCGCAACCGCAGAAAACGTGCTGCGCGCACTCAACCCACACCCGTCCCCATGAACGACAGCATCACCCAATTCATCACCCAACACCGCATCCACGAGGTGGAGTGCGTCATCCCGGACATGACCGGCATCGCCCGGGGCAAGATTCTTCCCAAAGACCTGTTTCTCGCAGCCGGCGAGATGCGGCTCCCCAAGAGCGTGCTGCTTAACACCGTCAATGGCCAGCAACCCAACAACGGCCCCTTTGTCGGCGAGACCGACCCCGACATGGTGTGCCTGCCCGACGTGCGCACCGCCCGCGTCGTGCCCTGGGCGGCCGAGCCAGTGGCGGTGGTGATCCACGACTGCCACGAGTTCGATGGCTCGCCTGTGACCTTGTCGCCGCGTAGCGTGCTGCGCCACGTGGTGGGCCTGTTCGAGGCCAAAGGATGGCGGCCGGTGGTGGCACCCGAGATGGAGTTCTACCTGGTGGCGCGCCAGCAAAACCCGCACGAGCCGCTGCAGCCGCCGCTGGGGCGCTCGGGCAAACCCGAGGCCGGGCGGCAGTCGTACTCCATCGACGCGGTCAACGACTTCGATCCCTTCTTCATGGAGCTGTCGCAGTTTTGCGAGGTGCACCGCCTGGGTGTAGAAACGCTGATCCACGAAGCCGGCGCTGGCCAAATGGAGATCAACTTTTCGCATGGCGACCCGATGGACCTTGCCGACCGGGTGTTCTTGTTCAAACGCACGGTGCGCGAAACCGCCTTGCGCCACGGCATTTTTGCCACCTTCATGGCCAAACCCATGGAGCGCGAACCCGGCAGCGCCATGCACATCCACCAAAGCGTGCTGGACCGCGACACCGGCCACAACGTGTTCTCGCTGCCCGACGGCAGCGCCAGCCCGCTGTTTGCCCACTACATCGGCGGACTGCAAAAGTACGTACCCCAGGTCATGCCCATGCTGGCGCCCTACGTCAATTCGTACCGGCGGCTGTCGCGCTTTATGTCTGCGCCGATCAACGTGCAATGGGGCCACGACAACCGCACCTGCGGCATCCGCATCCCCAAGTCCGGCCCGCAGGCGCGCCGCGTGGAAAACCGGGTGCCGGGGGTCGATGTGAACCCCTACCTGGCCATGGCAGCCACCCTGGCCTGTGGCTACCTCGGCATGACCGAGCAGCTCACACCGTCAAGCCCCATGACCAGCAGCGCCTGGGACCTCGACTTCGAGTTGCCCAACCACCTCGAAGACGCGCTCTCGCGCATGCGCGCTTGCGACGCGCTGGAGCAAGTGCTGTTCCCTGAGTTCGTCAAAGCCTTCTGTGCCGTCAAGGAGCTGGAGTACGCCACCTACAACCGCGTCATCAGCTCTTGGGAACGCGAGCATTTGCTGTTGCTGGTTTAGCACAAGCAAGGAAGCAACATGCCAAAACCCACGACTGCGCCGAACGCCAACACCGCGAGCAGCGCCACGCCGCCGCACCCACGGGTGCCCGCCACAGACGCCCCCAGCGACCCCACCCGAGCGCGCCTGTCGACCAGCCGTTTACAAGCGCTGGCCGCATCCGAGCGGGCCCGCTTTGTCGCTGCCAACCCGCGCTCACAGGCCCTGGCCGAACGCGCATCTGCGCACTGGCTGTTTGGCGTGCCGCTGCACTGGATGAACGATTGGTCCACGCCATTTGCACTGCACGCTGCCCACGCCAGTGGCGCCACCGTCACCGATGTGGACGGCAACACGCGCACCGACTTTTGCTTGGGCGACACCGGTGCCATGTTCGGCCACGCCGCCCCCGCGGTGGCTGCAGCCGTGGCGGCACAGATGCAACGCGGCTGCACCACCATGCTGGCCACCGAAGACGCCGCCTGGGTCGGCGAGGAGCTGGCGCGCCGATTTGGCCTGCCGGTGTGGCAAAGCGCCATGAGCGCCAGCGACGCCAACCGCTTTCTGCTGCGCTGGGTGCGCGCCGCCACCGGGCGCAAGAAGCTGCTGGTGTTTAACGGCTGCTACCACGGCACCGTGGACGACGTGTTTGTGGACCTGGTGAGGGGTAAGCCGCAGATGCGCGACAGCCTGCTCGGCCAGGTGGTGGACCTGACCGCGCACACCGTGGTGGTGGAGTTCAACGATCTCAATGCCTTAGAGCGCGCACTGCAAGCGGGCGACATCGCCTGTGTGCTGGCCGAACCGGTGATGACCAATATCGGCATGGTGCTACCAGACGATGGGTTTTGGCAGCAGGCGCAGGCCCTGATACGCGAACACGGGGCCTTGCTGATCCTGGACGAAACCCACACCGTAAGCAGCGGCTGTGGTGGCTACGCGCAAGCCCACGGCTTGCAGCCCGATGCCTTGGTGCTGGGCAAACCCATGGGCGGCGGCGTACCCTGCGCGGTGTACGGCTTCAGCGCCGAGCTGGCAGAGCGCGCCATGCAGGCCAAGCGCAATGCGCCACCGGGCCATTCCGGCATTGGCACCACCCTCACCGCCAGCATGCTGGCCATGGCCGCCATGCGCGCCACCCTCGAACACGTCGCCACCGAAGCGGCCTACGCGCACATGCTGCGCACCACGGGCTATCTGGC
>JBIIZY010000015.1:0-27236 GCA_044346035.1 Rhodoferax sp. | reverse complement strand
CGTACGCATGCATGGCCTGCACATCAGGCCGGATGCGGCGTTCAATCACCGCCCGCAGTGCTTGCGGGATCTCAGGACCAGGAGTTGTCATTGCGCAATAGGCTCTAGCATCAGCAAGGGTAGGCGGCCGCGAGTGCGTTGGCAACCACCAGCTGGGCCGACATGTCGGCTTCGTAGACATCGGAGTTGCGACGCAATTCACCTTGGTACAGACCCAAGGCCATGCGCGGCTCGAGGCGGCGGCCATCGAGGCAAATGCGCGGCTGGGCACCGCCGCGCACGTCTTGCGCATGGGCCTCAACAACACCTTCCATCACGCCCACCAGGTAGTACAAAACAAAGCTTTCGCCGTGGCGCGCATCCGAGGCTTGCAATGCGCGCAATTCGCGAATCGTCATGGAGTGGACTGGAGCACACAGCAGCATGGCGCTTAGCAGCACAAGCAACGCGCGCAGGGCAATAGGACAGGGGATTGGGGGCATAAGGCAGTTCGCGTGGATGGAAAGTAACGGCTATTTGAGGCGCATCTCCGCGGCGCATGCATGGGCAACCAGACCCTCGCCGTGGGCCAGCTCCACCGCAATCGGACCGAGTACCTGCGCTCCGGCTGCGCTGACTTCAATCAGGCTGGAGCGCTTTTGAAAGTCGTACACACCCAGCGGGCTGGAAAAGCGCGCGGTGCCACTGGTTGGTAGCACATGGTTGGGGCCGGCGCAGTAATCACCGAGCGACTCGCTGGTGTAAGCTCCCAAAAAAATTGCGCCTGCGTGACGCAGCAAGGGCTCCCAGCGGTGCGGGTCTCCACTGGAGACTTCGAGGTGCTCCGGGGCAATGCGGTTGCTGATCTCGCAGGCCTCTTCCATGCTGCGCGTATGAATCAGCGCCCCCCGGTCGTTCAGGCTTTTGGCGATGGTGGTGGCGCGTGGCATGGTGGGCAACAGACGCTCGATCGACGCCTGCACGCGGTCGATATAGGCCGCATCCGGGCACAGCAAAATGCTCTGCGCCAGTTCGTCGTGCTCGGCTTGGCTGAACAAGTCCATGGCCACCCAGTCGGGCGGGGTACTTCCATCGGCCAGCACCAGGATCTCGCTGGGGCCGGCAATCATGTCAATGCCCACCGTGCCGAAGACGCGGCGCTTGGCAGCGGCGACATAGGCGTTACCCGGGCCGGTGATCTTATGAACCGGCGCAATCGTGGCGGTGCCATAGGCCAGCGCGGCAACCGCCTGTGCGCCGCCGATCGTGAAAGCGCGGGTCACACCAGCAAGGTAGGCGGCGGCCAGCACCAAGGGGTTCCTGTCAGCCTGCACGCTGCCACTGCCACTGTCACTGTCACTGCCAGCGTCTTTGCGGGCCGGCGTGGGCACCACCATGATGATCTCACCGACCCCGGCAACCTGGGCGGGAATGGCGTTCATCAACACACTGCTAGGGTAGGCGGCCTTGCCGCCAGGCACATAAATGCCGACCCTGTCCAGCGGCGTAACCTTTTGCCCGAGCAATGAGCCGTCGGCATCGCGGTAGCTCCAGCTTTGGCCACAAGCTTGCAGTTGGGCCTGGTGGTATGCCCGCACCCGCGCGGCAGCTGCCTGCAGTGCGTCACGTTGCTTGGCGGGTATTGCATCAAAAGCAGCGCGAAGCTCGGCTTGTGTCAGCTCCAAGGCTTGCAGCGAGTCGGCCACGACTCCGTCAAACCGCGCGGTGTATTCGAGCACCGCCGCATCGCCACGGCGCCGTACATCGGACAAGATGTCTGCCACCCGACTTTCAATCGCCGCGTCGGTATCGGCGGACCAGTGCAGCCGGGCTTGGAACTGCGCCTCAAACGCGGGGTCGGTGGTAGACAGTCGGGCGGGAAGTGCGCGTAGGCTCATGCTGGGCTTGTCAAGGTCTGGCTCTAGACCGGGCTGGCGGTCGCAGCGACCACGCCGGAAAATGCCTGGATGATGTTGCGGATGGGCGCTTGCTTGAGCTTGAGC
Organism: Rhodoferax sp.; assembly: GCA_044346035.1. Lineage (GTDB taxonomy): Bacteria > Pseudomonadota > Gammaproteobacteria > Burkholderiales > Burkholderiaceae_C > Allorhodoferax. Next base: position 25,254 of record JBIIZY010000015.1, on the reverse strand, counting down.
GCCGCTTGGTTGACCACCAAGCGTGCGCTGATGTCCATGATGCGCTCGACCTCGACCAAGTGGTTGGCCTTGAGCGTACTGCCGGTGGACACCAAGTCGACGATGGCATCGGACAGACCGACCAAGGGCGCCAGCTCCATGCTGCCGTAGAGCTTGATCAAGTCCACATGCACACCCTTGCTGGCAAAAAACTCGCGTGCAATCGCCACGTACTTGGTTGCCACTTTCAGGCGCGAACCCTGCCGCACAGCCCAGGCGTAGTCAAAATCCGCGCGCACCGCAACGCTGATGCGGCACTGCGCAATCTGGAGATCGAGCGGCTGGTACAAGCCCTCGCTGCCGTGCTCCAACAGCGTGTCTTTGCCGGTGATGCCCAGGTCGGCACCGCCGTACTGCACATAGGTGGGTACGTCGGTGGCGCGCACCACCAAAATCCGCACGTTGGGACGGTTGGTGTCCAAAATCAGCTTGCGCGATGTCTCGGGGTCGTCTTGCACCTCGATACCCGCTGCGCGCAGCATGGGCAGGGTTTCATCAAAAATGCGGCCCTTTGAGAGGGCCAAGGTGATCAGGGAATCGGTCACTTGATGCGCTCCACATCGGCACCAATGCCACGCAGCTTGGTCTCCATTTGGTCGTAGCCTCGGTCCAAGTGGTAGATACGGTCTACTGTGGTTTCGCCATCGGCCACCAAACCGGCAATCACCAAGCTGGCAGACGCGCGCAGATCCGTGGCCATCACCGTTGCACCCGACAGGCGGGGCACACCCTCGACCACCGCCACCTTGCCATCGATCTGTATGTTGGCGCCCAGGCGCACCAGCTCGTTGACATGCATGAAGCGGTTCTCAAAGATCGTCTCAGTGACCTTGCTGTGGCCCTGTGCAACACAGTTCAGCGCCATAAATTGCGCCTGCATATCGGTAGGGAAGCCCGGGTACTCGGTCGTGCGAAAGCTCTGCGCCTTGAAATAGCCACCCGCGGGCTGGGCTGCCTGCACACGGACGCCCTCCTCCACTGCAGTCACGGTGGCACCGCCGTCGCGCAGCTTGTCAATCACCGCATCGAGGTGGTCGGCACGGCCATTGCGCAGCAACACATCGCCCCCCGCTGCAGCCACCGCGCACAAGAATGTGCCAGCTTCAATGCGGTCCGCCACCACCCGGTGCGCGCAGCCTTGCAGCGCTTCGACGCCCTGGATACGAATGCGGCTGGTGCCATGGCCTTCAATGCGCGCGCCCATGGCAATGAGCATTTCGGCCAGATCGGGAATCTCTGGCTCTTGTGCGGCGTTTTCCAGAATGGTTTCGCCCTCTGCCAAGCTGGCTGCCATCAAAAAGTTTTCGGTGCCAGTGACCGTGACCATGTCGGTGGCAATGCGGGCGCCCTTGAGGCGGCTGCGCCCGTTGGCAATCTTGGCCCACATGTAGCCCTGCTCCACCACGATCTCGGCACCCATGGCGGCCAAACCTTTGAGGTGCTGATCCACCGGACGGGACCCGATAGCGCAACCGCCCGGCAAAGAAACCTTGGCATGGCCAAACCGCGCTAGCAAGGGGCCCAAGGCCAGCACCGAGGCACGCATAGTTTTCACCAGCTCGTAGGGTGCCTGCGGGTTGTTCAGACCGGCCGCATTGACCGTGACGGTTCCATCCTCACGCACCTCGACGGCAACGCCCATGTTGCGAATCAGCTTGACCATGGTGCTGACATCCTGCAGCCGCGGCACGTTGTGCAAGGCCACGGGCTGGGCGGTCAGCAGGGTGGCGCACAGCTCAGGCAGGGCTGCATTTTTGGCCCCAGATATCTGCACCTCACCCACCAGGCGGCTACCGCCGCGGATACGTAACTTGTCCATGCGAAAAATCAGTTCTCTTGTTGGGCCCACTCGCCCGGGGTGAAGGTCTTCATCGACAGCGCATGCACCTCGTCGGTGTGCATGCGCGCGCCCAAGGTGGCATACACCATTTGGTGGCGCGCAATCAGGCGCTTGCCTTCAAAGGCACTCGACACGATGGTGGCATACCAATGGCGGCCATCTCCCTCAAGTGCGCAATGCTGGCAGGCAATGCCGGCGGTAATCAGGGATCGAAGTTGGTCTGCGGTCATGGCAGGTTGTATCGCTGGTGGGCAGGCTAGCTGCGAATTTTGTAACCGGTGCGCAGCAGGTTCAAGGCCACGGCACTGACCAACGCGAGTGCGGCACCGACCATGCCCAAGCTTAGCCAGGGTGACACATCACTGACACCGAAAAATCCAAACCGGAAACCGTCGATCATGTAGAAGAACGGGTTGAGGTGGCTGACGCCCTGCCAGAACGTTGGCAGCGAGTGGATCGAATAAAACACGCCACTCAAAAACGTCATGGGCATGACGACGAAATTCTGGAAGGCAGCAAGCTGATCGAACTTTTCGGCCCACAAGCCAGCAATCAGTCCAAGCGTGCCCATCAATGCGGCACCAAGCACCGCAAACACCACGATCCAGAGTGGCGCGACAAAGCTGATGTGCGTAAACGGCGCCGAGACCGCAAACACCCCCACGCCCACCACCAGGCCACGCACCACCGCCGCGCCCACGTAGGCGACAAACCAGTGCCAGTACGACAAAGGCGTGAGCATCAAAAACACCAGGTTACCCATGACCTTGCTCATGATGAGCGAGGACGAGCTGTTGGCAAACGCGTTTTGTAACAAGCTCATCATGGCCAAGCCCGGCACCAAAAAGGCGGTGTAAGCCACCTGGTCGTACACCTTGACATGGTCTTCTAAGGCGTGGCCAAAAATCAGCAGGTACAGCATGGCTGTCAGTACCGGACCGGCGATGGTTTGGAAGGCCACTTTCCAAAAGCGCAGCACCTCCTTGTACAACAAGGTCTGCCAGCCGTTCATGGTGTGGGTGCGGCGCCAACGCCGGGCGCCGCGTCCTTGTTTTTCGTCATGACATCGAGGAATACGTCTTCCAAATCTGCCTTGCGGATCTCCACGTCCTGCGCCACCAAGCCGGCTTCTCGCACAGCGGCCAAATAGCGCTCTACCTCGTGCGCATCTTTGGCTGGGAGCTGAACAATGCGACCGGTTATGCGCGCCCTGGCTGCGAGATGCGGGGGCAGATCGGCGTCGAGTTTGAAGCGCAGCACATTGCTGGACGCCGCCTGTAGCAAGTCGCTGGTTTTGTCCAGCGCCACGATCCGGCCACTCTTGAGCATCGCAATGCGCCCGCACAAGGCCTCCGCCTCTTCGAGGTAGTGGGTGGTGAGTAAAACGGTGTGGCCTTGTTTGTTGAGCTTGGCAATGAACTGCCATAGGGTCTGGCGCAGTTCCACGTCGACACCCGCCGTGGGCTCATCCAAGACGATGACCGGCGGCTTGTGTACCAAGGCCTGCGCCACCAGCACCCTGCGCTTCATGCCGCCGGAGAGCTGGCGCATGTTCGCCCCGGCCTTGTCAGTTAAGCCGAGCTGGGCCAGCAACTCATCAATCCAGTCGTCGTTGTGCTTGACGCCAAAGTAGCCCGACTGGATGCGCAAAGCCTCGCGCACATTGAAAAACGGATCGAACACCAGCTCTTGCGGCACCACGCCGAGCCGCAGGCGCGCTTGGGCGTAATCGGCCTGCACATCAAACCCCATCACGCTGGCCTGACCAGCGCTGGGCTTGGACAGACCCGCAAGAATACTAATCAGGGTGGTTTTTCCCGCGCCGTTGGGGCCTAACAAACCGAAGAACTCGCCCTCTTCGATTGCCAGCGACACACCATCAAGTGCAAAAAAGTGGCCTTTGCCTGCGGCCTTGCCCGGTGTACTTGGAGACGGGTACGACTTGGAGACCGATTGAAACGAAATAGCGGGCATGGGAGCCGCTGAGTTTACCCGGCGAAGACTATGCGCTGGGTAGCAGACCTTCGATGCCGTACAGGTTGGCCAAATCACGCAGGCGCTGGGGCAGTCCCTGTACAGCAAACCGCTTGCCTGCCCGGGCGCACTCACGGCGCAAGGCCAGCAACACCGCCAACGCCGACGAGTCAAAGCTGCGCAGGTCTGCGGCGTCCACCACCACTTGGGCTGCTGGCTCGCTGTGCACGCCAACGGTCAGTTGTCGCAAGCAATCCTGGGCTTGAGCCTGGGTGAGCGTGGTGGGCAAGGTCAGCATGTCAACCCTTCTTGGCGGCATTCGCCCGGTTGCGTTCGGACAAGGTGGCGATCAGGCCGTCCAAACCCTTGGCATTGATCTCCTGGGCAAATTGGCTGCGGTAGGTCTCCACCAGCCAGACACCCAACACATTGATGTTGTAAATCTTCCAGCCTGCACCCTGCCCGGGTGTTTTTTCGAGGCGGTAGTCGAGTTGGATGGGGTCACCGCTGCCGCGAATTTCAGAGCGTACGACAACCTCTTTGTCCTCAGGGCTGGCACGCAGCGGGCGCATAGAAATGGTCTGGTCTGTGACCTGCGCCAGCGCGCCGGAGTAGGTACGAACCAACAGAATCTTGAACTCGTCTTGCAAGCGCTTTTGCTGCTCTGGAGTGGCTTGTCGCCATGCGGGTCCCACGGCCGCAGCGGTCATGCGCTGAAAATTCACATTGGGCATGATCCGGGAATCCACCAAGGCAACCACGCGCCCGATGTCTCCCGCCTTGATCGACTTGTCCGCACGGATGGTGTCGAGCACATCGGCCGAGAGCCGCTTGATCAAGGCGTCGGGCGCCTCGTCTTGGGCGTGGGACGCCAACGAAAACAGGAGCGCGCCCACCACCGAGAATCCAAGAGCCATCTTGCGCAGAAATCCAAATGCCATACCGTCTACTCCACCGTGCTGATGTTCGGCATTATGAAGGCAGGCACGATTCCTGGGCCGCTCGCAGGGCTTGCGGGGTCATGGTGCACTGTCTTCCTCTGGCGGGTTGCCGTCGTACTGCTTGTTGCGCTGGCGCTGCAAGTAGGCGTCGCGGGTAAAGGTGTATTTGTCCAAGGCGGCGCCACCGAGCACCGAGTCCGCGCCCAGAAACCCTGCCCGGATATCGATCAACTTGACGGCGGTCAAACCAATCGCGCTCGGCGACTCCAGTTGGTTGATGGGGTCGGCGCTGCGATCCACCGGGAGCGCGACGACCTCCCGCACGGTAGAGGGGCCCAAGAGCGGCAGCACGATGTACGGTCCCGGCGCCACGCCCCACCTTCCCAGGGTCAGCCCGAAATCTGCGGTGTCGCGCTCAATGCCAGCTTCGCTCGCAATGTCGATCAAGCCAAGCAGTCCAAAGCTGGAGTTAAGCATCACCCGGCCCAGGTTGTTGCCCATTTCCTCGCCGCGCCCTTGCAAACCGTTGTTCACCACCGACCACGCGTCTTGCAGGTTATTGAAGAAGTTGCGAACGCCTTTGCGCATCCAACTTGGCGCAACGTCCCGGTACACCGTAGCAGCCGGCTTGAGCAGCGCACCGTCGACTGCCTCGTTGATACCGAAGACCACGCGGTTGACCGGCTCCAGCGGGTCACGTGCGTCGCGCTGGGGGGCGGAAGCGCAGGCTTGCAACAACAGCAGCACCAACGCTGCCAGACCCGATCGAAGGGAGCGGGGAGTCATTTGTCCTTCTCCGCGCTGGGGCCGTCTGCAGCTTTGCTGTACAGAAATTGGCTGATCAGGTTCTCCAACACAACCGCTGACTGGGTGGAGGCAATGGTGTCGCCAGCGGCCAGGTTGGCCACATCAGCACCGGCCTCGATGCCGATGTACTGCTCCCCAAGCAACCCAGAGGTAAGTATCTTCAGCGAGCTGTCTTTGGGAAAGGCGTAGCGCGTGTCCATGGCAAGCGTCACCCGGGCCTGGAATGCTTTGTCATCAAAGGTGATCGATTCGACGCGCCCGACCACGACACCGCTGCTCTTGACCGCCGCCTTGGGCTTGAGGCCACCGATGTTGTCGAACTTGGCGGTGACCCGGTATCCGCGATCGAAACTCAGCGACAACAGGTTGGCCGACTGCAGGGCCAAGAAAAGGACGGCAGCGGCGCCCACCAGCACAAACAAACCGACCCACACATCTTTGTTGGAGCGTTGCATTCTTTGGTCCCCTAAATACTAAACATCATGGCCGTCAGCACGAAATCGAGCCCCAGCACCGTCAGCGATGCCACCACCACAGTGCGCGTGGTAGCCCGCGCAACACCCTCCGGCGTGGGCTGCGCTTCGTAGCCTTGCAGGAGCGCAATAAAGCTCACCGCGAACCCAAAAACCACGCTCTTGAGTACGCCGTTGCCCACGTCGGCCCACACATCCACGCCGCCTTGCATTTGGCTCCAAAACGAGCCCGCATCGATACCGATCATCAGCACACCCACAGCCCAACCACCCAAGATTCCCACCGCACTAAACACCGCCGCCAACAAGGGCATAGCGAACACCGCGCCCCAAAAACGCGGGGCCAGAATGCGCTGAATCGGGTCCACCGCCATCATCTCCATGGCGCTGAGTTGCTCGCCTGCCTTCATCAGACCGATCTCGGCGGTGAGCGCAGTGCCAGCGCGCCCGGCAAACAGCAAGGCGGTGACAACCGGCCCCAGCTCACGCACCAGGCTGAGCGCAACCAAGAGCCCCAGAGCCTCGGCAGAGCCGTAGCGCTGCAGGGTGTAGTAACCCTGCAAGCCAAGTACAAAACCAACAAAGGTGCCCGAGACCGCAATGATGGCCAGGGAGTAGTTGCCCATGAAATGCACCTGATCGCGCAGCAGCGCGGGGCGCCTGAGGGTCGCACCCAGCGTACCCAGCAGCCGTATGAACAGTCGGGCCCCAAAGCCCAGTGACGCCAACTGGCTGCGCAAGGCCCAACCCAATTCGGACGGACGCAGCCACTTCATGGCTGTGCCCCCCCAGCAAAATCCTGCTCCACGCTGGCAGCCGGGTAGTGGAAGCGCACCGGCCCTTCGGGCAAGGCGTTGACGAACTGGTGCACCAGCGGGTCCGGGCTGTTGCGCACGTCTTCGGGCGTACCTTGTGCGGCAACTTTTCCGTTGGCAAGGATGATGACGTGGTCGGCAATCTGGAAGGTCTCGTTGAGATCGTGCGAGACCACCACACTGGTCAGGCCCATGGCGTCGTTGAGTTCACGTATGAGCCGCGCGGCCGTTCCCAAGGAGATAGGGTCCAGGCCGGCGAACGGCTCGTCGTACATCACCAGCTCCGGGTCCAACGCGATTGCGCGGGCCAGGGCGACACGGCGCGCCATGCCACCAGAAATCTCGGACGGAAACAAATCGCGTGCGCCGCGCAAGCCAACTGCGTTGAGCTTCATCAGCACCACATCGCGCACCAAGTCTTGCGACAAATTGGTGTGCTCGCGCAGCGGGAAGGCGACGTTGTCGAACACGCTCAAATCGGTGAACAGCGCGCCAAACTGAAACAGCATGCCCATGCGCCGACGCGCACGGTACAAGGCTTCGCCTTGCACCAAACCAATGTCCTGGCTGCTGCCGCGCTGGTCGGCGTCGTACAGCAATACACCGCCACTTTGGGCCCGCACCTGGCCACCAATAAGCCGCAACACGGTGGTTTTGCCGCCACCGGAGGCGCCCATCAGGGCAGTAACTTTGCCGCGCGGCACAGCGAAGGACACACCGTCCAAAATGGCGCGCGCACCGTATCCGAAATGGACTTGGTGAAACTCAACGATTGGGGTGTGGGACACGGGGGCTGAAAAAAGCAAAAGCCGGTGGACGCCCGGCTTTTGCATGATAAGTGAAAACCCGCACTTCAACGCGGGAGCGCACTGGACCCCATCAAAAACTCGTCCACCGCGCGCGCCGCCTGCCGACCTTCCCGAATGGCCCAGACCACCAGGCTTTGGCCGCGGCGCATATCACCAGCCGCAAACACCTTGGGCACGTTGGTGGTGTAGCCCCCCACGGCCTCGGTCGAGGCTTTGGCATTGCCCCGAGCGTCCTTCTCGACGCCAAAGCTATCAAGCACCGAAGCCACCGGGTTCACAAAGCCCATGGCCAGGAGCACCAGGTCCGCTTGCAGCACTTTTTCGGAGCCGGCGCGCTCGACCATCTTGCCGTCCTTCCATTCGACTTGCACGGTCTTCAACCCGGTGACTTTCCCCTTCTCGCCGATGAACTCTTTGGTCGAGATGGAAAACACCCGCTCGCAGCCCTCTTCGTGGCTGGAGCTGGTGCGCAACTTCAGCGGCCAGTAGGGCCATGTCATCGGGCGGTTTTCTTCGGCCGGCGGTTCGGGCATCACCTCGAATTGGGTCACGCTGGCAGCGCCGTGGCGGTTGCTGGTGCCTACGCAGTCGGAGCCAGTATCGCCGCCGCCGATCACGATCACGTGCTTGCCATCCGCGCGCAGCTGGCCCTTGAGCTTGTCGCCCGCGTTGACCTTGTTTTGCTGGGGCAAAAACTCCATGGCGAAGTGGATGCCCTCTAGGGTGCGCCCCGGTACCGGCAAATCGCGCGATTGCTCGGAGCCGCCCGTGAGCAGCACCGCATCAAAGTCTTGCTGCAATTGCACTGCCGAAATGGTTTCCTTGGCCCAGTTGGTGACCTTGCTGTCTTTAGGCATCTCGCCCACCAACACGCCAGTGCGGACAGTCACACCCTCGGCCACCATTTGCTCGACCCGGCGATCGATGTGCGACTTCTCCATCTTGAAGTCTGGAATGCCGTAGCGCAACAGGCCGCCGACCCGGTCGTTCTTCTCGAACAGGGTGACATCGTGGCCCACACGCGCGAGCTGCTGGGCTGCCGCCAAACCAGCCGGGCCCGAGCCCACAACCGCCACCTTTTTCCCGGTTTTTTGCTTGGGCGGCTGGGGCGTCACCCAGCCTTCGGCCCAGGCGCGGTCAATGATGGCGTGCTCGATCGACTTGATGCCCACCGCATCGTCGTTGACGTTCAAAGTGCACGCAGCCTCGCACGGTGCGGGACAGATACGCCCAGTGAATTCGGGGAAGTTGTTGGTGCTGTGCAGTGTCTCGATGGCGGCCTTCCAGTCACCACGAAACACCAGGTCGTTGAAGTCCGGAATGATGTTGTTAACCGGGCAGCCGTTGTTGCAAAACGGCGTTCCGCAGTCCATGCACCGGGCGGACTGCGTCTTGGCTTGGGCGTCGTCCAGACCCACGACAAATTCCTTGTAGTGCTTCAAGCGCTCGGCCACCGGCTTGTAGCCCTCCTCCACGCGGGCAAACTCCATAAATCCTGTCACTTTTCCCATGGTCAGTGTCCTCAATCGTTAGGTCGCTGTTTGCAGCAGTTACTTGGCCGACGCAGTTGCTTTAGCGGCAGATTTTTTGGTCTGTTCGGCAACAGGCGACGCCACCGCGGGGGCATTACGTGCCTGCATTTCCCCCAGAGCGCGCTTGTATTCGTTAGGAAACACCTTAACGAACTTGCTGCGCGAGCTGGCCCAATCGTCCAGCAGTTCGCGGGCGCGTTTGCTGCCGGTCCAGCGGTTGTGGTCTTCCAGCAGCTTTTTGAGTTGCGCCTCGTCGCTTTGGCCACGGTGCCACACGGCCTTGGACTCTGCGGCGTCCTGCTCAGAAGCCAGCAGGACCTTGTCCAAGCTAACCATGGAGGTATTGCAACGCTTGGCAAACTGGCCATCTTCGTCGTACACGTAGGCGATACCGCCGCTCATGCCCGCGGCAAAGTTGCGCCCCGTCTTGCCCAGCACCACCACCGTGCCACCGGTCATGTACTCGCAACCGTGGTCGCCGGTGCCTTCCACCACGGCGGTGGCGCCCGACAGACGCACCGCAAAGCGCTCACCGGCCACGCCACTAAAAAACGCTTCGCCCGAGGTTGCTCCGTACATCACGGTGTTACCCACAATGGTGTTGGCCGTTGGCACGCCGCGGAAGTCGATGCTGGGTCGCACCACGACGCGGCCACCCGACAAGCCCTTGCCGGTGTAGTCGTTGGCGTCGCCGATCAGGTACAAGGTGATGCCCCTGGCGAGAAACGCGCCGAACGACTGTCCACCGGTGCCCTCCAACTGGATACGAATCGTATCGTCGGGCAGGCCTTGGGGGTGGACCTTGGTCACTGCACCCGACAGCATGGCACCCACCGAGCGGTTGACGTTGCGCGCCACCTCCATGAACTGCACCCGCTCGCCTTTGTCGATGGCTTGGCGGCTCTTGGCAATCAGCACGTTATCGAGCGCTTTTTCCAGGCCGTGCTCTTGCTCCAGGGTCTGGAAACGCGGCACATCGGCAGGGACGTTGGGCAAGGCGAACAGGCGGCTGAAGTCGAGCCCGCTGGCCTTCCAGTGCTCGATGCCTTTGCGCATGTCGAGCAAGTCGGCGCGGCCAACCAGGTCGTCAAACTTGCGAATGCCCAGTTGCGCCATGATCTGGCGCACCTCTTCGGCAACGAAAAAGAAATAGTTCACCACATGCTCGGGCTTGCCAGAGAACTTGGCGCGCAGCACCGGGTCTTGCGTGGCCACACCCACCGGGCAGGTGTTGAGGTGGCACTTGCGCATCATGATGCAGCCCTCCACCACCAGCGGCGCAGTGGCAAAACCGAATTCATCGGCGCCCAGGAGCGCACCAATGGCCACATCGCGGCCGGTTTTCATTTGGCCATCGGCCTGGACGCGGATGCGGCTGCGCAGGCGGTTGAGCACCAGGGTTTGCTGGGTTTCTGCCAGACCAATTTCCCACGGGCTGCCGCAGTGCTTGATGGACGACCACGGTGACGCGCCGGTACCGCCGTCGTGTCCGGCAATCACTACATGGTCGGCCTTGCACTTGGCAACGCCAGCGGCAATCGTGCCCACACCAATCTCGGACACCAGCTTGACGCTGATGCCGGAGTGCGGCGCCACGTTTTTGAGGTCGTGGATGAGCTGCGCCAGGTCTTCAATCGAATAAATGTCGTGGTGCGGCGGTGGCGAAATCAGGCCCACACCTGGCACCGAGTAGCGCAACCTGCCGATGTACTCCGACACCTTGCCACCGGGCAACTGGCCGCCCTCGCCAGGCTTGGCGCCCTGGGCCATCTTGATCTGAATTTGGTCGGCACTGGAGAGGTACTCCGCTGTGACACCAAAGCGGCCTGAGGCCACCTGCTTGATGCGCGAACGCAGGGAGTCGCCAGCTTGCAGTGGCATATCAACTTCCACCACATCCTCGCCGATGATGCTCTTGAGCGAGTCGCCTTGTTTGATCGGGATGCCTTTGAGCTCCTGGCGGTAGCGCGCCGGGTCTTCGCCGCCTTCGCCGGTATTGCTCTTGCCGCCAATGCGGTTCATGGCCACGGCCAGCGTGGCGTGGGCTTCGGTGGAAATAGAGCCCAGCGACATGGCGCCCGTGGCAAAGCGCTTAACGATCTCTTTGGCCGGCTCAACTTCGTCAACCGAGATCGCTTTGGACGGATCGATCTTGAACTCAAACAGGCCGCGCAGTGTGAGGTGGCGCTTGCTCTGGTCGTTGATGATCTGGGCGTACTCTTTGTAGGTGTTCCAGTTGTTGGCGCGGGTGGAGTGCTGCAGCTTGGCGATGGCGTCCGGCGTCCACATGTGGTCTTCGCCACGCACGCGCCAGGCGTATTCGCCGCCAGTCTCTAGGGCATTGGCCAACACCGGGTTGTCGCCGAACGCGGCCTTGTGCATGCGGATGGACTCTTCGGCGATTTCGAACACGCCAATGCCTTCAACCCGGCTGGGCGTGCCGGTGAAGTACTGCTGCACGGTGGTGCTGGAGAGGCCAATGGCCTCAAACAGCTGCGCGCCGCAGTAGCTCATGTAGGTGCTCACGCCCATCTTGGACATGATCTTGGACAATCCTTTACCGATGGCCTTGATGTAGTTGTAAATGGCTTTCTCTGCACTGAGATCACCCGCCAGGTCCTTGTGCATGTGCGACAGGGTTTCCATCGCCAAGTAGGGGTGTACTGCCTCAGCGCCATAACCGGCCAGCACCGCAAAGTGGTGTACTTCGCGGGCGGTGCCGGTCTCCACCACCAAGCCGGTGGTGGTGCGCAGACCGGCTTTCACCAAATGCTGGTGCACAGCGGACAACGCCAGCAACGCAGGTATGGCAACCTGCTCAGCGGTGATGCCACGGTCACTGATGATCAAGATATTGTTGCCACTGCGAATCGCATCCACCGCTTCGGCACACAAGGACGCCAGCTTGGCCTCCACGCCCTCCCGGCCCCAGGCCAGGGGATAGGTGATATCGAGCGTGTAGCTGCGAAACTTACCTTGGGTGTGGGCTTCGATGTTGCGCAGCTTTGCCATGTCGGCGAAGTCCAGCACCGGCTGCGTCACCTCCAAGCGCATCGGCGGATTAACCTGGTTGATGTCCAGCAGATTGGGCTTGGGACCGATGAAGGACACCAAGGACATCACGATGGCCTCGCGAATCGGATCGATAGGCGGATTGGTCACCTGCGCAAACAGCTGCTTGAAGTAGTTGTACAGCGGCTTGTCTTTGTTGGACAAGACTGCCAGGGGGCTGTCGTTGCCCATGGAGCCCACCGCCTCTTCACCGGCAGTGGCCATGGGCGCGATCAGAAATTTGATGTCTTCTTGGGTGAAGCCAAAGGCCTGTTGGCGGTCCAGCAGTGCTACTTTGTCGGTAAATCGCCGGGGTGCCACGGCTGTGTCGGCATCACGGTGCACCGGGGCACTTCTGCGGTCTGCGAAGTTGACATCGTCGAGCTTGATACGCAGGTTCTCGATCCACTGCTTGTACGGTTTGCTGTGGGCGAGGTTGGCCTTGAGCTCCTCGTCATCGATCATGCGGCCCTGCTCCAGGTCAATCAGGAACATCTTGCCGGGCTGTAGCCGCCACTTGCGCACGATTTTGTTCTCGGGCACCGGCAGGACGCCTGACTCCGAGCCCATGATGACCAAGTCGTCGTCAGTAATGCAATAGCGCGACGGGCGAAGACCATTGCGGTCCAAGGTCGCGCCGATCTGGCGACCATCGGTAAACACGATGGATGCCGGTCCGTCCCAAGGCTCCATCATGGCCGCGTGGTACTCGTAAAACGCTTTGCGGCGTGGGTCCATGGTGCTGTGCTGCTCCCATGGTTCGGGAATCATCATCATCACCGCCTGACTGATCGGGTAGCCCGCCATGGTGAGCAGCTCCAGGCAGTTGTCAAAGGTTGCGGTGTCCGATTGGTCGGCAAAGCTGATCGGGTAGAGCTTGTGCAGATCGGCACCCAGCACCGGCGAAGACATCACGCCTTCGCGCGCCTTCATCCAGTTGTAGTTGCCCTTGACTGTGTTGATCTCGCCGTTGTGCGCCACATAGCGGTATGGGTGGGCGAGCGGCCATTCGGGAAAGGTGTTGGTGGAAAAGCGCTGGTGTACCAAGCCCAGGGCAGAAACGCAGCGCTCGTCCTCCAGGTCCTTGAAGTACACGCCGACCTGGTCGGCCAGCAGCAGGCCCTTGTAAACCACGGTGCGGCTGGACATGCTGGGCACGTAGTACTCCTTGCTGTGCTTGAGCCGCAGGTTCTGGATGGCCGCGCTGGCGGTTTTGCGGATGACATAGAGCTTGCGCTCCAGCGCGTCTTGCACGATCACGTCGTTGCCGCGCCCGATGAACACCTGGCGCAGCACCGGCTCCTTGGCCCGCACCGTGGGCGACATGGGCATGTCGCGGTTCACCGGCACGTCGCGCCAACCCAAAAGCACCTGCCCCTCGGCCTTGATTGCACGCTCCATCTCTTGCTCGCAGGCCAGACGCGAGGCGTGCTCTTTGGGCAGAAAAATCATGCCCACACCGTATTCACCCAGGGGAGGCAGTTGCACGCCTTGGACCTGCATTTCTTGGCGGTACAAGGTGTCGGGTATCTGCAAAAGGATGCCGGCACCGTCGCCCATTAGCTTGTCGGCGCCTACGGCACCACGGTGGTCCAAGTTTTCAAGAATCTTCAGTGCGTTCTGGACGATCGCATGGCTCTTTTCCCCACGAATGTGTGCGACAAAACCCACACCGCATGCGTCGTGCTCGCGCTCGGGGGCGTACAAGCCGTGGTCTTGGAGGTGGGTTACTTCTGCAGCGGTCGCCATAGCGCACTCCTGGTAGGTTTTTTGGATCGGGCAGGATACTGCAATGCAACAAAAGTACCAAGTGAAATAAAAAGGGTCAGACCCTATATAAAAGCAGATCTTGTGGCTGCGTCAGAAAAATAGGGTCAGATTTATTTCTTTTCGATGGTGGCCGCCGAATACAGCCGCACATTCGATCGGAAAAGCTTGGTGAAGCCTGCTGCCACCGGCGCAACGCATTGGTTGAACTTGGCGGCAATAGCGCGCCGCCTCCGCTTCCCCCTCCGCCCCCTGCCCGCGCGCAGCCGCAGAATGACGCTAGCGCAGCGTGGTGCCGCTAGGCCGCCCGGGGGAGCCTTTTCGCAGGCGACGGGCGGTCAGTTTTTGCAATCCGTCGATGAAATCTGGATCGCCCAGTGCCCAGCCGCGGTTGACGCTGGCGGCCAAAGCTTCGATCTGCTCGGTACGCACGCCCTCTTGCAGCAGCCGGACGTACGCCGCCTCACGGGCGAACGGGGTATTGCCCAAGTGCCAGTAAGCAGGCAGCGGTGTGATGCGTTTGTCCACTGATGCACCGCAATAGTGCGCACTGCTGGACCAAGGGTACGCTTGGTGCACCATGGCTTGTCCCGAGCGCAGCGGGTGCGCGTCCATGAACACCATGGTCTCCAGTCCAAAGCGCTCCGGCTGCAGCACCGTGGACTTGAACCGCCCGTCCCACAATGCACCGGTGCGGCGGTGGCGGTTGTTGAAGTAGCGCACATACCTGCGGCCCAAAGCCTGCATCATCAAAGGTAGCGAACTTGCGTCGGCCGGTGTGAGCAACAGATGGAAGTGGTCGGGCAACAGAACATACGCATGCAAGCCAACACCGAATTGGTCGGCAGCCATTTGGATGGCGTCGCGCAGGGCTTCGAAATCGGCAACGTCCAAGCAGATTGGCTGCCGGTTGTTGCCGCGGTGAAGCACATGGTGCAGATGCCCGGCGAGCGCCAAGCGGGGTAGACGGGCCATCGGAATCCACGCAACTCCGTGGTCAGGCCACGGAGTTTTTGACTATTTGGGTGCCTTGGTCACGCGGACTTTTCCACCTGTGGTCACCAAAATCACGGCGTCGCCCGGTTCAAATTTTTCAGTTCCTTTGGCCTGCACCACTGCACGGCGCTCACCGCCCTTGAGTTGCAACAAGAGCTCTAAGGCTTCCTCGCGGGTTGCGACGCGTTCGATGGCGTTGCCGGCCGCTGCACCTGCAACACCGGCCAGTACACCCAGCACCTGCGACTCGCGCTGCACGCTGCTGCCACTAAAGCCGCCAATTGCGCCGACCACACCACCGACAGCGGCGCCGATGCCCGACTGGCTGCCGTCGACGGTGACGGTGCGAACCGACAGAACCACGGCGTCTTCAACCACCGCCAAACGCTGCGCTTCGCCACGCTTGACCAGGTCGGGGTTGCTGCTCGCGCACGCCGTCAACAGGGCTGCTAGCGCTACCAGGAACAGGTTTCTTACCTTCTTCATATGCCACTCCTTCTTGAAAACACTGATTCAGTCCACTGCGCCCGCCTTGGGCACGTGCACACCGGCGGCATTGTGGTTTATCCGTGTAAAGCGCGTGTCAAGCAGGTCTTCAATTCCGAACTCTTCGAGGATTTTTACCAGGCGCTGGGCCGCAGCTTGCTTACGCTGGCCGGTGTAGCGCGCCAGGATGAGCTCATTTTTCATGCTGTGCTCCCACCCCACCAACTCGGTCACTGTCACTTGGTAGCCGCAGGCCTCCAAGTACAGACAGCGCAAGACATTGGTAACTTGGCTCCCCAGCTCGCGGGCGTGCAGCGGGTGGCGCCACAGCTCTGCCAGAGGCGTGCGGCGTAACGCGTGGGCCCTGACCAAGTTCAGGTGGCGCGCGACCTCCGCCTGGCAGCACGGCACCAAGACGATCACACGGGCGCGCTTTTCCAAACCAAACTCAATGGCGTCGTCGGTTGCGGTGTCACAGGCGTGCAAGGCGGTGACCACATCGATAGCGGGTGGCAGGGCATCTGAGGCCAGGGAGTCCACCACGCTAAGGTTCAAAAACACCATGCGCTCAAAACCCAAGCGCTGCGCCAACGCACGCGATTTTTCGACCAACTCCGGACGCGTCTCGATGCCATAAATGACACCGTTGGCCAACTTTTTGAACAACAGGTCATACAAGATAAAGCCCAGGTACGACTTGCCGGCACCGTGGTCTGCCAGATGCAAGCCTGTGCCCGCTTTGAGCGGCAAGGTCTCTAGGGCTTTCTCGATAAACCCAATCAGGTGGAACACCTGCTTGAGCTTGCGCCGGGAGTCTTGGTTGAGCTTGCCGTCGCGGGTGAGGATGTGCAGTTCTTGAAGCAGCGCCAAGGACTGCCCGGGGCGCAAGGGCAGATCGGGGCCACCTGCTTCGGGCTTAGCCAGCCGAGTGGGCGCCTTGGGACGCGCTTTGTTGGGTGTCACGGTAGGTGCTCGTTTGACGCAGGACCCACCCCCAGCGCTGCCCAGCCAACAGGACCGAGGGCTTGCAACGTTTGCATGTTCTTTTGGAAGATGGTTTCGGCCTGCGGGTAGGCGGCCACCGCGCGGTCCACGCTGTCTTCGCGCAACAGGTGCAACATGGGATACGGTGCCCGGTTGGTGCAGTTGGTAATGTCGTCCGGTGCGGTGCCTGCAAACTGGAACGCCGGATGGAAGGTGGCAATCTGCAGCACGCCGACCAGATCCAGGCGGGCCAGCAGGCGTTGGGCTTGGGAGCAAAACGCGTTGAACTCCAGAAACTCAGGGAAGCGCCGGGGAAGCAGCCACAGCGTGGTGTCGCGCAGCGCAGATGGGGCCTGCGCCAGCGCAACAAGCTCGAAACGCAGTTCATCGAGCAACTCAGGCGCCGTCTCCGAGCGGGCTATCGCGTAATGAATCTGTTGCTTGGCGTGGACCGCCTTGGCAAATGGGCAGAGATTCAGCCCAATCACCGCGCGCTCCAGCCAGCGCACGGTGTCCGCAATAACGGCTTCGTCGGTTATGGGCGCCATGGCAGAGGATGCACCCACACGTCACACCAAAACGTGCCGACCGGTCAGCCGGGCGTGCTCGCGGGCAGCGAAGCGGTCCGTCATACCGGCGATGTAGTCGGCAACCACCCGCGGCAAGGGCTCGGGTTCGCTGTGCAGGCTGGTAAGCACACGGCTGCGCAAGGCAAAGCCGGCCTGCATCTCCTGCGGAGCCTCGGTGTATGCCACAAACAAATCACGCACCACCGCTTTGGCAATGTCCATCGTCGCTTCCACACGGGGATGCCGGTACAGCTCGCGAAACAGAAACTGCTTGAGCAGCGCGCAGTCCTCTTGCATGGTTGGGCTGCACACCAACAGCGGCGCAGCAGCACGCACGTCCGCGACCGACTGCGGCGCATGCCGCGCAATGGCAGCTTGGGTTGCAGCAATCACATCGTCCACCTGCGCGCTGAGCATTCTGCGCACTGTCTCGTACAAAAGCCGGCGTTGGTGCTGCGTTTGGCCCAGCACGGGATGGGCGCGCAGCGCGGCCTCTTGGTGGTGCTGCCAGACGGGCAGTGCCTGCAACTGCGCAAGCCCAATCAGCCCGGAGCGCACCCCATCGTCGATGTCGTGCGCGTTGTAGGCCATCTGGTCGGCCAGGTTGCAAAGCTGCGCCTCCAGGCTGGGCTGGCTGCGTTCCAAAAAACGCCAGCCCACGCCACCCCCACCATCGGCGTACGGCGGCTCCGAAGCTTCCAGCGCTTGCGCCTGCAAACGGGCACAGTGCTTCAAAATTCCTTCTCGCGCCTCGAAGGTCAGGTTCAAGCCGTCGTGTGCACCGTAGCGCTGCTCCAAAAAATCCACGACCCGCAGGCTTTGCAAGTTGTGCTCAAAGCCGCCATGCGCGGCCATGCAGTCGTTGAGTGCCTCTTGGCCAGCGTGGCCAAACGGCGTGTGGCCCAAGTCGTGCGCCAAGGCGATTGCCTCGACCAGGTCTTCGTTGAGCCGCAAGACCCGCGCGATCGACCGCGCCAGCTGCGCTACCTCGAGTGAGTGTGTCATCCGCGTTCGGAACAAGTCACCTTCGTGGTTGAGAAACACCTGCGTCTTGTAGCCCAAGCGCCGAAACGCAGTGGAGTGCACGATGCGGTCGCGGTCACGCTGGTAGTCGCTGCGGGTGGAGGTGGGTTGCTCGGGAAAACGGCGCCCGCGGGTGCGCTCGGGCCAGCAAGCGTAAGGGGCCAGGACTGCGCTCACTGGCAGCACGCATCGATCACGCGGCGCGCCAAGGCGTCTGGCACTTCCCGCAGTGCGGCGCGTCCGACACCGTCAATCACCACGAAACGGATGGCGCCAGCCTGGGCCTTCTTGTCTTGCCGCATCAATTGCAAATAGCGCCCCGCGTTGTCGCTCGCGTCCAGCACCGGGCCCACCACGGGAAGGCCTGCGCGTTCAATGAGGGTGCGCAGCCTGAGAACGAAAGCACCATCCACCAAACCCAGCTCCTGCGACAGCCGCGCCGCCATGACCATGCCGCATCCCACCGCCTCGCCATGGAGCCATTGCCCATAGCCCAAACCCGCTTCGATGGCGTGGCCGAAGGTGTGGCCAAAATTCAAGATGGCTCGCAGACCCGACTCACGCTCGTCCTGCGCAACCACCCAGGCTTTGATCTCGCAGCTTCGGCGCACCGCATGGCACAGCGCTTCGGGTTCCAAAGCGACCAAACCAGGCATATGCAGCTCAAGCCATGCCATGAACTCCATGTCCGCGATGGGGCCGTACTTGATGATCTCGGCCAAGCCCGCACTCACCTCCCGCGCGGGCAAGCTCGCTAGCGCCGCAAGGTCGCACACCACCAGCGCCGGCTGGTGGAACGCGCCCACCATGTTCTTTCCCAAGGGATGGTTGATGCCAGTTTTGCCACCTACCGATGAGTCCACCTGCGCCAACAGCGTGGTAGGCACCTGCACAAAAGGCACGCCGCGCATGTAGCACGCGGCCGCAAAACCTGCCATGTCGCCCACCACGCCGCCTCCCAGGGCAAACAGCACCGTCTGCCGGTCACAGGCTCGCTCCAGCAGGGCGTCAAAAATCACGTTCAGGGTGTGCCAATTCTTGAACGCTTCACCGTCGGGCAACTCTACGGTGTGGACCTGGGTGTAACGACTTTGCAATACGCGCCGCAAACGCTCGGCGTACAAAGGGCCAACTGTGGTGTTCGTGACCAGCATTGCCGCAGTGGCGCGCGGCACGGTGGCCCACACTTCGGGCTGTTCCAGCAGGCCAAAACCAATGTGGATCGGGTAACTCCGCTCGGCAAGAGCGATCGAAACGGTACAAGTGGAAGCTGACATCATCTGGCGAGTTTAGGGGCATTTGCGGCCGCGCCGTAAGCGCGCCCACACCCGGCCTGCAGCGGCGGCGCTATGCGGTTCGCGTCGGCAGCAAGCCTGCGAGTTCTAGCTGCATGACCACCATGTTCACCAGGGACGGCACCTGGGGCCTGCCGGTTTCGAGTACGAAGTGGGCCACTTCGCGGTACAAGGGGTCGCGCTCCCCGAACAAGGCACGCATCCGCGCCAAGGGATCGGAAACTTGCAGCAAAGGACGTGTGGTGTCGTGCCGCAAGCGGCGGTACAGCTCCTCCGGCGTGGATTTGAGGTAGATGACCTGCGATCGTTCCCGCAGCCTACGCCGGTTCGCCTCACGCAACACCGCACCGCCGCCGGTAGAGACGATGGTTCCACGCCCTTGGGTGAGGCTATCGATCACTTGTTCCTCAATGTCCCGAAACCTGGCCTCGCCCTCGCGCTCAAAGAACTCGCGAATGGTGCAGCCCAGCCGCTCCTCGATGGCATGGTCAGAGTCCACAAAACGCAGCTGAAGCCTGCGCGCAAGCTGGCGTCCCACCGTCGTCTTGCCGCAACCCGGTAGACCAACCAAGCTCAGGACCAAGGGCGTTGCAGTCACCCCAGCGGTGCGGGACACCGGACCACTACCTTCCAAAGCCGCGGTCCGACAGCATTTTGGGGGTGATGAACACCAACATCTCGCGCTTGGCAGTGGACTTAGAGCGGTTGCGAAACAGCACGCCAAGGCCGGGTATGTCTCCGAAAAACGGCACCTTGGCTTCGTTTTCCTGCTGCTCCTCGGTGAAGATGCCACCGATCACCACCGTGCCGCCGTTTTCCACCAGGACCTGGGTTTGTATGTGCTTGGTATCAATGGCAAACCCGGCCGGCGTGAGCGTTCCCACCGTGTCCTTGGTCACATCCAACGCCAAGCTGATGTTGCCTTCTGGCGTGATCTGGGGCGTCACTTCCAACTTGAGGTTGGCCTTGCGAAAGGCAATTGACGTGGCACCACTCGCGGACGCAACCTGGTAGGGCAACTCGGTGCCCTGCTCGATCAAGGCCTTGACCTGGTCGGCTGTCACCACGCGGGGGCTGGAAACCACCTTCCCCTTGCCGTCTGCTTCAAGAGCGGAAATCTCGAGATTAAGAATCTGGTCGGTACCGGCGCCAAAAATCGACAGCGCGAATGCAGCCGGGGTGTTAACACCATTGGCACCGGTGGATGGAAGGTTCACGAAATTGTTCAAATTCAAGTTGGGCGTGGTCGCGCCGCTGGTGCTGGGCGAGCCGTACAAGTTAACGCCAATGCCAGCGCCGGTCGACTGCCTGGGGCCACCGCCGCCGAGCTTCACACCCAAAGACTTACCAAAGCTGTCGGTGGCTTCAACAATACGGGCCTCAATCAACACCTGCCGCACAGGAATGTCGACCTTGGCAATGAGCTGTTGCACCTGTTCCAGCTTGCTGGGAATGTCTGTGACGAAAAGCTGGTTGGTTCGCGCTTCCGCAATCACACTGCCGCGCACACTCAAGATGCGTGCGCCCGCAGACGAGGCCCCGCCACCCGAACCCATGGCCGCCAACTGCGTAGCCACTTCGGTGGCTTTGGCATAGTTCATTTGAAACGACTGCGTTTTTAGTGGCTCCAAGTTTTGGACTGCGGCCTGGGACTCCAACTCGATTTTTTCTTTGTTGGCAATTTCATCTTTGGGAGCCACCCAAATCACGTTGCCGCTCTTGCGCATACCCAAGCCTTTGGCCTGCAAGATGATGTCAAGTGCTTGGTCCCAGGGCACATCCTGCAAGCGCAAAGTGACCGCACCGGAGACCGAGTCGGAAGTGACAATGTTGAAGTTGGTGAAGTCGGCGATCACCTGCAGCAGTGAGCGCACCTCGATATTCTGAAAATTCAGGGACAACTTCTGGCCACTAAAGCCCACACCTTGGGTCAGCTTCCTGGGATCGGTTTTGAGTTCTTTGACCTCAATAACAAACTGCTCGTCGCTTTGGTAGGCACTGTGTTCCCACTGGCCGCTGGGCTCAATGACCATGCGCACGCGATCGCCAGACTGCTGTGTTGTAACGGTTTTGATGGGGGTTCCAAAGTCTGTTACATCCAAACGCCTGCGCAAACCCTCGGGCAGACTCGACTTCATAAACTCGACCAAGAGCGTTTGACCTTGCTGGCGAATATCAACCCCGACAAGGTTGTTTGCCAGGGTCACGACGACGCGCCCCGAACCGTCTGGTAGCCGACGGAAATCAATGTCCTTTAAGGGGGCAGACTCACGGCTGAGATTTTCAGCAAAGTGGGAGCCAGCACCCGCCACCACCATGCTCGTGACCGAACTCTCCAGAAAAACGAAGAGGGACTTGTCCCGAATCTCCGCTTTGTAAGCTGCGGGCTTACGCAAGTTAAGAACCAAGCGCGTGCGGTCACCCGCCTGCACGACACTGATCGAGCGCAGGTTACCTTGGTTAACTTCTACGGTGGAGCGCCCGGTACCGTTGGCCACACCCGGAAAATCAAGCGCGATTCTGGCTGGCGCCTGTATCGCAAAACCAGCAGGTATCGCTTCGAGTGCCTTCGTTAGATCAACCCGCACCACCTCGCCGCCACCCTGCACGGAGCCCGTCACAGATTCAATCGCGTTTTGATTCTGTGCATGCACAGATGGCGGCGCAAAGCACAGCACCGTAACGATGAAAAGGAGCATCCAACGGGCTGATAGCCACCGCTCGTGTTGTTTTGTCATTGTTGTCTCTCCTGCAGTTGGAGGCTTACGATGCGCTCGACCCACTCCCCGCCCGGGTCTTGCACGATTTCTCTCAGTGTGACTTCCGTCTCCGAGATCTTCGTTACCTTGCCAAAGTTTTGCCCCAAGTAGTTGCCAGGACGAACCTGGTAGAGCAGGTTGTCAACCTTCACCAGCGCGACCGGACGACCGGCTTTGGCGATGCTGCCCACCAGCGTCATTGAATCAAGAGCAAAAGCCTCCAACGGCTCACGTCGGCGTTTGAGTTCAGGTGCAACCAGCGCACCATTGGAAGCGGCTTGCGAAGAATCGCGCATCAACGCTTGGGTAAGCTTTTGGTTGCTAAAAGGCTCTACTGCAGAAGCATTTTGGTACGGCTGCGGTACAAACTGTTTGGGTTCCGGCAAGGGCTGCACTTTGGGTTGCGTCTGGTTGCGTTCAGCCACCATCCATTGGCGCACGTCCTCATCTTGCGTGTCACCGCACCCAGCCAGAAACAAGGCCAGGACCACCCAAAATGGAAAGCGCAAAAGCTTCATTTCTTGGGCACCTTGGCGCCAGTTGCCTTGCGCTGCGCGGCGACCTCTTCGCCATCAAGGTAGCGGAACGTTTTGGCTGTCGCGTCCAGCACCAAAGTGCCATCGGGCTTGGGCGAGATAGCGAGGTTGTTTAGCGTCACGATCCGGGACAGGTGCGCGATATCCGACGCAAACGCGCCGATGTCGTGGTAACGGCCACTGACCTTGATGGCGATCGGAAGCTCCGCGTAGTACTCCTTGACTGCAACCTGTCCAGGCCGAAAGAGATCAAACTGCAAGCTACGCCCCAGCCCGGCTTGGTTAATGTCAGACAGCAGAGCATCCATCTCTGCTTTGCTGGGCAACTGCTTCTCAAGCTGGGTTACGTACTGCTGCACCTGCTCGCGCTGCTTTTTGAGGACATCCAGATTCACCGCCTTGTTGAGCTTGAGCTTGTAGTCACGGCGCAAACTTTCCTCTTGCGCTTGCGCGGCCTCAAGCTCCTGCTGCGTGGCGCTGAGCCAAACAAACCACAACACAACGACGACCGCAATCGTCGTCAACACGAACAGCCCGACCCTTGGAATGGTTGGCCAGGCGGCTGGGTCCTTGGGATCCAGGCCAGCGAGTTGGCTTTGCACCCGGCTTCGCAACGCAGCGAAATCAATGGATGTTTTTGCGATGCTTGCCATGGTGGAAACCTCACTTTTTGACCGGCGAGGTGGAAGAAGCCTCGACGCCAGT
Organism: Rhodoferax sp.; assembly: GCA_044346035.1. Lineage (GTDB taxonomy): Bacteria > Pseudomonadota > Gammaproteobacteria > Burkholderiales > Burkholderiaceae_C > Allorhodoferax. The sequence continues at coordinate 1,853 of JBIIZY010000015.1, read as the reverse complement.
AACTTGGCTCGAAGGTGGGGATGACTTCTCCACCTCGGTGGCACGCACCAAGCCCACACGGATGACAAAGTTCGACACCCGCTTTTGCTCTCTACCGGGCAAGTTGACCGAGCTGGCTACGATCTCCACAAGCTCGGGCTTGGCGAACCAAGGGGTGTTGTTACTCAAGTTACGAAGTAGCTCAGACACCCGCTCATTGGATTGCGCAGTGCCGTTGATCGTGACGGACTGGCCTGCCTGAATCATCTTGGAGACGAACACCCCGTCAGGCAGCTGATCGACCAACTCAGTAAGCAAGTGGACTGGCAAATTGCGATCGGCCTGCAAATCTTCCACGGCTTGTTGCCTCGCTCGCAGCGCCGCGATCTCTGCTTCAAGCCCCTCGATGTCTTTGATTTGTGCTTCGAGCTTGCGTATCTCGCTTTGCAGGGTTTGGTTGGTGGCCAATTGCGTTGACTCTGCATGCTGGAAACCCAGGTAAACAACCGCCGCAATGGCAACGCCCAGCAATGCTGACAAACCCAAAGAAAGGTTGAAAACGTCACGCCTGCGCCGTCTTGCAGTCTCCCGGTGCGGCAACAGATTGATGCGTATCAAGGTGAAAACCTCCGCAGCGCCAAGCCGCAGGAAGTCAGATACGACGGCGCCTCACGCGTCATGCGCTTCAGGCGAACGCCATCGCCCACCACCATGCCCTCAAAAGGATTGAGTAGGCTGCAAGGGAAAGTGACCTGTTGCGTCACGGCCGCCGTAAGACCGGGCAGGGCTGCGGAACCACCGGCAACCAAAACATGGTCAACGGTGTTGTAGGGCGTGCTAGTGAAGAAGAACTGCAACGCCCGGCCCATCTCCTGCACCAGTGACTCGATGAATGGGTTCAGCACGGTAGTTTGGTAATCGGGAGGCAAATCGCCACTGCGCTTTTTGGCCTCGGCCTCGTCTCCGGAGAAACCGTATTGGCGAACAATGAGTTGGGTCAGTTGTGCACCGCCAAACGCTTGGTCCCGGTCGTAGAGCACTTCTTTGTCACGCAGTATCTGCATGCTGGTGGTAAGTGAACCGATTTCAAAAAGCGCGACGACCAAACCTTCGCCATGGTTGGGTAAGTTGTCAATCAGGCGACTAGCGGCCAAACGGGACGCATACGATTCCACATCAACCACCACTGGCATCAGCCCAGCGGCCTCGGCCAAGCCCTGTATGTCTTGAACCTTCTCCCGCCGAGATGCGGCAATCAGCACCTCAACGTCCCCTGCCGAAGTGGTGCTGGGCCCGATCACGCAGAAGTCCAGACTCACCTCCTCAAGAGGAAATGGGATGTACTGGTTGGCCTCCAGCTCCACTTGTTGCTCAAGCTCGGTGTCACTCATTCCACCGGGCAGGATGATCTTCTTTGTGATTACCGCCGAGGGCGGCAAGGCCATCGCAACTTGCTTGGTACGGGAGCCGGATTTTTTGACCAAACGCCGGATGGCGTCAGCCACCTCGTCAAACTTCTCAACATTGCCGTCGACTATCCAGCCCCGCTCCAGCGGCTCGATTCCGCAACGCTCTAAAACCAGGCTGCCCGCTTTGTCCCGACCCAATTCCACCAGTTTGACGCTGGAGGAGCTGATGTCGATACCCAGCATTGGCGCTGGCTGACGACTGAACAAAGACCCCAAAGAGATCAAGAAAAACCCCTGAAACAAACCAACACCAAGCCAACCACACTATGAAATCCGGAGGAATGCTATCAGCAAGCCTTTGGTGCAGCAAAAGTTTATGCGTCGCGGCGTACAAAGGCCGCATCGCCAAAAGCAGACGCACAAAAAATTGGCGCGCAAGCCGCTGATCGCGGAAAAAATCACGCC